>DASWRX010000257.1:0-2703 GCA_036402955.1 Thermoanaerobaculia bacterium
GAGCGGCGTCTGCCACGTGACGGTGCCCAACGACGCCGCCTGCCTCGCCGCCCTCCGCGAGCTGCTCTCCTACCTGCCCAGCAACAATCTCGACGATCCGCCGCCCGGCGCCAGCGAGGACGACCCGAACCGCGAGTCCGAGGCGCTCGACACCCTGGTGCCCGAGGACCCCAACAAGCCGTACGACATCAAGCACCTCATCACGGCGGTGGTCGACGACGGCCGGTTCTTCGAGATCCACGCCCGCTACGCGCGCAACCTCGTGGTGGGCTTCGCCCGCATCGGCAACCGCAGCGTCGGCATCGTCGCCAACCAGCCGGCATACCTGGCGGGCGTGCTCGACATCGACGCCTCGCTCAAGGGGGCGCGTTTCGTGCGTTTCTGCGACGCGTTCAACATTCCGCTCGTCACCTTCGAGGACGTCCCGGGGTTCCTTCCCGGCACGGCCCAGGAGTTCGGCGGCATCATCAAGCACGGCGCGAAACTCCTCTATGCCTACGCGGAGGCGACGGTGCCGAAGGTCACCGTCATCACCCGCAAGGCGTACGGCGGCGCCTACTGCGTCATGTCGAGCAAGCACCTGCGGACGGACGTCAATTTCGCCTACCCCACGGCCGAGATCGCCGTGATGGGGCCGGAGGGAGCGGTCAACATCCTCTACCGGCGCGAGCTGGAGGAGGCCGGCGAAGAGGCCCGCCAAGTGCGGGCGGAGAAGGTGGCGGAGTACCGGGCGAAGTTCTCGAATCCCTACATCGCCGCCGAGCGCGGGTTCGTGGACGCCATTATCGAGCCGCGCCGGACGCGGCCCGAGATCGTGCGCGCCCTGCGGCAGCTCGGGTCGAAGCGGGCGAGCGTGCCGCCGAAAAAGCACGGCAACATTCCGCTGTAGGGGATTTCCCGGCCGCCGCTGGAGCCGGAAGTCCTCTGTTTTTCTTGACATCCGGGCGGCGCGTGCGGCAAGCTGGCACCGCCCGAAAGCGACGAGATCATCCATGGGCGAGGCCGGGCGAGCTCGGTCCAAGGAGAGGACATGAGAGAGCGAGATCGAGAGCTGAAGCGCCGGCGCCACCGCCGGACGAAGCGGTTGAAGAAGCGCCCCACGGAGGACGCGCACCGCACCGAGCGGCCGGCCGGCTCGAAGCGCGCCGTCAAGAAGGTCCCGCCCCCGCCGGCCGAGGCCTCCGGGAACAGCCCGGCTCCGGCCGAGGTCCCCCCCGCCGAGGCGGCGCCGAAGAAGAAGCCCGCAGCCAAGAAGGCCCCGGCCAAGAAGGCCCCGGCTCCCGCCCCTCCCGCGGAAGACGAGGGCGGAGGCGGCCCGGAGGAGCCGCAGGGGGCCTGATCGCCGATGTCCGACTACCGCTCGCTGAAAGCCGTTGATCCCGAGATCTACCAGACGATCGCCGACGAGCGCGCGCGCCAGAACTTCGGTCTGGAGCTGATCGCCTCGGAGAACTTCGTCAGCCGGGCCGTACTGGAGGCCGCCGGCAGCGTGCTGACGAACAAGTACGCCGAGGGCTACCCCGGCCGGCGCTACTACGGCGGCTGCGGGTTCGTGGACGTGGCCGAGCGGCTGGCCATCGAGCGGGCCCGCGAGCTGTTCGGCGCCGAGCACGTCAACGTGCAGCCGCACAGCGGCACGTCGGCCAACATGGCCGTCTACTTCGGCTTCCTGAAGCCCGGCGACAAGCTGATGGGCATGGACCTCTCAAGCGGCGGCCATCTCACCCACGGGCACCGCCTCTCCTACTCGGGCCGCGACTTCCACGTGGTCTCCTACGGCGTCGACCGCGAGACCGAGACGATCGACTACGACGCGGCCGAGCGCCTGGCGGTGGCGGAGCGGCCGCGGCTGATCGTCTGCGGCGCCTCGGCCTACAGCCGGACCATCGACTTCGAGCGCTTCCGCGCCATCGCCGACAAGGCGGGCGCCCTGCTGATGGCGGACATCGCCCACATCGCGGGGCTGGTGGCAGCGGGTCTCCACCCCTCGCCCGTCCCCCACTGCCATTTCGTCACCACGACGACCCACAAGACGCTGCGGGGTCCGCGCGCCGGCATGGTGATGTGCAAGGAGAAGTTCGCCAAGGACCTCGATCGCGCCGTCTTCCCCGGCATCCAGGGCGGTCCTCTCATGCACATCATCGCGGCCAAGGCGGTGGCCTTCAAGGAGGCGCTCGCCGACGACTTCCGCGCCTACCAGCGGCAGATCCTGGTCAACGCGAAGGCGCTCGCGGCCCGGCTCACCGGCCTGGGGCACCGCATCGTCTCCGGCGGCACGGACAACCACCTCTTCCTGCTGGACGTCGCCAGGGCGGGGCTGACCGGCAAGGTCGCCGAGAAGGCGCTCGACGCCGCGCACATTACGGTCAACAAGAACACCATCCCCTACGACACCAACCCGCCGCTGGTCGCCTCCGGCATCCGCATCGGCACGCCGGCCCTCACCACCCGCGGCATGAAGGAGCCGGAGATGGAGCTGGTGGGCGACTTCATCGCCGAGGTCCTGCGCGCTCCCGAGGACGCGGAGGTCCACGCGGCGGTGCGCGGGAAGGTGCGGGCCCTCTGCGAGCGGTTCCCGCTCTACGATCCGTTGATGTAGGGGAGCGGCACTCCGAACCGATCCCGCAGCCCCTTCCGGATCTCCCCGATCAGGAAGATCGAGCCGCAGGCCACCAGGATCTCCCCGCCGAGCGCGAGCGCCCG
>DASWRX010000258.1:0-7805 GCA_036402955.1 Thermoanaerobaculia bacterium
GCCAGCCCGACCAGCAGGTCCCCCCGGCGCAGGCCCCCCTGCTCGGCGGGGCTGCCGGCCCGCACGCCGGCGAGCAGCACGCCCGGCCGGCCGTCGCCGGCGTAGTCGGGCACCGTGCCGAGCGAGGCGCCGTAGGAGCGGATGTCGCCGTTGGGAGCCGGGGCGGGCACGCTCCTGTAGGCCGGCCGGTCGGGCCGGTCGGCGATGGCGGCGGCGAGATCCGCCACCAGGGCGGAGATGCGGGCGCCGCCGGCGGCGTTGATCTTGTCGGCGTCGTCCGAGGGCTTGTGGTAGTCCTCGTGGGGACCGGTGAAGAAGTGGAGCACCGGCACGCCCGCGGCGTAGAACGGGCTGTGGTCGGAAGGGCCGTAGCCGTCGCCGGAGAGGGCGCACTCCAGCAGCTCTCGCCCGCAGGCCGGCGGCACGATCTCCTTCCACTCCACCGCCGACTCGCCGCCCAGCACCGTCACCTGGTTCCCCCGCAGCCTCCCCACCATGTCCATGTTGAGCATGGCGACCAGGTCCCCCGTCTTCAGGCCGGCCGTGGGATGGCGGGTGAAGGCGGTGGAGCCGAGCGTCCCCTCCTCCTCGCCGGAGAAGGCGATCAGGTAGACGTCGCGGCGCAGCCGGTCCCGCTCGCCGGCGAGCTGCCGCGCCACCTCGAGCAGGGCGGCGGTGCCGGAGGCGTTGTCGTCCGCCCCGTTGTGGATCTCGTGCGAGTCGGGCGCCAGCGATCCCGCGCCGCCGTGCCCCAGATGGTCGTAGTGGGCGCCGACCACCAGCGCGCCGGGCAGGCGGTCGGCGGCGCCGGCCCCCTGCGGATGGATCACGCCGATGACGTTGGCGGCCTGCTTGGTCTTGCGGTCCAGGCCCACCGCGAGCGTCGCACGATGGCTGCCGGAAAACAGCGGAGCGCCGGCCGACCGCTCGAGCACCACGGCGGGCAGGCCGACGTCCCCTCCGGCGTCCACCGGGTCGATCGCCAGGGTGGGGAGCGGCGACTCGGCGGCCGGCGATGTACCGGCGGGAAGGTCCACGATAAGGACCCCCACGGCCCCGTGCTCGCGGGCGTTCCAGGCCTTGTAGCGAAGGTCGCCGTAGCGGCGCTCGACCGCCGGCTCGGCGAAGGCGCTCCCCTCCGGGACGAAGCGGCGGAGGAGGACGATCTTCCCCTTGGCGTCGAGCCCCTTGTAGTCGTCGATCCCCAGCTCCGGAGCGGTGATGCCGTAGCCGGCCGCCATCACCTCGCCGGACGCCGCGCCCGAGGCGGAGAAGGAGGCCGGACGGAAGCCGCCGGCGCCGACGGCCGCGCCGTCGAGGGTCACCGCGGTGCCGGGGCGGACCTCGACGGCGACCGGGACCTCGAAGCTCTCGAAGTAGCCGTCCTGCCCCGCCGGCTCGACCCCCAGCGAGCGGAAGCGGTCGGCGAGCCATTGCCGGGCGGCGTCGAGACCGGCGGTGCCGATCCCCCGCCCTTCGCGGGCGTCGTCGGCCAGCCAGCGCACGTCGTCGCGGTAGCGGCCGGCGGCGGCCGTCTCCGGGAGGGCCGGCACGGCAGCGGACGGCGGCTCCACCCAGCGGGCCACGAAGACGTCCGTCTCTCCCGGTTGGGTGCCGTTGCGGTTCGAGGCGAAAGCGATGTGGGTGCCGTCCGGCGACACCAGGGGGAAGCCGTCGAAGCCCGGCGTCCAGGTGATCCGCTCGAGGCCGGTGCCGTCGAGGTCGATCGCCCAGAGGTCGAACTCCCTCCCCTTGGGATCGCCGTAGTTGGAAGCGAAGAGGATGCGCCGGCCCGACGGCAGGAAGGAGGGCGCGAAGGAGGCGGCGTTCAGGTAGGTGACCTGGCGCGCGTCGCTGCCGTCGGCGTTGGCGGTCCAGATCTCGAGCTGGGTGGGGCGCACCAGCCCCCGGGCGAGCAGTTGCCGGTAGTCGGCGAGCTCCGCCGGGTTCTTCGGCCGGGAGGCCCGCCAGACGATCTGCGAGCAGTCGGGGGAGAAGAAGGCGCCGCCGTCGTAGCCGGGGGCGTCGGTCAGCCGCCGCACGTTCCTGCCGTCGGCGTCCATCCGGTAGAGCTCGAGGTCGCCGTCGCGCGTCGAGGTGAAGATCAGCGAGCCGTCCTTCGGGCAGACGGTCGTCTCGGCGTCGTAGGCGTGGTTGTCGGTCAGGCGGATGGGGTCCGAGCCGTCGGGCCGGACGCTGAAGATCTCGTAGTTGGGATCGATCTGCCAGACGTAGCCGTGGGAGCGGTCGGGCGGCGGCGGGCAGGCCGGCTCCGTGAGATGGGTCGAGGAGTAGAGGATCCGCTGGCCGTCGGCCGTGAAGTAGGAGCAGGTGGTGCGCCCCTTGCCGGTGGAGACCAGGGTGAGCGGGCCCGAGCCGTCGGCGGGCGTGCGGAAGATCTGGTCGCAGGCGTAGGGAGGGTGGGTGGACTGGAGGACCAGCTCCCGGCTGTCGGGAGCCCAGTAGGCCTCGGCGTTCTCGCCGCCGCGGGTGATCTGGCGCAGGTCAACGAGGTGGACCTCCCGCGGATCGAGTGGCGGCGCCTTCAGGAGACGTCCGGTGTCCTCCGCATGGGCCGGCAGCCCGGCCCCCAGGAGACCGGCGAGAAGGAGCGGCAGGATACGTGCATTCATGCGATTCCCCAGTGGAGCGATGGTACGTACAGTTGGAAAGGCTCCTGACGCCTGCTATTCTGCACGAAACGGAAGGAGCCCTCACACCCGCCCCCCCAGACCCCCGAAATTGGAATTCCAGCCGGCCCGCATCGGTTGAAAATTTTCCCGGCATGATATTTTCACGGACCCGCCGGAGCGGCAGCTCCCGGCAAGCCGGTCCGCGAGGCTCCCGGGCCGCAGGAATCCAAAGCACAGTGGAGACGAAATGAACGATCAGGAAAACCAGGAAAAGCAGGACTTCGGCCAGATCCTGGCCGAGTTCGAGCAGGAGGCTCCGGCGAAGAGCGAAGATCCAGCGGTCGGCCAGAAGGTCAGCGGAAAGGTCCTGTCCATCGGAGACGAGTGGGTCTTCCTGGACCTCGGAGGCAAATCCGAGGGCCGCATCAACGCCGCCGAGCTGAAGGACGCGGAGGGCAACCTCACCGTCAAGGAAGGGGACACGCTCGACGCCACGGTCACCGGCACCGACGCCGAGAGCGGCGCCCTGGTGCTGCGCCGCAAGGCGGGCGGCGGCAAGAGCAAGAAAGCGGCGGAAGTGGTTCCCGAGATCCGCCAGGCCTTCGAGAACAACATCCCCCTCGAGGGGCTGGTGACCGGCCTCAACAAGGGGGGCGCCGAGATCCAGGTCTTCGGCATGCGGGCGTTCTGCCCGCTCTCGCAGCTCGACCTGCGCTACGTCGAGAACCCCCAGCAGTTCGTCGGCCAGAAGCTGCTGTTCAAGGTGAACCGCCTGGAGGAGGGGAACCGCGGCGGCCGTGGCCCCAACATCGTGCTGTCGCGCCGCCAGCTCCTCGAGGAGGAGCAGCAGGCGCGCGCCGCCGAGACCCGCGAGAAGCTCCAGGTCGGCGCCGTGCTCACCGGCCGGGTGACGTCGCTGACCACCTACGGCGCCTTCGTCGACCTCGGCGGCATCGAGGGCATGCTGCACGTCAGCGAGATCGGCCACAGCCGCACCGCCCACCCGCAGGACGTCTTCACCGTCGGCCAGGAGGTCGAGGTCCAGGTCATCAAGATCGAGAAGGGCAAGGACGAGAAGCGCCCCGAGCGCATCTCGCTCTCCCGCCGGGCGCTCCAGAGCGACCCATGGAGCGACGCGGCCTCCCGCTTCCCCGAGGGGACCGAGGCGACCGGCAAGGTGGTGCGCCTGGAGACGTTCGGCGCCTTCGTCGAGCTGACGCCCGGCCTCGAGGGGCTGGTCCACATCAGCGAGATGGGCGCCGGCCGGCGGCTGAACCACGCCCGCGAGGCGGTCCAGGAGGGCCAGGAGGTGCAGGTGAGGGTGCTCGGAGTCGACACGGGCCGGCGCCGCATCTCCCTCTCCATGGGCGGCGGCTCGGGCTCCGCGGCCGGTGCCGGTCCCAGCGCCGCCCCGATGGGCGGCGATGAGCGGCAGCGCGGCGAGCGCGGCGGCTACCGGGGAGGCGACCGCGGAGACCGCGGCGGCGGCCGGAGCGGCGGCGGCGGCCGGGGCGGCGGCGGTGGCTCCCGGGGAGATCATCGCGGCGGCGACCGCGGAGGGGCCAGCCGCGAGGACGAGGCGGCCTACGCCCGCAGCAACGCCGTCTCCTCCAGCGGCTCGGGCTTCGGCTCGATGGCCGACTTCTTCTCGCGCGTCAAGAAGCAGGACTGAGGCACGGGGGGCGGGATCTCGCCGCCCCCGCGCGCCGGCTCACCGCTTCTTCGGCCGGGGAGAGATCCGCAGGATGGGTTTCTTCCCGTTCCCGCCTTCCATGTAACTCCACTCGCAGCCGAGGATCTGGCAGACGGCGTCCAGGCACTGGTCGACGGGCGTCGCCGCGAGGTCGAGGCTGACCTCGCCCGCGGTCCCCGGCTCGACCACCACGCCGGCGCCCAGGAGATCTCCGAAGGTCTTCAGGACGTCCAGCCCATCGGCCTTGGTCACCCTGAGGTCGATCGGGTCTCTGAGCGTCGAGGATTTTCCTTGCCCCTCGTTCCCCCCCGATCGCTTGCCGGCCGGCGCCGGCGTCACCCGCAGCTTGGGCGGATTGCCGGGCTCCAGGTTCCAGCGGCAGCCGATGCTCTCGCAGATCGTGTCGAGCAGGGTCTGCGCGCGGACGTTGTGGAGCTCGATCGACACCGGCTCGCGCAAGGCGGGGTCCACCACGGCCTCGGCGCCGAACATCTTGGCGAAGGTGCGGAACAGGTCGTCGGGGGCGGCGGCCGTCAGCTTCATGTCGATCCGCTCGTCCAGCTTGCGGCGCCAGTCCGCCGGCTCCGCCAAGGCGGCTGCCGCTCCGAGCAGCAGCAGCGTCAATGTCAGCGCCGGCGTCAGCGTCGGTCCGAATCCCAGCTTCCAGGTCGTTTTCATCTCTTTCCTCCGTGAATCACGATGACGGATCCGGACGGCGGGGAGCCCGTGCCGCGCTCTCCGTTGCGGATCACCCAGCGGCCCCCCTCTTCCCCCCCACGGTGGCGGACGATCATCACGCCGCCCACGTTCTCGATCGAGACCCTCCCCTCGCGCCCCTTGCCCGTCATCCCCGCGGGGCGGGGCGTCAGGACCCAGAGCGCAACCAGAGCGGCCAGCGCCGCCGCGCCCGCGGCGGCCGGCACCAGCCGCGAAGGCCTCGCCGTCCGGCGCGGCTCCAGAGCGCCGCGCACGATCCGCTCCACCGCCTCCGGCCGCGGCTCCAGGGCCTCCCGCAGCCGCTGATCAGTCCTGGTGTCCATCCCCATCCTCCAATCGCTCTTCCAGAAGCTGCCGCAGACGCCGCCTCGCCCGGTGCACGCGCATCTTGAGCGCCGGGACCGTGATCCCGAGGACCCGGGCCCCCTCCGTGGGCCCGAGCTCCCCCACCCCGACCAGGAGCAGCGCCTCGCGGTCCTGGCGCGGCAGCTTGCGCAGGGCGGCGAGGGTGCGGCCGAGACGGATGCTCAGTGTGGCGCGCTCGTCGGGGCCCGGCAAGGGGCTGTGGCCGTCGAGCAGCGCGTGCAGGGGCTCCAGCAGGCGGCGCTGGAGCATCAGCCGGCCGGCGCGCCGGCGCGCCACGGCGAAGGCGAACGCCGCGGGACAGTCCGGCGGGCCGTGGCGGCGCCACCGCTGGACGAGGGCCGCCAGGGCATCCTGCGCGACCTCCTCGGCCAGGGCGGCATCGCCGGTCCTGCCGATCGAATAGCGGAGGAGTTGGGGGGCCAGCTCCCTCACCGCCGTCTCCAGTTCCATATCCAGGATGTACACGCGGCGGGGAAACGGTCACACCCTCGCGGCAACCCCACTTCCTCCCCGCCCGCGGAAAGCGCACGCAAAGTGGCTTGAAATCAGGCGATTCTATGGTACCCTCACAAGGCCGTATTGGCGTTTCTTATTTACAGTCATCGCGCCGCAGGCGCATGGGGCCCACAACCGGTATGGAGTTACGGATACTACCCATGCAGAGCCCGTCCATTCATCCCCAGTCCCGCCTCTGCCGCAACGCGGCCCTGTCCATCCTCGCCCTGGCGGCCTGCGCCGCGCCGGCCATCCGCGCCCAGAGTCTCCTCGGCTCGCACGAGTCGCTGATGAAGCAGAACGACGAGGCGCGCGAGCACGACTTCACCTACCTGCGCACGGCGGGGGACGTCCGCGACTACGCCCAGCAGGGCGTCCTGGTGCGCTGCCCCGGGAACGCGGACTACGAGCTGGCCACCGAGGAGGTGTCCTTCCCCTACGCGCGTCCCGAGGTGAAGCTGTTCATCGAGCGCCTGGCGGACCAGTATCACGAGTCCTGCGGCGAGCCCCTGGTCGTCACCAGCCTGACCCGGCCGATCAGTCGCCAGCCCCCCAACGCCTCGGCGATCTCGGTCCATCCCACGGGCATGGCGGTCGACCTGCGGCGCAGCGACAGCCCGGGCTGCCGGCAGTGGCTCGAGACCGTGCTCCTCGACCTCGAGGGCAAGGGCGTGATCGAGGCCACCCGCGAGCAGTACCCGCCGCACTATCACGTGGCGGTCTTCCCGAACCCGTACCTGCAATACGTCGCCTCGGGCCAGGAGCTGCCGAAGATCGAGGTCGCCCGGTCGACGGGGCGGGAGACCTCCTCGCGGGTCCGCTACGCCAAGAGCGGCCGGCACCGCCACGGCCGGGGCCGGACCCATGCCGCCGTCGCCGCGAGCCATCGCCACGGTCACCGCGCGAGCGGCCACAGGCGGTCCGGCGTCGTCCGCGCCGCCAATCATGGCCATCGTCGCCACGTCTCTCCGCGCCACCACACGACGATCGCCCGCGCCTCCCACAGCCGCCATTCGCGGTCGGCGCAGTCGCGGTCCGTCGCTTCCCGCTAGCTTCCACCGCTTCAGACGGCTCGTCGGGACCTTCCGACGGGCTGTCGGGACCTTCTGACGGACCATCGGGAACTCCCGACGGGCCGTCGGGACCTTCTGACGGGCCGTCGGGACCTTCCGACGGGCCGTCGGGGTAGTGGGGTTTTAGAGTGTTGCCGATTGGCTAACCCCGGGATCAGCATCGAGAACGCTACGTCCTTCTCTCTAACCGGATTTCGCCCGGTGGCGGGTATCGACATTCGTATCTGTACGTATTTACAGAGGCTTACGCCCGTGCAAGGGAAATATCGCGCCACGTTTGCGCCCGAGGGGAGCACTAAGTGGGGGAAACGGGAGGGCGCTTATGGACTCTTGGATGAAGGCCGTTCTTACTGTGGTAATCACTTTCCTCTCTTTTTATTTGCTCATAAAGAAGACGGGGGACGGCAATGCCCGCGAGGTAGCCATGTGGCTCCTCGGGGCACTCATGGGGTATTGGTTTCGGTGAGAAACCTACGCCGCCGCCCGGCTCGCCTCCAGGAGATCCGCCAGCGACCAGGGGCGACGGGCGATCCCGGCGGCCATGGCGGGAGTCATACGGATGCTCTTGTGCATCCGGCAGAAGTTGTAATACGCGAAGTACAGGGCCAGCGCGGCGCGCAGGTTCGCCTTCTTCCGGCTGAAGCCGTTGCTCAGGCGGGTGAACCGGCGCAGGTGGCCCCGGAGCGTCCAGTTGGCGCGCTCGACGTGGGACGTTGAAACCTTGTCTTCGTCCGGGGTACCACAGACGGTGACCTTGTCCTGCCCTATCAGGCGCGGCGGTGCGTACCGCCGCGCCTCTTCCCCTCCAGCGCTGGCAAACTCCTTGAT
>DASWRX010000259.1:0-3638 GCA_036402955.1 Thermoanaerobaculia bacterium
TTGGCCATTTGTGCTATTCTGAGGAGCAGCCAAGGAGGGCCCGATGGCAAGCCACATCTTTCGCAACCGGCTGGGCGAGCTGGTGGAGATCCCCGAGGTCGCCGCCACCCAGGCGAAGAACACCTTCGGCGAGCTCCTCGAGCGTGTCATCGGGTCTGGACCCGTGGCGATCACCCGCCACGATACGCCGAGAGCCGTGCTGCTGTCCTATGAGGAATTCGAGTCCCTGAGCCACGCGCGTTCCGAGACCCTCGACACGCTCAGCTCCAAGTTCGACGGCCTGCTCGAGCGCATGCAAACCCCGGCCGCGAAGGAAGGAATGCAGGCGGCGTTCGATGCCGATCCGGCCGCGCTCGGCCAAGCCGCGGCCGAGGCGGCACGCAGGCGGCGCTGATTGTCGCAGCCGCCGCGCATCTACGGTCTCGCGGGTGTCAACGGAGCCGGAAAGAGCAGCATCGGCGGTGCGGCCTTCCGCGCCCATGGCGCCGACTACTACAACCCTGACGAGGCCGCTCGCCAACTGATCGCCGCGCAGCCCGGGTTGACGGGGGTTGAGGCCAATGCGGCCGCGTGGCGGAACGGCCGGGCTCTGCTGGAACGCGCCATCCGGGAGCGTCTCGACTTCGCTTTCGAAACCACGCTCGGTGGCAATACGATTCCGCGCCTGCTCGGCGAGGCGGCGAAGAGCGGGATCAGGGTCCTCATCTGGTACGTGGGGCTCGAGAGCCCCGAGCTGCACCTCGAACGCGTGGCGGCCCGCGTCCGCCGGGGAGGCCATCCCATCCCCGAGGATGTCGTTCGACAGCGTTACGAACGGAGCCGCCTGAACCTCGTTCAGCTCCTGCCCTCTCTCGCAGCCCTGCGGGTCTACGACAACAGCGCTCACGCGGACCCCGAGGACGGCGGGATCCCGGCTCCGCGCCTCGTGCTGCACGTGGAGGCGGGACGCATCGTCGGCCCGGGGGATCTGTCGCAAACTCCGGGCTGGGCCAAGCCGATCGTGGCGGCTGCCCTACAACGGGATCTGGGGCTGACAGATTCGCGGACTGGAGAGTCGAAATTCAGCGCAGGTCCGGTCCCGATTTCGCCCCCATCCGCACCCTAAATTCTAGGGAGCGCTCGGCTCTCTCGTGACAACGACATGACTGACGGCACATGAAAGGATGGGGAACATGAGAAAAGCGATCCAGAGGAAACTGTCCCTTCACCGCGAGACGCTGCGCTTGCTCCAGGACGATACGCTGGAAGGAGTGGCCGGTGGCGTGGTGACCTTGCGGACCTGCGGCAATCCTTGTTCCAACACCTGCTCCGACGTTTGCACCGACGCCTGCCCGACGCAGGCCGGGCCGCGCTGCACCCTGTAGCTCCGAACCCGCTCCCCCGGGCGCTCCAGCCGGAATCCCGGGGGCGCCTCACTCCCCCGCAGCGATCTCTTCTGCTGTGTCCGACCTGGATAGGTGCCGAAACAGGTGGCACCCTCCTGGACAGCGCTTCAAGCGCGGTGGGCGTCCGGCACCACGCGCTCGACCGCCTGCGTCAGGAAGGCCGCCAGATCGGGGTTGCGGCTGGGGTCCCAGTCCGCGGCGAGCTCGGACAGATGGGCACGGCGCGCCGCGGCCAGCCGGTCGAGCGCGTCACAGCCCGCCGATGTCAGAGCGAGGCCCGGCGCGAGCCCCGGGCCGTCTTCCTGGATCAGATCACGCCGGCGCAGCTCTTCCAGAGCGAGACGCACGCGGTCCGCGGCGATGCCCCGCTCGCCGCCGACCGCGAGGAGATCGCGCTCCGGGTCGCGCTCGAGCCGGGTGAGGAGCCAGGCCGCGAGCGGAGTCAGCGTCTCACCGGCGCGCGCGACGATGCGCTCGATGTGCTGTCGTTGCACCGCGCGGTCGGAGAGCGCCGCCAGCGCGCCGTAGAGCTGCGCCTCGGCGCTCTCCTCGCCGGCGGGGCGGCCGAACGCCTCGCCCGCCTCGTTTCCCGTATCGCCGGCCGTGGCGGCGACGGTGGCCCGCAACGGGCGCTCCGGCAGCAGCCAGGTGAAGGCGAAGCCCACCGCGCACACGCCGGCCGCGACGAGGAAGACGGTGTTGAGCGAGGCGGTGAACGCCGCGCCGTACGCCGCCCGCATCGCGGGCGACATTCCGGCGAGGGCCGCGGCGGTCATGCCGCCGGCGCCCGACAGGTGTCCGCCGGCGCCGCCGGGCATCAGCCGGGCGAGGTTCGCCGTCAGGCGCGTGGCGAAGATCGCGCCGAGAATCGCCGTGCCGAGAGAGCCGCCGATCAGGCGAAACAGCGTGGCGCCCGAAGTCGCGACGCCGAGGTCCCGGTAGTCGACCGCGTTCTGCACGGCGATGACCAGCACCTGCATCACCATGCCCAGGCCGATGCCCAGCAGCAGGATGTACGCCGACGTCAGATAGGCGCTGCTGCCCAGCGAGAGCCGCGAGAGCAGGAACAGCCCGGCGGTCATGATCCCCGTGCCGAGGATGGGAAAGGCCTTGTAGCGTCCCGTGCGGCTGATCAGTTGACCGGAGATCACCGACATCGTCAGCATCCCGCCCATCATCGGCAACATCTGCATCCCCGACGCGGTCGGGCTCACGCCCTTCACCACCTGCAGAAAGACCGGGAAGTACGTGATCGATCCGAACATCGTGAAACCCACGATCAGTCCGACGACCGACGTCACCGCGAACGATCGGTCGCCGAAGAGCCGTGGCGGCAGGACGGGCTCCTTCGCCGCCCGCTCGACCCCCACGAACACCACGAGCCCGAAGAGGCCCGTGGCGATCAGCCCGAGGATCAGCGGCGACGACCACGGATAGGTGCCGCCACCGAGATCCGAGAACAGGGTGACCGCGCTCAGCACGACCGCGAGCAGGGCGGCGCCGGCGTAGTCGATCGCGTGGGAGCGGCGCTCCGACCGCGAGGGGAGCGTGACGGCCAGCACCGCCAGGGCCGCAAAACCGAGCGGCAGATTGATGTAGAAGATCCAGCGCCAGGAGAGATGGGTCGTGAAGTAGCCGCCGAGGAGCGGACCGGCGATGCTGGCCACGCCGAACACCGCGCCGAAGATGCCCTGGTAGCGGCCGCGGTCGCGCGGCGGGATGATGTCGCCGACCACCGCCTGCGAGGTCACCATCAGACCGCCGCCGCCGAGCCCCTGCAGGGCCCGGAAGAGGATCAGTTGCGTCATCGTCCGGCTCAGACCGCACAGGACCGAGCCGGCGAGGAACAGGGCGACGGCCGATTGCAGAACGATCTTCCGGCCATAGAGATCGCCGAGCTTGCCGTAGACCGGCGTCACGATCGTCTGCGCCAGCAGATATCCGGTGACCACCCACGCGAGGTGCTCCAGCCCACCGAGATCGCCGACGATGGTCGGCAGGGCGGTCGACACGATGGTCGAATCGAGCGCGGCGAGCAGCATCACCAGCAGCAGCCCGCTGAACACCACCATCGCCTGCCGGTGGCCGAGCGTCTGCACTGGAGCCGCGGTTCCGTCAGGACGATCGCTCGTCGGGCTCGCCATTTTTCCTGAATGTTGCAGATCAGGTGCCATCCAGGCTCAGGCGTCCTGGAGCTCTCTCCACACGGCCTGGCTCGCGGCACGGCAGGCCCGGGACCAGGCCCTCTTGAAG
>DASWRX010000260.1:0-6665 GCA_036402955.1 Thermoanaerobaculia bacterium
TCCCTCCCTCCGTGAACGGCGCGCTGCCCAGCCGCGTGACCGGGCTGATCCTGCGGCCGGAAGACTCGGGGTTGCGCCTGGTGGACGCCGGGACCGGGGAGGGCCTGCCCTGGGACAACGAGCTCGAGGACTGGGCGCGGAACGCCGAGGCGCGGGCGGAAGCCGCCGAGGCCGAGCTCGCGCGGCTGCGGCGGGAGTTGGATCGCCGCTGATCGGGACCCGCGGGACCTTCCGCCTTTCCGCGACGATACGCTAGACTCCCTGACTCTTCCGGGGGGCTCCGTGGCCCCGGCAAGCCGTTCCGCGTCCGATCGACCGATCCCATGCCCGAGACTGCTCCGTCCGCCGCCGCCGTGAGGCCAGCCGAACGACTCCGCGCCTGGCTGCCCTGGCTCGCCCTGGCGGTCCTGGCCCTGCTGCTGTATTTCGGTGGCCTGGGCGGCATGGCGCTGCTGGAGCCGGATGAGGGCCGCTACGCGGAGATCCCCCGCGAGATGCTGGTCCGCGGCGACTTCGTGACGCCGCACCTCAACGGCGTGCTCTATTTCGAGAAGCCCCCCCTCTACTACTGGCTGAACGCCGCGGCGCTGGCCGTGCTCGGCGATCGCGAGACCGCCTGCCGGCTGGCCGCCGCCCTCTTCGGCCTGGCCGGCGCCGCGCTCGCCGGGCTCCTCGGCCGCTCGATGGGCGGACCTCTGCGGGGCAACCGGATCGGGCTGCTGTCGGCGGTCGTGCTCGGCACCTCGCCGCTGTGGGTCGCGCTGTCGCGCGCCAACATCATCGACATGACCCTGACCTTCTTTCTGAGCGCCACCCTGACCTGCTTCTGGCTGGCGCAGGAGCGGGACGGCGGCAAGGGGGAGCGGCTGCTCTGGTACGGCGTCTTCGTCTCCGCCGCCCTCGCCACCCTCGCCAAGGGGCTGATCGGCTTCGTGATCCCCGGCGCCGTGATCTTCCTCTACCTGCTGCTCACCCGGCGCTGGCGGCTCCTGCGGCGGGTTCCCTGGGTGAGCGGGGTCGCGCTGTTCCTGGCCGTGGCCGTGCCGTGGCACGTGCTGGCGGCCCGGCGCAACCCGGACTTCCTCTGGTTCTATTTCGTCCACGAGCACTTCCTGCGCTATGCCACGGCGGAGGCGAAGCGGCAGCAGCCGTTCTGGTTCTTCGCCGCGATCGTGCCGCTGGGCCTGCTCCCCTGGTCGGGCCTGCTGCCCGCCGCCAGCGTGATGTTCCGCGGGGTGCGGCTGCGGGACCAGCCCCACCGCACCTTCCTCGCCTGCTGGGCCGGCTTCGTCTTCCTCTTCTTCTCGGCCTCGCAGTCGAAGCTGGTGCCCTACGTCCTGCCGGCCCTGCCGCCGCTCGCCGTGCTGATCGCCCTGGCGCTCTCCGCGGCGGACAGCGGCGACCTCCGCATCCGCGCGCGGGTGCGCGCCGGCGGCGTGGCCGGGGCCGTGGCGCTGGCGCTGCTCGCCGCGCCTCTGCTCTGGGCGTCGTTCGGCAGGGTGCCGGCCGTCTCGGCCGTCTTCAGCCCGGCCCTCTTCGTCTTCGCCCTGCCGGCCCTCGCCGCCTGCCTCCTCGCGGCCTTCTGGTGGCGCCGGGATTCGGGTCGTCCGCGGAGTCTCGCCCTGCTGGCGGCGGCGCCGGCGCTGATCGTCGGCTGCCTGTGGGTCCTGGGGCCGCGGGTGGCCCTCAACCTGAGCGCCGAGCCGATCGCCCGGTTCCTGGCGCCCCGCCTGGCTCCGGGAGACGAGGTCTACGCGTACCACTGCTATCCTCAGACCCTCCCGGTCTACCTCCGGCGGCTCGTCGGCGTCGTCGGGTACGAAGGCGAGATGGCTTTCGGCATCGGCCACCTGCCCCCGGAGGAGCGAGGCCGGCGCTTCCCCACCGCGGAGCAGTTCCGGCCGCTCTGGAGCTCCGGCAAGACCGTCTACCTGGTCCTGGAGCGCAAGAATCTTTCCCGCCTGGAGCGGGAGGGGCTCGCCGCCGGGATGATCCTGATGGGGCAGGAGAAGTATCTGCTGATGACCAACCACCCGCCGGCCCCGCGGAGCGGGGATTGACGGCTGTCGACGTCGCTGTCGACAGCGATATTGGGAGAGATCCATGACCGAGCCCTTCGTGAAGCGCGACGCCTTCCTGCCCTTCTCCCGGCCGACCATCCGGCAGGTGGAGATCGACGAGGTGGTGGACACCCTGCGCTCGGGCTGGATCACCACCGGGCCCAAGGCCGACCGCTTCGAGAAGGACTTCGCCGCCTATGTGGGCGCGCCGGAGGTGTTGGCGGTCTCCTCCGCCACCGGCGGCCTCCACATCGGCCTGATCGGCCTGGATCTCAAGCCGGGCGACGAGGTGATCATCACCCCGATGACCTGGGCCGCCACCTCCAACATGGTCGAGGTGCTGGGCGGCACGTCGGTGTTCGTGGAGATCGATCCGGACACGCTGCAGATCGACCCGGCGGCTGTCGAGGCGGCGGTCACCCCGCGGACGGTGGGCATGATCCCCGTCCACTTCGGCGGCGCGCCGTGCGACATGGACCCGCTGCTGGAGATCGCCCGCAAGCATTCGTTGTGGATCTTCGAGGACGCGGCCCATGGCGTGGGGACGCTCTACAAAGGCAAGCACGTGGGGCTGTTCGATCGCCTGGCGGCCTTCTCGTTCCATCCGATCAAGAACATGACCACCGGCGAGGGCGGGATGCTGACCCTCAGCGATCCGGAGTTGGCCAAGAAGCTGCGCGCGCTGCGCTTCCACGGCCTGGAGAAGCAGGCCTGGAACCGCTACGCCGAGGGCGGCACGCCGCAGGTGGAGATCGTGCTCCCCGGCTTCAAGTACAACTTCATGGACCTCCAGGCCGCGCTCGGCATCCACCAACTCGCCTCGGTAGGTGAGTTCAACGCCCGCCGGATCGAGCTCGCCGCCGTGTACCACGAGCTGTTCGCCGAGGTCCCGGAGATCGGCCGGCCGGGCATCCCCGCCTACGACCACTTCCACACCTGGCACCTGTACGTGGTCAAGGTGCTGGACGAAGCCGGGATCTCCCGGGACGACTTCATGGCGGCCCTGCGCGCCCGCAACGTCGGCACCGGCCTCCACTTCCGGGCCGTCCACACGCAGCCCTACTACGCGTCAAAATACCCCGGCGTCGTGGGCAGCCTGCCGAGGGCCGAGTGGGCCTCGGACCGCATCTGCTCGCTGCCGCTGTTCCCCGACATGACCGAGGACGACGTCCGCTACGTGGTGGACGCCGTCAAGGACGTGCTGACGCACGCCCGGGCCTAGAAAGCAGAGCCGGGAAGAAGTGAAGGAAGGATCGATGCCCGACCCGTACCTCTCGGTGGTGGTCCCCGTCTACAACGAGGAGGCGAACCTGCCTGAGCTCCTCGAGCGGCTCACCGCGACGCTGGTGGCCTTGAGCCAGCCGTACGAGATCGTGCTCGTCAACGACGGCAGCCGCGACCGCTCGCTGGCCCTGCTGCGCGAGGCGGCGGCCCGCGATCCCCATCTGGTGGTGGTCGACTTCAACCGCAACTACGGCCAGCACGCCGCCGTCTTCGCCGGCTTCGAGGTCTGCCGCGGCGAGGTGGTGGTCACCATCGACGCCGATCTCCAGAACCCGCCGGAGGAGATCCCCAAGCTGGTGTCGAAGATGGAGGAGGGGTACGACGTGGTGGGCTCGATCCGCGTCCAGCGCCAGGACTCCCTGCTGCGCCGGGTGGCGTCGAAGATCGTCAACCGCATGACGGCGCTCGCCACCGGCGTCCAGCTCTCCGACTACGGCTGCATGCTGCGGGCGTACAGCCGCCCGGTGGTCCGGCACCTCGCCTCGTCGCGGGAGATCTCCACCTTCATCCCCGTCCTCGCCGACCTGTTCGCCGGCCGGGTGACCGAGATCCCCGTGGCCCACAGCGAGCGCCTGCACGGCGCCAGCAAGTACAGCCTGTGGAAGCTGATCCGCCTGCAGTTCGACCTGATGACCAGCTTCTCGGTGCTGCCGCTGCGGGTCACCATGGGGATCGGCATCGTGATGGCCGTCGCCGCGACCCTCGTCGCCCTGGTCCTGATCGCCGGCCGGCTGATCTACGGGCAGCTCTGGGCGGTGTCCGGCGTCTTCACCCTGTTCGCCCTGGTCTTCTTCTTCCTGGGAGTGCAGCTCTTCGCCATCGGCCTGTTGGGGGAGTACGTCGGGCGGATCTACCAGGAGGTGCGCCGCCGGCCCCGCTTCGTCATTCGCCAGGTGATCCGCGGGGGGGAGGCCTCATGAGAGTGGTGGTGCTCGGATACCACACCATGGGCTGCCTCGGCTTCGAGGCCCTGCTCCGCCACGGCTACGAGGTGGCCGCCGTGCTCACCCATCGCGACGACCCCCGCGAGGAGGTCTGGTGGGACTCCCTGGCCGCCCGTGCGGAGGCCCGGGGGGTGCCCGTCTTCTATCCGGAGGACCCGAAGAGCCCGGAGTTCCGGGAGCTCGTGGCCTCTCACCGGCCGGACTTCCTCTTCTCCTTCTACTACCGGTACATGATCCCGCCGGAGGTGCTGGAGCTGGCCCCCCGTGGCGCCCTCAACCTCCACGGCTCCCTGCTGCCGCGCTACCGCGGCCGGGCGCCGGTCAACTGGGTGCTGGTCGAGGGGCAGGAGGAGACCGGGGTGAGCCTCCATTTCATGGTCGCCAAGCCGGACGCCGGCGACCTGGTGGACCAGGAGCGGGTGGCGATCGACTTCGCCGACACCGCCTTCACCCTCTACGGCAAGCTGGAGGAGGCCGCCCGGCGGCTGCTCGACCGCGCCCTCCCGGCCCTTGCCGCCGGCACGGCGAAGCCGGTCCCCCTGGATCTCTCTCTGGGCTCCTACCGCGGCGGCCGCAAGCCCGCGGACGGCCGCATCGACTGGAGCTGGCCGCCCCACCGGATCTACAACCTGGTGCGCGGGGTCACCCACCCCTACCCCGGGGCCTTCACCACCCTGCGTGGGCGCAAGCTCCTGGTCTGGTGGGCTCTGCCCCTGGACTCCCCACCGTCCGCCGAGCCGGGCACCGTGACCGCCGTGGACCGCGACGGCATTGTCGTCGCCACGGCTCAAGGGGCCGTCCGCCTGATCACCCTGCAACTCGAAGGGCAGCCGGAGCTGCCCGCCGTCTCTCTGGCGCTGGCCGCCGGCATCGCGCCCGGCGAGCGCCTGGGCTCCTGACCGGAGGTTTCATGAACGTCCTCATCCTCGGCGTCAACGGCTTCATCGGCAACGCGCTGACGCACCGCATCACCACCACGACCGACTGGCACGTCTACGGGATGGATCTCTCCTCCTCGAAGCTCGAGCACTCCCTGGGACACCCCCAGTTCCACTTTCTGGAAGGGGACATCACCATCAACAAGGAGTGGATCGAGTACCACGTCAAGAAGTGCGACGTGGTGCTGCCGCTGGTCGCCATCGCCACCCCGGCGACCTACGTGCGCGATCCCCTGCGGGTCTTCGAGCTCGACTTCGAGGAGAACCTGCGGATCGTCCGCTACTGCGTCAAGTACCGCCGCCGGCTGGTCTTCCCCTCCACCTCGGAGGTCTACGGCATGTGCCCGGACGACGAGTTCTCGGAGGACTCCAGCCCGCTCGTCTACGGCCCGATCAACAAGCCGCGCTGGATCTACGCCTGCTCCAAGCAGCTCATGGACCGGGTGATCGCCGCCTATGGCCAGCAGGTGGGCCTGCGCTACACCTGCTTCCGCCCCTTCAACTGGATCGGCCCGAAGCTGGACGACATCTACGCCGCCAAGGAGGGCTCCTCGCGGGTCCTGACCCAGTTCATCGTCAACCTGGTGACCGGCGAGCCGATCCACCTGGTCGACGGCGGCGCCCAGCGGCGCTGCTTCACCTGGGTCGAGGACGGCATCGACGGCCTGATGCGGATCATCGAGAACCCGGACGGCGTCTGCGACGGCCAGATCTTCAACCTCGGCAATCCGCACAACGACTGCTCGATCGCCGACCTGGCGGCTCAGCTCGCGGCGCTCCACGAGACCCACCGCGACCGCCTCCCCGGATTCCAGCCGGCCCGCATCGAGGCCATGGACGCCGAGGGGTACTTCGGTCTGGGATACCAGGACATGGTGGCCCGCAAGCCCTCGATCACCAAGGCCCAGAGCCTCCTCGGCTGGAACCCCACGACCACCCTCGAGGAAGCCCTGGAGCGGACCTACGATGCCTTCGTGGAGGACTGGCTGCGCTCCGCCCCCCAGGTGGAGCCGCTGGAGGACAGCCCGGTGAGAGTACGCCGGCCGTGAGCTCCGGCCTTCCCTCGGGATGCCTCGGCCTGAGAGTCGACGTCGACACCCACGACGGCATGCGCGACGGCGTCCCCCGGCTGCTCCAGGTGATGAAGGAAGAGGAGGTGAGGGCCACCTTCTACTTCGCCATGGGCCCGGACCGCAGCGGCCTCGCCGTGCTCAACGCCCTGCGCCCCGGTTTCCTCCAGAAGATGACCCGCACCGGCGCGGCCAAAGTCTACGGCTGGCGCACGGTCCTCTCCGGCACCCTCCTCCCCTCGCGGCCGATCGGCACCGCTTTCCCCGCGATCGCCCGCCGCACCCGGGACGAGGGGCACGAGACCGGCGTCCACGCCTGGGATCACCGGCAGTGGCAGGATCGCCTCCTCCGCTTCCCGCCGGAGAAGA
>DASWRX010000261.1:0-4674 GCA_036402955.1 Thermoanaerobaculia bacterium
CCCTGCACGCGCTTCCTCACCCGCAGGTGGGCCTTGTGGCGGCGCGCCCGCTTCGCCTTCATCCGCTTCGTGATATCGCTCATCTCGGGTTTCCTTTTGACTTGCTGATCCCTGCCACTACTTGCCACCGGCCTTGCCGACCTTGCGGCGCAGGACCTCACCCGTGTACTTGATGCCCTTGCCCTTATAGGGGTCGGGCTTGCGCAGGCCGCGGATCTCGGCCGCCACCTGTCCCACCTTCTGGCGGTCGGCGCCCGTCACCGTCACCCGGTTCGCCTTGTCGATCTCGATCTTGATCCCCTCGGGGATGTCGTACAGGACCGGATGCGAGTAGCCGAGCGCGAACTGCACCAGCGGGCCCTTCACCTCGGCGCGGTAGCCCACGCCGACGATGTCGAGCTGCTTGGTGAAGCCGGCCGACACCCCCTGCACCGCGTTGGCGAGCAGGGCGCGCAGCAGGCCGTGGCGCGAGCGCTCGGTGCCGCTGTCGCCGGTCCGCTGGACCTCGACCACGCCGTCCTTCACCTCGACCGGATAGCCCTCGAAGAGGGCCTGCTCGACCCGCCCCTTCGGGCCCTCGGCCACGAACCATCCGTCCCGGAGCTCCACCTTGGTGCCCTGGGGCACGGGAATCGGCATTCTTCCAACTCGCGACATAAGCGTCTCTCCTACCAGACCTGGCACAGCAGCTCGCCGCCGACGCGCCGCTGGCGCGCCTGGGCGTCGGTCAGCAGACCCTGCGACGTCGAGACGATCCCGATGCCGAGCCCGTTGCGCACGGGCTGGATCTCGTCCGCCTTGCGGTAGACCCGGCGGCCGGGCTTGCTCACCCGCTCGAGAAAGGAGATGGCCGGAACGCCGTCCTGGGTGTAGCGCAGGAAGATGCGCAACGTGCCCACCGGCGTCCCCTCGATCTCCCGGAAATTCTTGATGAAGCCCTCCTCCTTGAGGAGCTTCACGACCTCCAGCTTCAGCTTGGAGGCCGGCACGTCCAATCGGTCGTGCTTGGCGATCTGCGCGTTGCGGATCCGGGTCAACAGGTCCGCGATCGGGTCGGTCATGCTCATTTGCCCAGTCTCCTCACCAGCTCGCCTTGATGACGCCCGGCAGATAGCCCTGCAGCGCCAGGTCCCGCAGATGGATGCGGCAGAGCCCGAACTGCCGGTAGTAACCCCGCGGGCGGCCGCAGATCCGGCAACGGTTGCGATGCCGCACCTCGAACTTCAGCTTCTTTCTCTCTTTCGCGATCTTCGCAGTGGTCGCCACGCAAAGCCTCCTAGCGCGTGAACGGCATGCCGAGCTCGCGCAGCATGTACAGCGCTCGCTCGTCGTTGCCGGCCGTCGTCACGATCGTGATGTTCATCCCCTTCGGACGGTCGACCCGGTTGTAGTCCACCTCGGGGAAGATCAGATGGTCCCGGATCCCCAGCGTGTAATTGCCGCGGCCGTCGAAGCTCTTGGTCGGCACGCCGCGGAAGTCGCGCACCCGCGGCAGCGCGATCGACAGCAGCCGGTCCAGGAACTCCCACATCCGGTTGCCGCGCAGCGTCACCCGGGCGCCGATCGGCATCCCCTCGCGCAGCTTGAAAGCCGCGATCGACTTCTGGGCGCGGGTCACCGTCGGGCGCTGGCCGGCGAGCGCCGTCAGCTCCTCGACCGCGTCGTCCAGGATCTTGATGTTCGAGATCGCCTCGCCCATGCCCATGTTGAGCGAGATCCGCTCGATCCGGGGCACCGCCATGACGTTATCGATCCCGAACTCCTTCTTCAGCTTCGGCACCACCTCTTCGGCGTACCGCGTCTTGAGCCGCGGCACGTATCCCGCCGGGGTCTCGCGCACCGGTCCGGACGGTGCCGCGGCGGCCTTCGCCTTGGCACCCTTGTCCTTCTTCTTCGAGTCTTTCACCGCGTCTTTGGCCACGTTTTTCGCCATAATCTGATTCGCCTTGTTCGCTTAGCTGAAGGTGGCGTTGCAGCTCTTGCACACCCGCACGCCCCGCCCGTCGTCGAGCCGCTTGCGGCCCATGCGCGAGGCCTTGCCGCACTCCGGGCAGACCACCTTGAGATTGGAGATCTGGATCGGCGCCTCGCGCTCGAGGATGCCGCCCTGGATGCCCTTGTTCGGATTCGGCTTGGTGTGCCGCTTGATCATGTTCACGCGCTCGACGATCGCCTTGCCTTCGCCGGCGAGGACGCGCAGGACCCGGCCGCGGGCGCCACGGTCCTTGCCCGTCGTGACGAGCACCTGGTCGTTCTTCTTGACGTTCGACTTCATCTCAGATGACCTCCGGCGCGAGCGACACGATCTTCATGAACCGCCTCTCGCGCAACTCCCGCGCCACCGGGCCGAACACGCGCGTGCCGATCGGCTCGCCGGCGTCGTTGACCAGGACGGCCGAGTTGGTGTCGAAGCGGATGTAGCTGCCGTCCTTGCGCCGCTGCTCCTTGACGGTGCGCACGATCACCGCCTTGACCACCTGCCCCTTCTTCACCGTGCCGTCGGGCGCCGCCTCCTTGACCGAGGCCGTGATGACGTCGCCCAGCCGGCCGTACTGGCCCGCCGAGCCGCCCCGCAGGTGGATGCAGGAGATCTTCTTGGCGCCCGAATTATCCGCCACGTCGAGAATCGTTCCCATCTGGATCATGGTCTCAACCCCTTACTCGGCCCGCTTGACGATCTCGCGGACCCGCCAGCGCTTCGTCTTCGACAACGGACGGCTGGAGACGATCTCCACCTCGTCGCCGACGTTGCACCGGTTCTCCTCGTCGTGGGCATGGAACTTCTTCGTCTTCTTCATCGTCCGGTGGTAGAGCCGGTGGGTGGCCGTGGTCGCCACCGCGACGACGACCGTCTTGTCCATCTTGGTGCTCACCACCCGGCCCACCTTGACCTGCCGCCGTCCCCGCTCGGAGGAGGTGGCAGCGTCCTGCACCGTCTGCGTCGTCGTATCCGCCATCGTGTCCGCCATGTCGTCTCGCTCCTACTTTCCCTGTCGCTCGTGCAGGATGGTCAGGACCCGCGCCAGGTCCTTGCGCACCTGCCGCACCCGGTGCGGCTTCTCGAGCTGGCCGGTGACCTTCTGCAGGCGCAGGGCGAAGAGCTGCTCCGAGAGATCGCGCTCCCGGTCGTTCAGCTCCTCGATCGTCTGATCACGCAATTGCGAAGCCTTCATCGTCTCACCTCAACCATCTCAGCCATCTCAACCATCTCAGCCATCGCTCACCTCAGCTCGTCGTGCCGAGTGATGAACCGGGTCTTGATCCCGAACTTGGCGGAGGCGAGCTGCATCGCCTGCTCCGCCACCTCTCTCGGCACGCCCTCGAGCTCGAAGAGGATGCGCGCCGGTTTCACCACGGCGACCCACTGCTCCGGGGGACCCTTGCCCTTGCCCATGCGGGTCTCGAGCGGCTTCTTGGTGATCGGCTTGTCGGGGAAGACCCGGATCCACACCTTGCCGCCGCGCTTGACGTGACGCGAGATGGCGATACGGCCCGCCTCGATCTGCCGCGCCGTCACCCAGCCGGTCTCCAGCGCCTGGAGGGCGAAATCGCCGAAGGCGATGTACTCGCCCCCCTTCGCCATCCCCTTGCGCCGGCCGCGCTGCTGCTTCCTGAACTTGACCTTCTTCGGCATCAACATGGCTTACATTTCTCCAGCTTGCAGTCGCCCGGGCGCTACGCCGTGGCGCGGCGGCCCTTCTCCTTCAGGAGATCCCCCTTGTAGACCCACACCTTGACGCCGATCACCCCGTAGGTGGTCCGCGCCTCGCCGAACCCGTAATCGATGTCGGCCTTGAGGGTGTGGAGCGGCAGCCGCCCCTCCTGGTACCACTCGGTGCGCGCGATCTCGGCGCCCCCCAGGCGGCCGGCGACCATGATCTTCACCCCCTTGGCGCCGAAGCGGAAGGCCGATTCCATCGCCTTCTTCATCGCCCGCCGGAAGGAGACGCGCCGCTCGAGCTGGCCGGCGATCGACTCGGAGACGAGCTGCGCGTCGAGCTCCGGCCGCTGGATCTCCTGGATGTTGATGTGGACCTCGCGGCCCATCTCCTTCTGCAGGTCGTCGCGCAGCTTGTCGACCTCGGCCCCGCGGCGGCCGATGATGATGCCCGGCCGCGAGGTATAGATGGTGACCCGCAGCTTGTCGGCGGCGCGCTCGATGTCGATCTCCGACACCCCGGCGTGGCCGAGGCGGCTCTTCAGCCGCCGGCGCAGCTTGAGGTCGGCGTGCAGGGTGTCGGCGTAGTGCGCGTCGCCGTACCAGCGGGAGTGCCAGGTCTTGTTGTAGACCAGCCGGAACCCGTACGGGTGAACTTTCTGACCCACGTTCGTCTCCTACTTGCCCTTGCCGTCGCCCTTGCGGGTGTCGAGCTTGATGGTGATGTGGCTGTAGCGCTTGAGGACCCGGAACGCCCGGCCCATCGGCGCGGGACGTACCCGCTTCATCATCGGGCCGCCGTCGACGAAGACCTCCTTGACGAACAGGCGGTCGACGTCCACGTGGTCCTCCCGGTTCTCGGCGTTGGCGATGGCCGACTTCAGGCACTTCTGCACGTGCCGGGCCGCCACCTTGTTGGTGACCGTGAGCAGGTTCACCGCATCCTGCACGCCCTTGCCCCGGATCAGGTCCGCCACCAGGCGCATCTTCTGGGCCGAGCCCGGCGCATACTTAAG
>DASWRX010000262.1:0-20317 GCA_036402955.1 Thermoanaerobaculia bacterium
GCAGCGTCCGCAGGTGACCGGCCATTCGCCGCGCCGTCGCCGCGTCGAACAGGTCCAGGTTGTACTCCACGGCTCCCTCGAGACCACCGGCCGTCTCGGACATCGCCACCGTCAGGTCGAACTTCGCCACCGCGAGCGGCAGCCCCAGGCCTTCGATCTCCAGGTCGGCGATCCGCGGCAGCTCCATCATCGGACCCGTCTGCAGCACGAACATCGCCTGGAACAGCGGCGAGTGGCTGAGGTTGCGCTCCGGCGCCAGCTCCTCGACCAGACGCTCGAACGGCAGATCGCCGTGCGCATAAGCCCCCAGCGCCATCTCCCGGGTCCGCCCGAGCAGCTTCACGAACGCTGGATCCCCCGACGCGTCGGTGCGCAGCACCAGCGTGTTGATGAAGAACCCGATCAGCCCCTCCAGCTCTATCCGGCTGCGGCCCGCCGCCGGCGTGCCCACCAGGAGATCGGTCTGTCCCGTGTAGCGGTGCAGCAGCGCCAGGAACCCCGCGAGCAGGGTCATGAACAGCGGCGCTCCGTTGCGCCGGCTCAGCTCCCCCAGCCACTCCGACGCCTCCAGCCCCAAGCTGAGTGGCTCCCAGGCGCCCCGGAACGTCTGCATCGCCGGACGTGGCCGGTCGGTCGGCAACTCGAGCACCGGCGGGTGTCCGGCCAGCCGCTCGCGCCAGTAGGCGAGTTGGCGTTCCAGCTCTTCGCCGCGCAGCCACTCCCGCTGCCAGACCGCGAAGTCGGCGTACTGCAACGGCAGCTCCGGCAAGGGTGAGCGCGCTCCCGTGATCGCGGCCTCATAGAGGACCTCCAGCTCATGCAGCATCACCCCCATCGACCAGCCGTCCGAGACGATGTGGTGCATCGCGAGCACCAGCACCCACTCGCTCTCCCGCAGTCGCAGCAGGAGCGTGCGCAGCAGCGGACCGCGCGCGAGATCGAACGGGCGCAACGCCTCCTCGGCGGTCAGGCGCGACTCCTCATCAGCGCGCGCGGGCTCAGGCAGGCCGCCTAGATCCACCCATGGCGGGACGAAGGGCGCGGCGGGATCGATCACCTGGGTGGGGCCGTCCGTCCCCTCCCCGAATCGGGTCCGCAACGCCTCGTGGCGGCGTGCGATCTCGCTCAGGGAAGCCGCCAGCGCCGACGGCTCCAGACGCCCCCGCAACCGGTAGGCCACCGGCAGGTTGTAGACCGACGAGTCCGGCTGCAGACGATCGAGGAACCACAGGCGCTGCTGCGAGAAGGAGAGCGGCAGCTCCCGGTCCCGGGGCGCTGGCGCGAGCGCCAGACCCGCGGCCCGGTCGGCCTCCTCGCGGATCCGATCGATCCACCGTCCCATGGCTTCCACCGTGGGCCCCTCGAAGAGCGTCCGGATCCCCAACTCCACCCTGAAGAGCAGTCGCACCCGCGACAGCACCTGGGTCGCCAGCAGGGAGTGCCCGCCCAAGCGGAAGAAGTCGTCCCGGACGCCTACCCGATCGATTCCCAGCAACTCCTCCCAGACCCCTGCCAGCGCCTCCTCCACCACCGTGCGCGGCGCCAGGTACTCGCGCTCCGGCGCGCTCGACGGCACCGCGATCCGCTCCAGAGCCTGCCGGTCCACCTTGCCGTTGGGCGTCAGCGGCAGGGCGTCGAGGAGTGCCCAGCCCTGCGGCACCATGTACGACGGCAACTGGCGATCAAGGAAGCCGCGCAGCTCGTCGATCGAGAGTTGGTGTTCGCCCACCCCGACGACGTAGGCGGTCAGCCGTCCCTCCGGGACCAGCACCACCGCCTCGCGCACTCCCGGGTGACGGCCGAGCACCGACTCGATCTCGCCCAGCTCCACCCGCATGCCGCGCAGCTTGACCTGGTGATCGATGCGGCCCAGGAAGTCGAGGTCGCCGTCCGGCAGCCGGCGCACCAGGTCCCCCGTCCGGTACATCCGCGCCCCGCAGTCTCCCGTCAGGGCGGCGAACGGATCGGGCAGGAACCGCTCCGCCGTCAGCTCCGGACGCCACAGATATCCGCGCGCCAGACCCGCGCCGGCCACGTACAGCTCCCCCGGAACTCCCACCGGCACCGGCCGCAGGTGGGCGTCCAGGACGTGGACCCGCGTATTGGCCAGCGCCCGCCCGATCGTCGGCACACGGATCTCCGCCGTGTCCCGGGGCGCTGGCGGCACGAGCGCCATCGTGGTCGCCGTGGTGTGCTCCGCCGGGCCGTAGATGTTCGACAGCAGGAAAGGGGTACCCGGTCGCGGAAACCGGTGCAGCCGGTCGCCACCGACGACCAGGTAGCGGACTCTCAGAGTGAGGTCCGGCGGGATCCCTCCGTTCAGGATGCCGTCGGCCAGCGGTGTCGGCAGGAGAGCCAGGGTGACCCCCTCATCCGCCCACCAACGCATCATCCGCGTCGGGGAGAGGCGCGTCTCGTCGTCGGGGATCGCGGTGCCCGCGCCGGCCGTGAGCGGGGTCCAGAGCTCCCAGACGGAGGCGTCGAAGGCCGGGCTCGCCACCTGCGTCCCGAGGTCGTCGGGAGTCACGCCGTAGGTCTCGTGATGCCAGTGCACCAGATTCAGCAGCCCCCGGTGCGGGACGGCGACTCCCTTGGGCCGGCCCATCGAGCCCGAGGTGAAGATGACGTAGGCGAGGTTCTCCAGGTCCAGCTCCACCGCCGGTGGGCGAGACTCGTCTCCCGCCAGGCCGTCGAGGTCGGTACCCAGACAGACCGTCACCGCCGCCGCGGATTCCGGCAGCCGGTCGAGGTGGCGCCGCTCGGTCAGCAGCACCGGAACCCGCGCGTCCTCCATCAGCAGGGCCAGACGCTCCGGCGGATAGGCCGGATCGAACGAGGCGTATGCGCCGCCCGCCTTGAGGGTGGCGACGATGCCCATCACCCGCTCGAGGGTGCGCTCCATACAGATCCCCACCACCACGTCCGGACCCACACCCAGCGACCGCAGGTGATGGGCCAGCCGGTTGCTCCGCGACTCCAGCTCGCCGTAGGTCAACCGCCGGTCGCCCGAGGTCACCGCCAGCGCCTCCGGACGCCGTCGGGCGTGCGCCGCGAAGAGTTCGTGGACCAGGGAGGCCCGCGGATACTCCCGCGCCGTGTCGTTCCACTCCAGCAGCTCGCCGCGCTCCGCCGCGGAGAGCAGCGGAAGCTCGGAGAGACGGGCCTCCGGATGGGCGGCGGCCCCCGTGAGCAGAGTTTGCAGGTGGCTCGCCATGCGCCGTGCCGTGGCCGCGTCGAACAGGTCGCAGTTGTACTCCAGAACCCCCGCGAGATCTTCGGTCACCTCGGCCATGGCGACCGTCAGATCGAATTTCGCCACCGCGAGCGGCAGCTCCAGTGCTTCCGCCTCCAATCCGGCGATCCGCGGCAGCGCCATCACCGGCCCGGTCTGCAGCGCGAACACCACCTGGAACAGCGGCGAGTGGCTGAGGTTGCGCTCCGGAGCCAGCTCTTCGACCAGCCGCTCGAGCGGCAGATCGCCGTGCGCGTAGGCCCCCAGCGCCACCTCCCGCGCCCGTTCCAGCAGCTCGCCGAACGAGGGGTCTCCCGACACGTCGGTGCGCAGTACCAGCGTGTTGATGAAGAACCCGATCAACCCTTCCAGCTCCATCCGGCTGCGGCCGGCCGCCGGCGTGCCCACCAGGAGGTCGGTCTGCCCGGTGTAGCGGTGGAGCAGCGCCAGGAAACCCGCGAGCAGGGTCATGAACAGCGGCGCTCCGTTGCGGCGGCTCAAATCCCGCAGCCGGCCGGAAACCTCCAGCCCCAGGCTCAGCGGCGCCACCGCCCCCCGGAAGGTCTGCAACATCGGACGCTGCCGGTCGACCGGCAGCTCGAGCACCGGCGGATGCCCGGCGAGCCGCCCACGCCAATAGGCGAGCTGACGCTCCAGCTCCTCGCCCCGCAGCCACTCCCGCTGCCAGATCGCGAAGTCGGCATACTGCATCGGCAGCTCCGGCAATGGCGAGGCCAGCCCCGCCAGCGCCGCGCCGTAGAGTGCCTCCAACTCACGCAGCATCACCCCAATCGACCAGCCGTCCGAGATCACGTGGTGCATGGCCAGCATCAGCACCCACTCACCCTCTCCCATCCGGAGCAGCAGGGTGCGGAGCAGCGGCCCGCGCTCGAGGTCGAACGGCCGCCGTGCCTCCTCCACCGTCAGCCGCGCCTCCTCACGCCGGCGGTCAGGCTCCGGCAGACCGTTCAGGTCCACCTGCGGCAGGACGGACGGACCCGCCGGCTCGATCACCTGCACCGGACCGTTCAGGCCGTCGGACAACCGGGTCCGCAGCACCTCGTGACGGCGCACGATCTCGTTCAGGACGGCTTCCAGCGCCCCCGGCTCCAGCCTGCCGTGCAGCCGGTAAGCCGTCGGCATGTTGTAGACCGCCGAGCCCGGCAGCAGGCGGTCGAGGAACCAGAGCCGCGCCTGGGCGAACGACAGCGGCAGCTCCCGATCCCGCACCGCCGGCGCGAGTGCCCAGCCCGCGGCACGGTCGGCATCCTCGCGCGCCCGCTCGACCTGCCGCGCCAGCGCCTCCACCGTGGCCGACTCGAACAGCGTCCGGATGCTCAGCTCCACCCTGAGGAGGCGGCGCACCCGCGACAGTACCTGGGTCGCCAGCAGGGAGTGCCCGCCCAGATGGAAGAAGTCGTCCCGGATTCCCACCTGGTCGCGCCCCAGCAGCTCCGCCCAGATTCCCGCCAGGAGCTTCTCGACCACGGTGCGCGGCGCCACATAGCCCTCTGTCGGACCGAGCGCCACCTCGATGGCCGCCAGCGCCCGCCGGTCCACCTTGCCGGTGGGCGTCAACGGCAGGACCTCCAGCCCGACGAACGCGGAGGGAACCATGTAGTCCGGCAGCTTCGTCTTCAGGAAGTCCCGGATCTCCTCTTCCGGCACGGCCGGCGCCAGGTATGCCACCAGCCGCCGGCCGCCGCTTCCGTCCTCCCGCGCCAGCACCGCTGCCTGCCGGACACCCGGATAGTCCGTCAGGATCGCCTCGATCTCTCCGAGCTCGATGCGGAATCCTCGCACCTTGACCTGGAGGTCGATACGGCCCAGGAACTCGACGTTGCCGTCCGCCAGATAGCGGGCGAGGTCGCCGGTGCGGTAGAGACGCTCACCCACCCGGCCGCCGAGAGGATCCGGAACGAAGCGCTCGGCGGTCAGCTCGGGACGCCCGAGATAGCCCCGGGCCACCTGCGCTCCGCCTAGGAAGATCTCGCCCGGCACGCCGATTGGAACTGGTTGCAGATGAGGGTCCAGGAGGTAGATCCGGCTGTTGAGGATCGGCCGCCCGATCGGCGGCAGGGGCGTCCAGCAGCCCGGATCGAGAGGCAGTGGGAACGCCGTCGCGGCGTGCGTCTCCGACGGCCCATAGTGGTTTTCGAGCGCGCAGCTCTCCAGCCGTCGGAACCAGCCGACGATCGCGTCCGACGCCCGGAGCTGCTCGCCGGCGGTGATCACCCGGCGCAGGTGCGAGGGCCTCGCGCCCCGCCGCTCGCCCGCTTCAGCGAGGTGGTGCAAGGCGACGAAGGGGAGGAACAGACGGCTGATCCGCTCGCGCTCCAGAATCTCCAGCAGGGCTTCCGGATCCCGCCGGTCCTCGTCGGAGATCAGCACCAGGGTGCCGCCCACCGCCCAGGTCGAGAACATCTCCTGGAAGCAGACGTCGAAGCTCAAGGGGGTGAACTGCAGAGTCCTTGCTTCGGCTCCGGTCACGTGGCCGAGGTGGAACTCGATCAGGTTCGCCAGCGCCCCGTGAGTCATGGCAACCCCCTTGGGCCACCCTGTGGAGCCCGAGGTGTAGATCAGATAGGCCGGATCCAGGGGCCCGGCCCCGGCGGCGGGAGCTTGCCCGGGCTGCCGTTCGAGGTCGTCGCCGAGGGTCTCCAGGCAGAGCAGCGTCCCCGCGAAACCGGTCCACAGGCCGAGCAACTCCGCTTGCGTCAGCAGCACGGGAGCGCTGGCGTCGGCCAGCATGAACGCCAGCCGCTCCGCCGGATACGCGGGATCGAGCGGCAGGAAGACGCCTCCCGCCTTGAGGACCGCCAGCACCGCCACGGGTACCGCCAGCGAGCGCTCCAGGCAGACCCCCACGGGTACCCCGGGACCGACGCCCAGCCGCCGCAGGAGATGCGCCAGCCGGTTGGCGCGGGCGTCGGCCTCGGCGTAGGTCAAGTCTTCGCCGCGGAAGGTCAGCGCCACCTCCCCGGGCTGGCGGCGCGCCTGGGCCTCGAACCGCTCGGACGCGGTGAGCCCCGGGACGGGCGCGGCGGTATCGTTCCACTCCACCAGGAGCTGCGCGCGCGCAGCTTCCGTCAGCAGGGGGAGATCCCACAGCCGCCGCTCCGGATCGGCCAGGGCGCCGTCGAGCAACGTCTGGAACGCTTCGAGCATGCGCGCGGCGGTCGTCCCGTCGAAGAGGTCGGTGCTGTACTCGATGCCGCTCGCCATCTCGCCGTCCTCACTCCCCACGAACAGCAGGAGATCGAACTTGGCGGTGCCGCGATCCGGGAGCAGGGAGCTCAGGCGCAGCCCCGGCAGAGTGGAGGCGGACGAGGTGTTCAGCAGCACGAACATCACCTGGAAGAGCGGCGTATGGCTGAGGCTCCGCTCCGGCTCCAGCGCCTCGACCAGCTTTTCGAACGGCACGTCTTGGTGGGAGTGCGCCTCGAGCGCCACCTCCCGCACGCGGCCGACCACCTCCGTGAAGGTCGGATTGCCGGCGAGGCTGGCGCGCAACACCAGGGTGTTGACGAAGAAACCGATCAGCCCCTCGGTCTCCATTCGGTTACGGCCGGCGATCGGCGTCCCCACGTTGATGTCGGACTGGTTCGCATAGCGGCAGAGGAGAGCCTGGAAGACCGCCATCAGCAGGATGAAGGGTGTCCCTCCCAACTCACTGGAGAGGGAGTCGATCCGCGCCGCCAGCTCGGGCAGGACCTGTCTGGAGACCGTGCCTCCCCGGAAACTCTGCACCGCCGGACGGGGCCGGTCGGTCGGCAGCTCGAGGAGCGCCGGCGCGCCGCCCAGCCGGCCACGCCAGTAGCCGAGCTCGCGTTCGAGCACCTCCCCTTGCAACCATTGGCGCTGCCAGACCGCGAAGTCGGCGTACTGCACGGGCAGCTCGGGGAGGCTCGACGGGTTGCCGCTCGAGAATCCGGCGTAGAGCGTCCCCAGCTCCCGCAGCAGGATCTCCATCGACCAGGCGTCGGAGACGATGTGATGCAGGGAAAGAAAGAGCGCGTGCTCGTCCGCCACGAGGCGCACCAGGACGGAGCGAACCAGAGGACCGAGGGAGAGATCGAACGGCCTCAACGCCTCCTCCCGGGCCAGCCGCAGGCTCTCCCCCGAGCGCGGCTCTCCCGGCAGCGACGAGAGGTCGATCAGCGGCAGTACCACGCCGAAATCCGTGTCCGCCGGCGCGATCACCTGGACCGGCTCGTCGCCCATCCTGCCGAACCGGGTGCGCAGGGCTTCGTGACGCCGTAGGATCGCCGTGAAGGCGCCGGCGAGGGCGGCCACGTCGATCCGCCCCTCGACCCGGAACATCGCCGGGACGTTGTAGAGCGGGCCGGGCTCCAATTGATCGAGAAACCAGAGCCGCGCCTGGGCGAAGGAGAGCGGCAGCCGCACGCCCTCCCCGCGAGGCACCGGACGCAAGGACGGAGTGGCTGCCTCCGGCACCTGCTGCCGCTCGGCCTCGATCCGGCGTGCCAGGCCCTCGATGGTCGGCTCCTCGAACAGGCTGCGGATCTCGATGATGATCCCGAGGAGGCGCCGCACCCGCGACGCTACCTGAGTAGCGAGCAGAGAGTGCCCGCCCAGATGGAAGAAGTTGTCCCGAACCCCCACCCGGTCGAGCCCCAGCAGCTCCGTCCACACCCGCGCCAGCATCTCCTCCATTATCGTGCGCGGAGCCACATACCCCGTGGACGGCTCCGCCGTCACCTCGATCCGTTCCAGCGCCCGCCGGTCCACCTTGCCGTTGGGCGTCAGCGGCAGGACTTCCAGCCAGACGAACCCCGAAGGCACCATGTAGTCCGGCAGACGACCCTGCAGGAAGCCGCGCAGGTCCTCGGCCGGGACCGAAGCCGCCTCCCGGCGCACCGTTACATAGGCGGACAACTGTTGACCCCGGGCGAGCACCGCCGCCGCAGCCACGGCCGGATGCGAAGCCAGGACCGACTCCACCTCTCCCAGCTCGATCCGGAAACCGCGCACCTTCACCTGGTGATCGATCCGCCCCAGAAACTCCAGCGCGCCCTCTCCAGCCCAGCGACCCAGGTCTCCCGAGCGGTAGAGCCGACCTCCAGGCTCGCCGCCGAACGGATCGGGGACGAAGCGGACGGCCGTCTCCTCCGGACGGCCGAGATAGCCTCTCCCCACCGGCGTGCCGCCGATCGAGATCTCCCCCGGCACTCCGATCGGGCACAGAACCCCGTCCGGGTTCAGCACGTGGACGCGGCCGTTGGTGATCGGCCGGCCCAGCAGCGCCGCACGACCTGACCTCTCCGGCAGGCGCTGCCACGAGCAGATCTCGATCGTGGTCTCCGTCGGACCGTACAGATTGACCAGCTCCGCTGCCTGCGCGGCGAAGAAATCCCGCTGAACGTCTCCGGTCAGCTCTTCGCCGCCGCAGAACACCCGGCGTAGCGTCCGGCAATCCCCGAGGCCTCCCTCGTCGAGCATCGCCCGCAGCAGAGCGGGAACCGACTGGAAGATCGTGATGCCGTTCTCCTGGATCGCCGTCGCCAGATAGCCCGGGTCGCGGTGTCCTCCGGGCTTCGCCATTATCAGCGTGGCCCCGGAGATCAGCGGCGCATAGAACTCCCACACCGAGGCGTCGAAGCTGAAAGGCGTCTTCTGCAGGACCCGATCGCCGGGCCGCAGGGGGAACTCGGACTGCATCCAGAGCATGTGATTGACGATCGCCCGCTGCGGGATTGCCACCCCCTTCGGCCGACCCGTAGAACCCGAGGTGAAGAGGACGTACACCAGGTTCAGGCCGTCAGCTTCGAGCTCCGCTGCGGAGCCTGAAAGCTCGCGGCTGCGTGCCTCGATCGAGGGCCAATCAGTATCCAGGCAGAGGGCCGGCAACAGCCGGGATTCCGCCGACAGCGGCAGCACCGGCAGCAGTCTCTGCTGCGTCAGCACCACCTGGATCGCCGCATCGGCGAACATCAGCGCCAGCCGCTCGGCGGGATACTCGGGGTCCAGTGGGACGTAGGCTCCTCCCGCCTTCAACACCCCGAGCAGACCCACCACCATCTCCAGGGAACGCTCCAGACAGAGACCCACGAGAACTTCCGCGCCGACCCCCAGATCGATCAGATACCGCGCCAACTGATTCGCTCTTTCGTCGAGCTGCTCATAGGTGAGAGCCCCTTCGGCCGCCACCACCGCCAATCCCTCGGGCGTCCGCGCCGCCTGGGCCTCGAACAGGTGGTGCAGACAGATCCCAGGACCAATCGGCACGCCCGTATCGTTGAACTCGCCGAGGAGTTGCTCGTGCTCCGCTTCCGTCAGCAGGGGGAGATCCCGCCAGCCGCGCTCCGGATTGATCACGATTTCCTCGAGCAGACGTCCGAGATGACCGAGGAGCCGCTGAGCCGTCACCGCCTCGAACAGGTCGGTGTTGTATCCGACGACCGTCGACAAGGCCGACTCCTCGTCCATTACCGTGAGCGAGAGGTCGAACTTCGCCACGTCGAATTTTCCCTCGAGCAGCGAGAGCTCGAGGTCGCTGGCGCCCGGCAATTCCCGGCTCAAAGGCTGGACCAAGAGCATCACCTGGAAGAAGGCGGACCGGGAGAGATCACGCTCCGGCCGCAGTTCCTCAACCAGCTTCTCGAACGGCAGATCCTGGTGATCGTACGCTGCCAGAGCGACCTCCCGGACCTGTCGTAGCAGATCCTGGAAGGTGAGCGCCGCTCCAAGCCGCGCCCGCAAGACCAGTGTATTGACGAAGAAACCGATCAGGTCCTCGGTCTCCGCCCGGTTGCGATTGGCGACAGGGGAGCCCACCAGCACGTCCTCCTGCCCCGAGTAGCGTGAGAGCAGGACATCGAGCCCGGCGAGCAGGAGCATGAACAGCGTCACCCCCTGGCGCTGGCAGAACGCCTTGAGCTCGGCGGAAAGCTCCGCCGGCAGTTCGGCCGAGCGGTCTGCGCCGTTGAACGTCTGCACCGCCGGCCGCAGAAAGTCGGTCGGCAGGTCGAGACCCGAGGGCGCGCCCGCGAGCTCGTGGCGCCAGTAGTCGAGCTGGCGAGAGAGCGTCTCGCCGCTCAGCCACCGCCGCTGCCAAACGGCGAAGTCGGCATACTGCATCGGCAGCTCTGGCAGCGGCGACGGACGGCCCGCGGCAAAGGCCTCGTATAGGACCGCTAGCTCGCGCAGCAGGACATCCATCGACCAGCCGTCGGAGACGATGTGGTGCATCGCCAGCATGAGCGCCCACTCGTCCTCCTCCACCCGCACCAGAAGGGTGCGGAACAGCGGCCCGCGCTCCAGGTCGAACGGGCGCAACGCCTCTTCCGCCATCAACCGCGCCGCCTCATTTCCGCGCGCCGGCTCCGGAACGCTCCCGAGGTCCGCCCGCGGTAAGGCAAAGACTCCGGCCGGCTCGATCACCTGCACGGGACCCTCCGGCTCCTCCAGGAAGCGGGTCCGCAGCGCCTCGTGACGGCGCACGATCTCGCTCAAAGCGGCCACCAGCGCCCCCGGCTTCAACCGGCCCCGTAACCGGCAGGCCAACGGCAAGTTGTAGACCGAGGAGCCCGGCTGCAAACGATCCAGGAACCAGAGCCGCGTTTGAGCGAAGGACAACGGCAGCGCCCGCTCTCGCGCTGTCGCCACGAGCGCCAAGCCCGTGGCGCGGTCAGCCTCCTCCTGTGACCGTTCGATCTGGCGCGCCAAGCCCTCGATGGTCGGCTCCTCGAACAGGCTGCGGATCTCGATGGTGATCCCGAGGAGGCGCCGCACCCGCGACACCACCTGGGTGGCAAGCAGCGAGTGGCCGCCCAGATGGAAGAAGTTGTCGCGGACTCCCACTCGATCGAGCCCCAGCAGCTCCATCCACACATACGCCAGCGCCTCTTCCATCCACGTGCGCGGCGCCACGTACCCCGTGGACGGCTCCGCGGTCACCTCGATCCGTTCCAGCGCCCGCCGGTCCACTTTGCCGCTGGGCGTCAGCGGCAAAGCCTCCAGCCAGACGAACGCCGCCGGCACCATGTAGTCCGGCAGACGCTCTCGCAGGAAGCCTCGCAGGTCCCCGGCCGGGACCGCGGCGGCCTCCCGGCGGGCCGTCACATAGGCGGAGAGCTGCTGGCCGCGGGCGAGCACCGCGGCAGCCGTCACGGCCGGATGCGAAGCGAGGACCGCCTCCACTTCGCCGAGTTCGATCCGGAAGCCGCGCACCTTCACCTGGTGGTCGATACGCCCCAGGAACTCCAGCGCGCCTCCCGCCAGCCGGCGGCCCAGGTCACCCGAGAGGTAGAGCCGCCCCCCGGCCTCGCCGCCGAACGGATCGGGGACGAAGCGGAAGGCCGTCTCGTCCGGCCGGCCGAGATAGCCTCTCCCCACCGGCACGCCGCCGATCGAGATCTCCCCGGGCACTCCGATGGGACAGAGGTTCCCGTCCGGGCTCAGCACGTGAACCCGACCGTTGGCGATCGGCCGTCCCAGCAGCGCCGGCCGCATGACCTCCTCCCGCCGACACCGCCACGAGCAGATCTCGATCGTGGTCTCCGTTGGACCGTACAGGTTGACCAGCTCCGCATCCAGCGCGGCGAAGACATCGCGCTGGATGTCGGCGGTCAGCTCCTCGCCGCCGCAGAAGACCCGGCGCAGCGAACCGCACTCCCCCAACCGCCCGTCATCGAGCATCGCGCGCAGAAGGGCCGGCACCGCCTGGAAGATCGTGACGCCGTTCTCCTGGATCGCCGTCGCCAGATAGCCCGGATCGCGGTGTCCCCCGGGCTTCGCCATCACCAGCGTGGCCCCGGAGATCAGCGGCGCATAGAACTCCCACACCGAGGCGTCGAAGCTGAAGGGCGTCTTCTGCAGGACCCGGTCGCCGGGTCGCAGGGGGAACTCGGACTGCATCCAGAGCATGTGATTGACGATCGCCCGCTGCGGGATCGCCACCCCCTTCGGCCGCCCTGTCGAGCCCGAGGTGAAGAGGGCATAGGCCAGCTCGGAGCCGTCGGCCTGGAGCGCCGCCCCGGCTTCCGGGAGCTGCTCGGTGGACGGCCACTCGGCGTCCACGCAGAGGACCGGGAACGGCCGGGGCTCGGGCAGGACGGGCAGCAGCCTTTGCTGAGTCAGCACCACCTGGATCCCGCCGTCGGCGAACATCACGGCGAGGCGCTCGGCGGGGTACTCGGGATCGAGCGGGACGTAGGCTCCACCCGCCTTCAGCACCGCGAGCAGGCTCACCACCATCTCCAGGCAGCGCTCCAGGCACAGGCCCACACGAATCTCGGCGCCGACGCCCAGATCGCGCAGGTGCCGCGCCAGCCGGTCCGCCCGCGCGTCGAGCTCCGCGTAGGTAAGAGCCCCCCCGTCGGCCAGCACCGCCAGCGCCTCGGGGGTCCGCGCCGCCTGGACCTCGAAGAGATGGTGCAGGCGGAGCCCGGGATCAGCCGCCGCGGCCGTATCGTTCCACTCCAGCAGCAACTCGTCGCGCTCGGCGGCGGAGAGCAGCGGCAGTTCGGAGAGGCGGGCCTCCGGATGGGCGGCGGCCCCGGCCATCAGGATCTCCAGATGGCGGCCCATGCGGCGGGCGGTCGCCGCGTCGAACAGGTCGCGGTTGTACGCCACCGCCCCCTCGAGACCCGCGGCAGTCTCCGCCATGGCGACGGCCAGATCGAACTTCGCCACCGCGAGCGACAGCTCCAGCGCCGCGACCTCCAGCCCCGGGACCCTCAGCAACCCCACCGGCTCGGTCTGCAGCGCGAAGGTTACCTGGAAGAGCGGCGACAGGCCGAGGGTGCGCTCGGGAGAGAGCTCCTCCACCAGCCGCTCGAACGGCAGGTCGCCGTGCGCGTAGGCCCCGAGCGCGGTTTCCCGCACCCGCCCGAGCAGCTCCTGGAAGCTCGGATCCCCCTCCACCCCGGTACGCAGCACCAGGGTGTTGACGAAGAATCCGATCAGGCCTTCGAGTTCCACCCGGTTGCGGCCCGCGAGCGGCGTGCCCACCAGCAGGTCGTCCTGTCCCGTGTAGCGGTGGAGCAGCGCCAGGAACCCCGAGAGCAGGGTCATGAACAGCGGTGCTCCGCTCCGCCGGCTGAGATCCCGGAGCCGCTCGGAGGTCTCCGGTCCGAGGCTCCACGGCGCGTCGCCACCATGGAAGGTCGGCATCGCGGGGCGCGGTCGGTCGGTCGGCAGCTCCAGCACCGGCGGATGCCCGGCGAGCCGCTCGCGCCAGTAGGCGAGCTGCCCCCCCAGCTCCTCGCCGCGCAGCCACTCCCGCTGCCAGACCGCGAAGTCGGCGTACTGAACCGGCAGCTCCGGCAGGGGGGAAGGAAGGCCGGCCAGCGCGACGCCGTAGAGCGCCTCCAGCTCGCGCAGCATCACCCCCATCGACCAGCCGTCCGAGACGATGTGGTGCATCGCCAGCACCAGCACCCACTCGTCCTCCGCCAAGCGCACCAGGAGGGTGCGGAGCAGCGGCCCGCGTTCCAGGCCGAACGGGCGCAGCGCCTCCTCGCCGGTCAGCCGTACCTCCTCATCCCGGCGCGCCGGCTCCGGCAGGCCTCCGAGATCCACCTGGGGCAGGGCGCGGGCTCCGGCCGGCTCGATCACCTGCACGGGACCCTCCGCCTCCTCCGCGAAATGGGTCCGCAACGCCTCGTGACGGCGAACGATCTCGCTCAGGGCCGCCGCCAGCGCAGCCGGTCGCAGCCGGCCGCGCAGCCGGTAGGCCAGCGGTATGTTGTAGACCGACGAGCCCGGCTGCAGCCGGTCGAGGAACCAGAGCCGCGCCTGCGCGAACGACAGCGGCAGCGCCCGGTCCCGCGCCGCCGGCGCGAGCGCCCAGCCCGCGGCGCGGTCGGCCTCCTCGCGCGCCCGCTCGACCTGGTGGGCCAGGGCCTCTACCGTGGAGGATTCGAACAGCGTCCGGATGCTCAGTTGCACCCCCAGCAGGCGGCGCACCCGCGACAGCACCTGCGTCGCCAGCAGGGAATGACCGCCCAAGTGGAAGAAGTCGTCCCGGATGCCCACCTGATCGCGCCCCAGCAACTCCGCCCAGATGCCCGCCAGCAGCTCCTCGACCGCGGTGCGCGGCGCCACGTAGCCCTCCGTCGGCCCCAGCGTCACCTCGATGGCCGCCAGCGCCCGCCGGTCTACTTTGCCGGTGGACGCCACCGGCAAGGCGTCCAGCCCGACGAAAGCGGCGGGCGCCATGTAGGCCGGCAGCTTCGCCTTCACGAGCTCCCGGAGCTCCTCCTCCGGCACGGCCGGCGCCACGTAGGCCACCAGCCGCTTTCCCCCAGTCCCGTCCTCCCGCGCCAGGACCGCCGCCTCCCGCACCCCTGGATGGCCGACCAGCACCGCCTCGATCTCCCCCAGCTCGATGCGGAAGCCCCGCACCTTGACCTGGAGATCGACCCGGCCCAGGAACTCGACGTTACCGCCCGCCAGGTAGCGGGCGAGATCGCCGCTGCGGTAGAGGCGCTGTCCGGGCTCGCCGCCGAGATGATCCGGGACGAAGCGCTCGGCGGTCAGGTCGGGACGGCGCAGATAGCCGCGGGCCATCTGCGGACCACCCAGGAAGATCTCGCCCGCCACGCCGATCGGCACCGGCTGCTGGGAAGCGTCTAAAATGTAGAGCCGGAGGTTTAGGACCGACCGGCCGACCGGCGGCAGGGGCATCCAGTCACCGGGATCGCACGGCAGCGGGAACGCCGTCACCACGTGCAGCTCCGATGGCCCGTACTGGTTCTCCAGCGTGCAGTCGCCCAGCCGCCGGAACCAGCCGACGATGGCGTCCGACGACTGGAGCTGCTCGCCCGCCGTGATCACCTCGCGCAGGCGCGAGGGCCGCGCTTGCAGCCGCTCGGCCGCCTCGGCGAGGTGGTTCAGGGCCACGAAGGGCAGGAACAGCCGGCCGATCCGCTCGCTCTCCAGGATCTCCAGGAGGGCTTCCGGATTCCGCCGGTCGTCGTCGGAGATCAGCACCACGGTGCCGCCCACGGCCCAGGTGGAGAACATCTCCTGGAAGCAGACGTCGAAGCTCAGGGGGGAGAACTGCAGGGTCCGGGCCTCGGCCCCGGTCGCGCGGCCGAGATGGAACGCGACCAGGTTCGCCAGCGCCCGGTGGGTCATCGCGATCCCCTTCGGCCGTCCCGTGGAGCCCGAGGTGTAGATCACGTAGGCCAGGTCCTCCAGGTCCACGCCGGCGGAGAGCGGGTCGGCCGCCTCCCGCTCGAGGTCGGAGCCCAGGCTCTCGAGGATGAGCCGGATCCCCGTGAAATCGGGCAGCAGGCCGAGCAGCGTCTCTTCGGTCAGCAGCACCGGCGCCTCGGCGTCGGCGAGCATGAAGGCCAGGCGATCCTCCGGATAGGCCGGATCGAGGGGCAGGAAGACGCCGCCGGCCTTGAAGATCGCCAGCATCGCCACCGGCATCGCGAGCGAGCGCTCGAGGCAGACTCCCACCGCCACTCCCGGCCCGACGCCGAGGCGCCGCAGCAGGTTCGCCAGCCGGTTGGCGCGCGCGTCGACCTCGGCGTAGGTGAGATCCTCACCGCGGAAGGTGAGCGCCACCTGGCCGGGGACGCGGCGCGCCATCGCCGCGAAGCGCTCGGACTGTGTGAGCGGCGCGACCGGCGCCGCGTTGTCGTTCCACTCCACCAGGAGCTGCGCGCGCGCGCCCTCGGTCAGCAGGGGGATGTCCCAGAGCCGCTGTCGCGGATCGCTCAGCGCCTTGTCGAGCAGCATCTCGAGCTGGCCCAGCATGCGCGCGGCGGTCGGCGCGTCGAAGAGGTCCGCGCTGTACTCGAGCACCGCGTCCATCCCCTCCCCTTGGTCTCCCATGGCGAGCAGGAGGTCGAACTTGGCCGTCCCGAGAGCCGGCAGGAAGGGCTTCAACCGCAGTCCCGGCATGTCCAGGGAGAAGAGCCCGTTATTCAGCACGAACATCACCTGGAACAGCGGCGAGTGGCTGAGGCTCCGCTCCGGCTCCAGCGCCTCGACCAGCTTCTCGAACGGCAGGTTCTGGTGGGCGTATGCCTCGAGCGCCGAATCCCGCACCCGGTCCACCAGCCCGGCGAAGCTCGGATTGGCGGCCAGGCTCGTCCGCAACACCAGGGTATTGACGAAGAAGCCGATCAATCCCTCGGTTTCCACCCGGGTGCGGCCGGCGATCGGCGTCCCCACGTTGATGTCCGACGCGTCGATGTAGCGGCCGAGGAGAGCCTGGAAGGCCGCCATCAGCAGGATGAAAGGGGTCCCTCCGAGCTCCCGGGCGGCGGAGTCGATCCGCCCGGCGAGGTCCCGCGGGAGTCGCCGCGAGACCGCGCCGCCCCGGAAGCTCTGCACCGCCGGCCGCAGACGGTCCGTCGGCAGGTCGAGCACCGCCGGCGAGGAGCCCAGCTTGCCGCGCCAGTAGTCGACCTCCCGCGCCAGCGCCTCGCCCCGCAGCCACCCGCGCTGCCAGACCGCGTAATCGGCGTACTGCACGGGCAGCTCGGGCAGGCGTGGCGGCGCTCCGGCCGTGAGCCCGGCGTAGAGGGTCCCCAGCTCCCGCGTGAGCACCCCCATCGACCAGCCGTCGGAGACGATGTGGTGCAGGGAGAGGAAGAGGGCGTGCTCGTCCACGGCGAGGCTCACCAGGGCGAAGCGCGCCAGGGGCCCCCGGGAGAGGTCGAAGGGTCTGGTCGCCTCCTCCAGCGCCAGCCGCCCGCTCTCCTGCGCGCGCGGCCCGGCCGGCAGCGCCGACAAGTCGATGAGAGGCAGGACCACGCCGAGGTCCATCTCCGCCGGCGCGATCACCTGGACCGGCTCGTCCCCGGCCTTCCCGAAATGGGTCCGCAGGGCCTCGTGGCGTCGCACGATCTCCGCCAGGGCGCCGGCCATCGCCGCCACGTCGATCCGCCCCTCCACCCGGAACATCACCGGGATGTTGTAGAGCGAGCCGGGCTCCAACTGGTCCAGGAACCACAGCCGCGCCTGGGCGAAGGAGAGCGGCAGCCGCGGATCGTCCCCGCGGGGCACCGGGCGCAATGGGGGAGCGGCCGCTCCCGGCGCCCGGTACCGCATCGCTTCGATCCGACGCGCCAGCCCCTCGACCGTCGGCGCCTCGAACAGGGTGCGGATCTCGAGCTCGATGCCGAGCACCCGCCGCACCCGCGCCGCCACCTGCGTGGCGAGCAGAGAGTGTCCTCCCAGCGCGAAGAAGTTGTCATCGACACTCACTCTCTGCAGGCCGAACACCTGGCAGAAGACGGCCGCCAGCAGATCCTCGAGCGGCGTCCGCGGCGTCACCGCCGCCGCCTCGACCGGGCGCTCCGGAGCGGGCAGCGCCCGCCGGTCCAGCTTGCCGTTGGGGGTCAGCGGCAGGGCGTCCAGAAAAACCCAGTTCTGGGGCACCATGTACGACGGCAACTCCCGGTCGAGAAAGCCGCGGAGCTCCTCGACGGACGGGGCCGCCTTTCCCCCGCCGGCGACGTACGCGGTCAGGCGCTTGTCTCCCGGCCGGTCCTCGCGGACCAGCGCCACCGCCTCGAGCACACCCGGGTGCCGGCCGAGGACCGCCTCGATCTCCCCCAGCTCCACCCGCATGCCGCGGATCTTGACCTGATGGTCGATGCGCCCCAGGAAATCGAGATCGCCGTCCGGAAGCCAGCGCACCAGGTCGCCGCTGCGGTACATCCGGGCGTCCGGCTCTCCCCCGAACGGATCGGGAAGGAACCGCTCCGCCGTCAGCTCCGGACGCCAGATGTACCCACGGGCGAGCCCGATGCCGCTGACGTACAGCTCGCCCGGAACCCCGACGGCCACCGGCTGCTGCCAGGCGTCGAGAACGTAGATCCGCGTGTTGCCGAGGCCACGGCCGATCGTGGGGACGCGGGCGTCCGCGGCATCCCGCACCGCCGGCGGCACGATCGCCATCGTGGTCGCCATGCTGTGCTCTGCCGGGCCATAGATGTTCGACACCCGGAAGGGGAGCTCCGGGCTCGGAGCCCGGTGCAGACGGTCGCCGGCGACCACCAGGCAGCGGAGCTCGAGGGCGAGATCCGGCGGGATCTCCTCCCCGAGGATCCCCTCGCCCAGGGGGGTGGGCAGAAAGGCCAGGGTGACCCCCTCCCGCGCCCACCAGCGCAGCATGCGCGCCGGGGAGAGGCGGGTCTCCTCGTCGGGAATCGACGTGCTCGCGCCGGCCGCGAGCAGCGGCCAGAGCTCCCATACCGACATGTCGAAGGCCGGGCTCGCCACCTGTGTGCCGACATCCTCGGGCGTCACGCCGTAGGCCTCGTGGTGCCAATGCACCAGATTCAGCAGCCCCTGGTGCGGGATGGCGACGCCCTTGGGGCGGCCCGTCGAGCCCGAGGTGAAGATGACGTAGGCGAGGTTCTCCGGAGCGACCTCGACCGCCGGCGGGCGTGACTCCTCTCCCGCCATCTCCTCGAGGTCGCGGTCGAGGCAGATCACTGTCGCCGCGGACTCCGGCACCCGGTCGAGCCAGCGGCTCTCGGTCAGCAGGACCGGCGTGCGGGCGTCCGCCATCGCCACGGCCAGACGCTCCCGGGGATGAGCCGGGTCGAAGGAGGCGTATGCGCCTCCCGCCTTGAGTGCCGCGACGATCCCCACCACCCTCTCCAGGGTGCGCTCCGCGCAGACTCCCACCACCACGTCGGGCCCCACGCCCAGCGACCGCAGGTGATGGGCCAGCCGGTTGCCGCGCGCCTCGAGCTCACCGTAGGTCAGCCGCCGGCCGTCCATCGCCACCGCCACGGCCTCGGGGCGCCGCCGCGCGTGGGCGGCGAACAGCTCGTGGACCAGCGGCGCCCGCGGGTACGCCCGCGCCCGGTCGTTCCACTCCAGCAGCAACTCGCCGCGTTCCGCCGGCGAGAGCAGCGGGAGCGCGGAGAGGCGTACCGCGAGATCGGCCACCGCCCCCGCGAGCAGGATCCGCAGGTGGCCGACCATCCGGCGGACCGTCGCCGCGTCGAACAGGCCGCGGTCATACTCCAGATCGCCCGCCAATCCCTCGGTGGTCTCCGCCAGCGAGAGGGTGAGATCGAACTTGGCGGTGTCGCCCGGCAGCGGCAGCGGCTCGACCTCCACTCCGGGCAGCCGCGGCAGCTCTCCCGGCGCCGTCTGGAGCACGAACAGCACCTGGAACAGCGGCGAGTAGCTGAGGCTGCGCTCCGGCGCCAGCTCCTCGACGATCCGGTCGAGCGGCAGGTCGCCGTGCGCGTACGCCCCGAGCGCCGTCTCCCGCGCGCGGCCGATCAGCTCGGCGAACGCCGGATCGCCCCCGGCGTCGGTGCGCAGCACGAGCGTGTTGATGAAAAACCCGATCAGCCCTTCGAGCTCCGCCCGGTTGCGTCCCGCCGACGGCGTGCCCACCAGCAGGTCGGTCTGGCCCGTGGACCGATGGAGCAGCGCCAGAAATCCCGCCAGCATGGTCATGAACAGCGGCTCCCCGCGCTGCCGGCTCAGGGCCTTCAGCCCCTCGCTGAGCCGCACCCCCAGGATGACCGGCTCCGCCGCCCCGCGGAAGGTCTGCACCGCCGGCCGCGGCCGATCGGTCGGCAGCTCGAGCACCGGCGGATGCCCGGCGAGCTGCTCGCGCCAGTAGGCGAGCTGGCGCTCCAGCACCTCCCCTTGCAGCCACTCCCGCTGCCAGGCCGCGAAGTCGGCGTACTGCACCGACAGCTCCGGCAGAGGCGAGGGGCGGCCCGCGAGCGCGGCGCCATAGAGCGCCTCGAGATCGTGCAGCAGGACTCCCATCGACCAAGCGTCCGAGACGATGTGGTGCATGGCTAGCAGGAGCGTCCATTCACCTTCCTGCGAGCACAGCAGGAGAGCGCGGAAGAGGGGACCGCGCGAGAGATCGAACGGGCTCAGCGCCTCTGCGGCCAGCAGCCTCTCCTCCTCGCGCCGTCGCGAGGTCTCCGGCAGCGCGTCGAGGTCCACCCGCGGCAGGCTGAGCGCCACCGCCGGCTCGATGACCTGCACCGGACCGTTCGCGCCATTGGCGAACCGGGTCCGCAGCGCCTCGTGGCGGCGCACGATCTCGCTCAAGGCGGCCGCGAGGGCTCCGGGCTCCAGACGGCCCCGCAGCCGGTAAGCCATCGGCAT
>DASWRX010000263.1:0-11853 GCA_036402955.1 Thermoanaerobaculia bacterium
TGATGAGCCTCCTGCGAACCTGTCAACAACGCAATGTCAACCCGCTTTCCGCCTTCACCACGATTCTCCGCAGCCCCAAACCGCCCTCCTACGGACTACTCCTCAAGCCTCACTGAAAATTCGGGGCGGTAAACAGATACGTGGGAAACAGCGGTGTGCCTGTCAAACGTTGCCAAGCGGCCCTCCCCCTCGCGAGCCCAGAAGCGCTCGCTTTCATCACCGTAGCACTTCGCGATGATGTCTCGGACGATTTCGGATATCGACCTTCCCTCCATCTCTGAGCATTGCCTCAACCAGTCGGCAATCTCCTCATCCACAACGGTCGTGATACGGGAGTTTTTAGTGGCCATACCGCACCTCACGGGCACGCCGGGAACGCCGACGTGTCCTGGACCGGCCGGAAGGCCGCACCCTGGGGATTCGTGTAGGTCTTCACGGCTCCGGTCATGGTGTCGGTGACCGTAACGTTGACCTGCACGTTGGTCAAGCCTCCCGCGTAGACCCAGAAGCGATTGTTCAGGCCGCAGGCGTTCAGCACCTTGATCACCATCTCCACGTTGGTGGAGCTGAAGAACCAGAAGTAGCCGGTGTCGGCCGTCAGCGGCACGGCCTGGCCGGCGCCGGTGCGGCCGTCAGGGGTCTTCCAGATGACGTCCACCCGGAACCGGCCGCCGCTCAGGCAGAGGCTGGTGGGACCGGCGGCGCAGGTGGCGGCCTCCTGGACGATCTTCTCCAGGTCCGCGGCGGCCCGGTCCGCCACCGTGGCGACCTCCTCCGGGGCTGAGGCCGGCGGCGGCCCACAGGTCGCGAACGCCGAGGTGTCCTGGATCGGCTGGAAGGCCGTGCCCTGCGGGTTGTGATAGGTGCGGACCGTGCCGGCCCGCGTATCGGTCACCGTGAGGTCCACCTGGACGTCGGTCAGGCCGCCCGCGAACACCCAGACCTTCCCGTTCACCGCGCAGCCGTCCAGCACCTTCACCACCGCCTCGACGTTCGCGGGATCGAAGAACCAGACGTAGCCGGTGTCCGGCGTGAGCGCCACGGCGTGGCCCGCGCCGGCGCGGCCGTCGCGGGTGCGCCAGGTCGCCTCGACCTTGAAGCGCCCGCCGTTGACGCAGAGGCTGGTGTCCCCCGGCAGGCAGACCCCGCGCAGGGATCCGGCCTGCAGGGTGACCCCCGTGTAGGGGCTGCGGGCCCGCAGGCCGACGTACCAGGTCCCCGCCCTGGGCGAGTTGATGGTCACCGCTTCGAGACTGCCGGCGTTCGCGCTGGCGGCGTCGAACTGCGCCGTCGTCGGCGGCGCGCCGAGACGGACGTAGAGGTCCACGTCCCCCGTCCCGTGGTCGGTCGAGAAGATGAGGGGAGGCGCTCCCGCGCCGACCGCGAGCGTCCAGACCATGAAGCCGCCCGGCCGGCGGTCGGCCAGCCCGTCGAGCTGAAACTGGGGATCGAACGGCGCCGAGGCCGCCTGCGAGCTGGTCCAATCCCCGCCCACCTGCTTGACGTCGAGATCGGCCAAGAGGCCGGGCTCGGTGTCCGTCGCCAGGGCGTTGAAGCGCAGGTCGAGCCCGCCGTTGTCGTCCAGCGTGGGGATGGCGCCCAGCTCGAAGGGCACGGGGCCGGTGAACCGGTTGTGGTCCAGCCAGAGGGTCTCCAGGTTCGGCGGGTTGAGGAACGTGCCCGGGATGGTCCCGCCCAGGTGGTTCGAGGAGAGGAGCACGCCCACCAGCGAGGTGGCGTTGCCCAGCTCCGGCGGCACCGGGCCACCGAGCTGGTTCTGCTCCAGGTCGAGGAACATCAGTTGCGAGAGGTTCCCCAGCTCCGGGGGGATGGCGCCCGCGAGCTGGTTGCCGCTGAGGCTGAGCTGCTGGAGCGCCGCGAGGCCGCCCAGCGCCGCCGGGATGGCGCCGGTGAGCTGATCGTCGTCCAGATAGAGCGTCTGGAGGCTGGCGAGCCCGCCCAGCGCGGCCGGGATGGCGCCGCCGAGCGGGTTCCCCGAGAGGTCGAGATAGGTGAGGGACCGCAGGCCGCCGAGCTGCGGCGGGAGGCCTCCCGCGAGCCGGTTGCTGCCCAGGTCGAGGATCTGGAGGGCCGCGAGCCCGCCCAGCTCCACGGGGAGGCTCCCCGCGATCCGGTTGAAGGGGAGCTCCAGGTCCTGGAGCCTGGCGAGGCCGCCCAACTGGCGCGGGATCGGACCGGAGAGCTGGTTCAGACCGAGGCGGAGGATCTGGAGATTCGGCAGACCGGACAGGCCCGCCGGCAGAGCGCCGGCCAATCCATTGCCGTCGAGAGCGAGCCCGGTGACGGTGGCGCCCGCGGCGTCGCACTGGACGCCGAACCAGGAACACTCGGACCCCGCCGCGCCGAGCCAGCCGGTGGCGGTCGTCCAATGCGCTCCGCCGGTCGCGTTGTAGAAGGCCTTGAGGGCGGACCGCTCGGCCCCCGGGACCGCGGCCCGGGCCGGAACGGCGAGCGCGAGGAGCGACAGAGCGGCCAGCAGCCGCGCCACGGACTGGGGGTGAAGCCTTGCGACCACGTCTCCTCCTGGAAGGGCGGGCTGCCGTTCTTGGATACGCCTGGAAATCCGCCATTCGGCGAATGGCCCGATTCGTGCCTGCATCGTACCCTGATCGCGTGGACGATAGGAACGGAGGCGAACCCATGGCAGGCGAGAACGAGGCTCCGGAAGACTGCTACGAGATCCGGCTCCAGGAGGCTCTCGACGACCACTGGACGAGCTGGTTCGGAGGCCTGAAGCTCACCGCCGATCCCCGCGGCGAGACGGTGATCTCCGGCCGCGTGCCGGACCAGTGCGCCCTCCTCTGCGTGCTGCGGAAGATCCACGACCTCGGGCTGACCCTGATCTCGGTCCAGCGGCGCCGGCCGAAAGACGCCCCCTAGCGCCGCCATAGAGCCGGGCCATTCCGGGCTATGCTGCGCGGGTCCGCCGATTGCAACGGCGGCCCTGACCCATGCACCCTCTCCATCCGGCAGCCTTCCTCCACCATTTCGGCTATCTGGCCGTCTTCGCCGGCACCTTCCTCGAGGGCGAGACGATCCTCGTGCTGGCGGGCTTCTTCGCGTCGCGGGGGAAGCTCTCGCTGCCGCTCGTGCTGCTCACGGCGGCCGGCGGCGCCTACCTGGGTCACGCCTTCTGGTTCTGGCTGGGGCGCAGCCAGGGGACCCGCCTGGTGGCCCGCTTCCCCCATTTCGAGCAGAAGATCCAGCGCAGCCTCGAGCTCATCGAGCGCCACGGCGTGGGGGCGATCTTCATCACCCAATACCTCTACGGCCTGCGCGTCGCCTCGGCGGTGGTCTTCGGCCTGTCGCGGATGAGCCGCCGCACGTTCCTGCTCTACCAGGCGCTCAGTTGCGCCCTCTGGGCCTGCGTCATCGGGCTGCTGGGATACTTCTTCGGCCGCGCGGTGGAGCGGTTTCTCGGCGAGGCGGTGGCCGTCGAGAAATACGCCATCGGGTTCATCCTCCTCCTCGGCGGCGGCGTCTTCCTCTATCACCGGCTGCGGCAGCGGCGGGCGGCCCGCAAGACGCGGGCCGCGGGCTTGACCCCGCAGCCCTGAGGGGGCACAGTGGAGCCGTGCACGTCGTCGCGATCAACTATGCGCCGGGAGCCGGCGAGGCCCTGGCCGCTCCCCTCGCGGAGGCGCTCGACAAGACGGCCTACGAGGTGCGGGCCCGGCTCTCCGATCCCGAGGGCGGGCCGGCCGTGGTCGCCCGCTACGGCGAGATCGAGCCCGCCTGGGCCTGCGCCGGACGCCTGCGGGCGAACGGCATCGCCCCCATCCTGCTGACGGCGGAGGACGTCGAGACGGATGCCCGGCGCTTCCTGGTGCGCAGCTTCCACCTCGATGACCAGCGGCTGACCGCCACCTCCCGCCGCGGCGAGACGGTCGAGATCCCGTTCCAGGACCTCCGCCTCTTCCTGCGGGGCGTGCGGGCGGACGAGCAGACCGAGCTGAAGACGACCGAGCAACGGAAGTTCAGCATGAGCCGCGCCCTGATCACGCAGGGCCTGGTGATGAGCAAGACCGTGCGCACGACCGAGAAGGTGACGACGGCGTCGCGCGAGGAGTTCTTCCACCTCTATCCGGAGGGGCGCCCGCCCCTGGCGTTCCGCTCGGGGGCGCTCGACTACCGCTCGTTCGGCAAGGACCTCCAGCCGTCGGTGCAGGCCAACTTCACGCGCCTGATCGCCGAGATGCGCCGGGCCTTTCCCCACGCCCGCTACAGCGAGCGGCTGGCCGACCGCCCGTCCCGCTCCCGCATCCTGGGCCCCGGGCTGACCGACAGCCACCTGGATATTGCGATTTCTCTGCTGGCTCGGGCGCTGCTGGGGTGAGGGCGGACACAGACGAGCACGGACATCGAAGGCTCCTCGTCCCTGTCCGTGCCGGTCCGTGTAAGTCCGTGTTCGTCCGTGTTCTACCTTCCTACCTTCCTTCCTAGAAGCTGAGCTCCACCCCCATGCCCGGCTCGCCGTGCGGCCCGACCAGGGGGACCATGGCGAGGCGGCGGCGCTCCGCTTCGTTGCGGTGGACGACCGCCCGCCCGGTCGCGGCGCCGATCAGCGCTCCGGCGGTGACGTCGGAAAGGAAATGGGCCTGGTGGTGGACGCGGGCGAAACCCACCAGCACCGCCGTGCCGTAGGACACCCCCTTGATCCAGCCCGAGTCGTAGTGCGCCGCGATCACCGAAGCCACGGCGAAGGCCTCGGTCGTGTGCCCCGACGGAAAGGACGACGCGCCGGAGAACGGCTTGAACTCGAAGGTCCTGCTGGCGTCGCGCGGGCGGGTGCGGCCGGTGGCGAATTTCAGCGCCGGGGTGATGATGCCGCCGGCGATCACGCTGGCGATCAGGCCGTCCTCTCCCACGTTCCGGCCCCGCGCGTCGTCGCGGATGAGCCCCACCAGGTAGAACGAGCTGAGGACGCCGAAGGCGGCGACGTTGCCCAGCGGCTCGAAGCCCTTGGCCACCTGGTCCGTGAAATGGTTGTGGTCGCGCAGCTCCGCATCGCGCACCGTCCGGTCCAGGAGCGCCGCCACGCCGACTCCGGCGACCCCCAGCGAGAACCGTTCCCACTGCGGCGCCTTCCAGGAGAGCGGCGCGGCCAGCACGTCCCGGGCGTCGATCAGCACCAGGCGGGGGAAGCTCGACAGGGGGACCGGCGGGGTGACGGCCGCCGGAGTCTCGGGTGTCTCAAGAGATGTGAGAGCGGAGCCTCCCGCGGATGGCTCCTGACCGTGGACGGCGGAGCCGAGCAGGAGCATGAGAAGGAGCAGGACGCCGGCCGGCTGAGTACCCCGGATGATCTTCATGAAGCCCTCCTTTTCAATGGGGAGCCCGGCGGATGCGACCGCTCCGGGCGAGGCGTGAAGATGCAGCTTGCGTGCCTGTTTGGCTTGAAAGCGGACTGAAAACGGCCAAAACGTCCCTTCAAGAGGACGAAATCCAGGTGTTTCAGGGGTGGTCAGGGGTGGCAGCGGCCTTGCAATTCATAATCTGTGCCGCCTTCCAACTGGTCCCACTTCGAGATCCCTGGGGCGGCGCTCTAACCGAAAGGAAACGACATGAAACTTCAGCGTACCCTGATCGTCGCCTGCACGGCCGCCTCCCTGATGACCGCCGGCAGCCTGTTCGCCGCCCCCCAGGCCAAGACGGCCCAGGTCAAGGCCGCGCAGACCCAGACCACCACCACGACCACCCAGACCACCACCGCCGTGCGCTCGGACGTGCCGGCCGACCTGGCCAAGCAGGCCAAGATCAGCCTGGACACCGCCCGCGCCACCGCGCTCGCCAAGGTGCCGAACGGCCAGGTCCGCTCCGAGGAGCTCGAGAAGGAGCACGGCAAGCTGATCTACTCGTTCGACATCGCGGTGCCCGGCAAGTCGGGCATCGAAGAGGTCAACGTCAACGCGATCACCGGCAAGGTGGTCAACAAGCATCACGAGAGCGCGGCGTCCGAGCGCCGCGAGGCGGCGAAGGAGAACCACTCCGGCCGCTGAGCCCCAAGCAGCAGATCCCGTGGTAAAGACGCCCCGGTCCGGCCGCGACGGCAGGACCGGGGCGTCGCTCGCTTTGCAGGAGCGCCGGGGACGCCATATGCTACGGCCCCGAAGCCGGCCGGCCGGCCTCTCGATCGCGATCCGACCCAAGACCTCGTGAAGATCACCTCGCTCGCTCTCGCCGCCCTCTTGACGTCGGTCGTGGCCCTCCACGGCCAGCCGCCCGCCGCTCCGGCGGCCGCTCCCCTGACGCTGGACGAGGCTCTGTCGACCGCCCTCTCGGCGAACCGGGCGCTGGCCGCGGCGCGGCTGGGCCGGGAGGAGGCCAGGGCGAGAGGGGACGTGGCGCGCCAGCGCCCCAATCCCGAGCTGCTGCTCGAGGAGGCGAAGGACTATCCGCGGGACGCGGCCACCGTCTCCCTGCCGATCGAGCGCGGCGCCAAGCGGCGGGCGCGGATCGGGCTGGCGGAGGCTCAGGGCCGGAGCGGCGAGGCGGAGATCGCCCGCCTGTTCGCCACCACCCGCAACCAGGTGCGCCGCGCCTATTTCGCCCTCTCGGCGGCGCAGCGGCGGGCGGCGGAGACCGCCGAGCTGCGGCGCCTGGCCGCGAGCGCCCGCGACGCCGCGCGCACCCGTTTCGAGCTCGGCGACGTGCCCCGTCTCGACGCGCTCCAGGCCGAGCTGGCGGCGGCCCAGGCCGAGGGCGAGGCGGACAAGGCCACCGGCCTCCTGGTCGGGGCCCGGGCCGACCTCAACGCCCTGCTCGGCCGGCCGCTCGACAGCCCGCTGACGGTGGCCGCCGGGCTGGACGCCGGCCAGGTGCCGCCGCCGGACGTGGCGGTCCGCCTGGCCCAGAGCTCCAGTACCGAGCTGGCGTCGCTCGACGTCGGCCTCGCCCAGCAGCGGGCCCAGTTGGAGCTGGCGCGGGCCGAGACCTCGCACGACGTGACCCCCGGCGCCAGCGTCACCCACTACTCCCCTCCCGACTTCCAGTGGGGATGGCGGGCGTCGCTGACCCTGACGCTGCCGATCTTCAACAACGGCCGGGCCCAGGTCCGCCTGGAGCAGGCGACGCTGGCGCGCCTGCAGGCCGAGCGCGAGGCCACCGCGGCCCGCATCCGCGGCGAGGTCTACTCCGCCGCCGCCCAGGCCGAGACCCAGCGGCGGGCGTTCCTGCGCTTCCGCGACGAGATCCTCCCCCGGGCCGCCGAGGTGGAGCGCATGGCGGAGGACTCCTACCGCTCGGGCCAGACCGGCCTCGTGGCGCTGCTCCAGAGCCTGCAATCCGTGCACGACCTGCGCCTCCAGGCGGTGCAGGCGGGGACCGACTATCAGAACGCGCTCGCCGACCTGGAGCGGGCGATCGGAGCGCCGCTGCCGTGAGAGAGAAATCAAAAAGGGAACGAATCCGCGCCGGATTGCCCGTAGGGTGCGCTGTGCGCACCATGACCGCCTCGAAGGTGCGCACAGCGCACCCTACGGACGTCCTCGCCCTCCTCGCGATCGCTCTCCTCGCCCTCCCCGCCTGCCACCAGGCCTCCCCGGAGGCCGTGGCCACCGTGGCGGCCGTGCCGGTGACGGTGGCCACGGCTCAGGCCGGGCCGATCCGCCCCGTGGTGGCCGCCACCGGCCAGGTGAAGCCGGCGGCCGGAGCCGAGCTGCTGGTGGTGCCGCCGCAGGACGCCCGCATCGCCGAGCTGACCAAGGGGGCGGGCGACCGCGTGCGGCGGGGCGAGCTGCTGGTGCGCTTCCAGATCCCCAGCCTGGAGGCGGACGCCGCCACCAAGCGCTCGGACCTGGCGCGGGGCGAAGCGCAGCTCGTGACCGCCCGGGAGAACGTGACCCGCCTCTCCGCCCTGTTGCAGCGCGGCATCGCCTCCCGCAAGGAGGTGGAGGACGCCCAGCGCGATCTCAAGCAGGCGGCAGCGACCGTCGCCGAGGCCCGCAGCACCACGGCGGCCGCCGCCCAGCTCGCCGGGCGCGCGGTGGTGCGGGCCCCCTTCGACGGCGTCGTCGTCAACCGCTCGCACCAGGCGGGAGACCTCGTCTCGCCGGGCGCTCCGGAGCCGATCCTGCGCGTCATCGATCCCTCCCGCTTGCAGGTCGAGGCCGCGGTGCCCGCGGGCGACCTGGGGAAGATCGCCACCGGCAGCCCGGCGCGGGTGCGCGGCGCCAGCTTTCCCGACGAGGCGGCCCATCTGATCGCCCGCCCGCCGTCCGTCGATCCCACCTCCGGAACCGCCCTGGTGCGGCTGGCGTTCGACGTGCCCACCCGCCGGCCGGCGGGGCTCGCGGCGGAGATCGAGATCTACGGCCCGGAGCGCCGCGCCGCCGTCCTGGTGCCCGCCGACGCCCTGGTGCAGGAGGGGGCCGACAGCGCCGTGTTCGTGGTCGACGCGCAGAAGAAGGCCCACCGCCGCCCGGTGCAGGTCGGCGTGGTGGCCGGCGGCAAGGCCGAGATCCTCTCCGGCGTCGCCGCCGGCGAGCCGGTGGTGATACGCGGCCAGACGGCGCTGCCGGACGGCGCCACCGTGGAGGCCACCGAGGCTGAAGCGGCGCCGGCGGAACCGGCCAAGACGGAGCCGGCCAAGACGGAGCCGAAACATTGAACGTCGCCCGCGTCGCCGAGCGCCAAGGGCGCGCCGTCGTCCTGGTCACCCTGCTGCTGGCCGGGGCCGGGGCGCTCGTGGTGTCGTCGCTGCCCTCCGACATCTATCCGCCGCTCCAGTTCCCCCGCCTGCTGGTGATCGCCCACAGCGGCTCGCTGCCCGCCCGCTCGATGATGACCTCGGTGACCCGGCCGCTCGAGCAGGCCACCATGGAGGTCCCCGGCATCCGCCGGGTGCGCTCGCGGACCTTCCGCGGCTCGACCGAGATCTCGGCCCAGTTCGATCCCGCGACCGACATGGCCGGCGCCCTGCAGAACCTCCAGAACCGGGTCGCCGAAGTCCACGGCGACCTGCCGGCGGAGACCTCGCTCGCCGTCGAGCGGCTGACCGTCTCCTCCTTCCCCATGCTCTCCCTGAACCTGACCGGCGGCCTGCCCACCCCCGATCTCGAGGACTACGGCTTCTACGTCGTCCGCCCGGCGCTGGCGCGGGTCCCCGGCGTCGGCCGGGTGGAAGTCTCGGCCACCGACACGCGGGAGATTGAGGTGGTGGCCGAGCCCAGCCGCCTGCTCGCCGCCGGGCTGACCGTGGACGACGTGGTCACGGCGCTCAAGGCGGCCAACCGCCTGGCGCCGGTCGGCCACTACGCCGCCGGCGGCCTGGAGCACCTGGTGCTCGCCTCCGGGCTGATGACCTCCGCCGCCGACGTCGCCCGCGCCACCGTGGCGGTGCGGAACGGCGCCACCATCCGGGTGGGCGACGTGGCCCAGGTCTTCCCCGGCTCGCCGGACCGCACCTCGCTGGTCACCGGCAATGGTCACGACGCTTCCGTCATCAGCATCTCGCAGCAGCCCGGCGCCAGCATCCTGGCCGTCAAGGCGGGCATCGACCAGACGCTCGCCGACCTCACCCACACGCTCCCCTCGGGGCTGCGCCTCTCCAAGGTCTACGACCTCGCGGAGTTCGTGGCCACCGCCATCGCCAACGTGCGCGACGCCATCCTGATCGGCGGCGCGCTCGCCGTCATCGTGCTGCTCCTCTTCCTGCGCGACTGGCGGGTGACGATCATCGCCTCAATCACCCTGCCGCTCACCGTGCTCGCGACCTTCCTGTTCATGAAGCTGTTCGGCGAGTCGATCAACCTGATGTCGATGGGCGGCCTCGCGGTCGCCATCGGCCTGGTGATCGACGACGCCGTGGTGATGGTGGAGAACATCCACCGCCGGCTGCGCGGCGGCCGCGGCGAGACGGCGATCGAGGAGGCCACCGAGGAGCTGATCGCGCCGGTGGTGGGCTCCACGCTCACCACGGTGGTCGTGCTCGCCCCTCTCGGCTTCCTCTCCGGCGTGGTGGGGCAGTTCTTCCGCGCCCTGTCGCTCACGCTGTCGGTCTCGGTGCTGATCTCGCTCGTCCTCTCGCTGACCCTGATCCCGCTGCTCTCCCGCTTCGCGTACCGTCACGGCGAGCACGCCCGGGAGGAGGGGCCCCGCCGGCTGGACCGCGCCTACGGAAAGGCGCTCGACGCCTCGGTCCACCGCCCGTGGCTGGCGGTCGCCGCCGCCCTCGTCCTGGCGGTCGTGGGCTATCTCCTCTACCGGGGGATTCCCAGCGGCTTCCTGCCGCCGATGGACGAGGGGGGCTTCGTGGTCGACTACCTGACTCCGCCCGGCACGGCGCTGACGGAGACCGACCGGCTGGTGCGCAAGGTCGAGGACCTGCTGGCGCACACTCCCGAGGTGGCGGCCTTCTCCCGCCGCACCGGCGCCGAGCTGGGCCTGTTCGCCACCCAGCCCAACAAGGGGGACATCCTGGTGCGGCTGAAGCCGCGGTCGCAGCGCAGCCGCAGCGCCGAGGAGGTGATCGCCGCCCTGCGGCCCAAGATCGCCGACCTCGCTCCCGGCATGGACACCGAGTTCGTCCAGCTCCTCCAGGACATGCTCGGCGACCTCGAGGGGGCCGCCAACCCGATCGAGGTGAAGATCTTCGGCGACGACTCCCGCACGCTCGCCGACCTCGCCGACCAGGTGCAGCACCAGATGGAGGGGGTGAAGGGAGTGGTGGACCTGGTGGGGCCGCAGCAGGGCTCCCCGGAGACCACCTGGCAGATCGACCCCGAAGCCGCCGGCCGCGCCGGGCTCACCGTCGAGCAGGTCCAGAACCAGCTCGCCACCGCCTGGCTGGGCGAGACCGCCACCGACCTGCGTCTGGGCGACCGGACCATCCCGGTGCGCGTGCGCTACCCGGACGCCGACCGCTACGACCCCGCGCGCCTCGCCCGACTCACCCTGAAAACGCCGGACGGCCGCAACGTGCCGCTGTCGACCGTGGCCCGGCCGGTGGTGGCGACCGGCGACGGCGTGCTCGTCCGCGAGAACCTGCGCCAGGTGGCCCTGGTGACCGGGCGGCTGGAGGGGCGCGACCTCGGCGGCGCCGCCACCGAGATCCAGAGCAAGGTGCGCGGCCTCAAGCTGCCGGTGGGCTACTCGGTCGAGGTGGGCGGCCAGTACGAGTCGCAGCGCCAGGCCTTCCGCGAGCTGATGCTGGTCTTCGGCGCCGCCGCCGCGCTGGTGCTGCTGGTGCTGGTGGTGGAGTTCCGCTCGCTCACCCCGTCGCTGATCCTGCTGCTGGCGGCGCCGCTCTCCTTCGGCGGCTCCTTCCTGCTGCTGCGGCTCGCCGGCTCGGAGCTCGACGTCTCCTCGTCGATGGGCCTGATCCTGCTGGTGGGTCTGGCGGTGAAGAACGGCATCGTGATGCTCGACTACGCCCACCGCCTCCACGCCGAGGGGCAGCCCTTCGTGGACGCCGTCGCCGCCGCGGCCCGGGTGCGCCTGCGGCCGATCCTGATGACCACCCTCTGCACCCTCTTCGGCCTGATGCCGCTCGCCCTCGGCCTGGGCGCCGGCGCCGAGCTCCAGAAGCCGCTCGCCCTCGCCGTCGTCGGCGGCCTCGGCCTCTCCACGCTGGTGACGCTGTTCGCGGTGCCCTCGGCGTACGTGGCCCTGCACCGCGAGAAGAAGACCGGCGCCGAATCAGCCTCCCCCAGTCCCGCGGCCGCCGGCTCCTGAACCGTTCCCCGCCCCCAGCGGCGGAATTCCTGAGCCCGGCCCATCCCTGCCCGAGACGGAGCGTGCCCGCCGTTCCCGGCGACGTTCCCAGCTTCCCGCGTGGTCATCTTGCTTGGATGGCGACGCGGGAAGCTTCCCGCGTGGACATCTTGCTTGGAT
>DASWRX010000264.1:0-9217 GCA_036402955.1 Thermoanaerobaculia bacterium
TTGCGCGGTCGGGGGCCTGCTACCCGGCGCTCCGGCGCTTACCGGGACGGGACTCTCACCCGCTGGACGAGCACAGCTCGAAGACAGGACACTTCCGCCTACCCTCTCCCCACGTCCTGCTCCTTCACGACGCACCATGGAGAGGGATTGTATGGCCTCTTGACAGCTTCCGCCGCTTGGCGTAAAAAGAGCGTAACATGATTCGCCAAGCCACTTTCCCGCTCCTCTTCGTCCTGTCCCCGACATTGCAGTCCGATCCCGCGGAGGTCATCGGCCGCAGGGTCCACCGCGCCGCCCTCCGCCGCCAGCCGGTCGTCCTCGGCTCGGCGGCGACGCCCTACGAGCCGGGCGGACGGGGGGAGAGCCCCCTGCGGCAGCTCCTGACCCTGGGGGACGGGCTGGAGATCGCGATCATCACCGCTTCCGCCCGCATCCTGCGGGAGCTGGAGCTGCTGGCGGAGCTGGACCGGCGGCATTCCGTGACGGTGCGGCTGCTGGTCCCCGTGGGAGCCGCGCCGGGAACGCCGCCGCTCGATCCGGGCCCCCGGCTCCGCGCCGCCCAGAGCCTGGCGGCCGAGGGGATCGCGACGGTCCTCGTCGCCGCGCCGGCCACGGCCGAATCCGGCCGGATCGAGGAGGAGCTGCGGTTTCTCCTGGAAGAGGCACGGGGAGCGGAGATCCACGACGTGGAGATCGACTCCGGCGCCCTCCGCGGCTCCGGGCGGACCGGGCTCCAGAAGACCTTCCAGCGGCTGCGGCTGGAGCACGGGTTCCCGCGGAGCTTCGCGGGACGCGGCTAGCTCCCCGCCGGCAGGATCATTTCAGCGCCATCTCCCGGCACTTCTCGATCACCGTGCGCAGCAGCCAGCGCCCGGGGTTCTGCCGGTCCCACTGCTTGCTGATCAGCAGCAGCAGGCTCTCCTCCAGAATCCGGCGTGCCTGCTCCCCGGAGATCTCATAGGCGGCGAAGATCTCCTCCAGGGCGGGCCGGAGGCGAGCCAGAAGCTCGGCGCTGGTTTCTTGCATGGAAGCCGGAACAGCATATCCCTTCTACAAGACTTGGTTCCCCGCGGGGGCGGAAGCGGGACAGCGGGACCAAGGGACTCCAGGGACGGCAGACCGCTCCCTGGCGGTGCCGTCCGTGCTCTTTGGGTCCGTGCGGGTCCGTGTTCGTCCCGTGTTCGTCCGTGTTCCCCTCACCGCCGGGCGGCGGCCTGGCTCAGGCGGGCGACCAGGCGGGCGAGGGCCACGTCGGCCTCGCCGCTCTCGCCCTTGAGCTGCAGCTCGGTCTCCAGCAGATCCGAGGGGAGCCGCGCGAGGAGCGGCTCCGGCAGGCGGCAGGCGGCGAGATAGGCGCGGTGGAGCCGGAAGGGGTGGAGCCCGGCGAGCGGATTCTTGCCGCCGGTGGGGACCTCGGACTGCAGGGCCGGCGCGTGCTGGCTCTTGAAGCGCGCGTAGTTGCCCTCGTTGGCCGGCACCCGCGCCACGCGCATCATGCCGCGCACGGCCACGAGCTGCCGGCAGAACGAGGAGAGCAGGGAGAAGAAGGTGAGCCGCGCGGCCAGCGGGTCCTCGGCCGCCGTGAGCAGCCGGTTCAGACGGTCCAGGGCCTCGCCGCCGCGGCCGGCCGCGATGGCGTCGAGGAGCTGCCAGACGTCCTCCTCGCCGCGGTCCTCGACCGACTGCTCGACGAGCTTGCGGTCGATCTTCCCGGCGGCCCTCCCAGAGGCCCTTCCCCCGGTCAATTGGGCGAGCTTGCGGTACTCCCCGGCGAAGCGGGCCGTCGAGTCCGTGTCCACGCCGCCCGTGCCCCGGCCGCGGCTGTCGTTCTCCTGGCGCAGCGTGCGGCGGGCCAGCTCCGACAGGGCGTCGGAGGCGATCGCCGCCCCGGTCTGCCGCTCGAGCTCGGCGGCCAGCAGATCGAGCCCCTGCCAGCTCCCGCGGTCGGACTCCACCCGGCCCATGCCGAGCGCGGCGCCGCGCTCCTCCAGCAGGCGGACGATGGGGTGGTCCGCCGCCACGGCGCTCTCGGCGAGCACCAGGGCGTGGCCGGCGGGGAGCCCCCCGCGGACGACCTCCGCCAGCTCCGAGAGGTCCCCCTCGCCGGTGCCCTGGATCCCCTCCCGCCGGGCCGCTTCCAGCAGGCCGGCCAGGCCCGTCCGCAGATCCTCCACCTGCCGCTTCCCCCGCGCCCGCCCGCCGCCCTTGCGCGCCTTTCCCCCCTCGAGCACCCAGGCCGGCAGCTCCCCCACCGCCCGCTCGGGCTCGCCGGCGTAGGGGTCGACGTCGAACAGGTGGAGCGCCTGGAGCAGCCGCGAGGCCGCCTGGCGCTCGCGCACCGAGAGGGAGCGTCCATCTCCCGTGGCTCCCTCCGCCCCCGCGGATAACGGCACCACCTCCGCCGCGTCCTCGATCAGCTCGCCGGCGGCGTTGCGGTCCGCGAACACGGCCGAGTCGAACACCAGCAGCATCTTGCCGGCGGCGAAGAGCGAGAAGGTGCGGAGATCCTGGAGGAGAGGGGAGAGCGAGGCGGGTCGGCGGTGCACCTCGACCGCCGCGGCGTCGAGAGCCGACGCCCCCGCCACGGCCTCGGCGATCCGGCGGGCGGCCGGCTCGGCGAGCACCAGGTCGCCGTGGACCAGGCAGACCTGGGGCGGCGGACCGCCGCGGGTCAGACGGGCGAGGAACGTCTCGACGGGATCGGCCATGAGGCAAGACCGTTCTGTAGGGGCGGCCCTATGTGGCCGCCCCTACAGAACGTACGGTGATTACGAAGCCTCGACTTCCAGGAGCCCCTTCTCGGCCAGCTCCTGGCAATCGACGCAGAAGCGCGCCCAGGGCAGGGCCTCGAGGCGCAGGATGGCGATGTTCTGTCCGCAGTTGGCGCAGCGGCCGTAGGCCTTGTCGTCCATCCGGCGCAACGCGTTCTCGATCTGCAGCAACGTGTTCCGCTCGGCGTCCGACAGGGAGAACATCAGCTCCCGGTTATAGGCGTTGTTCGCGCGGTCCACGATATCCTCGGTCCCGTCGTCCGCCGACTCCTGCCCCGCCCGGAGATCCTGCTTGTACATGTTGACGATCTCGTCCCGCTGTTTCTCCAGCCGCTCGCGGAGAGCCTCATAACGGTCCTGAGGCACTTCGGCGGCCGGCTTGGCCTTCTCTGTTCTGGCCACGCTGCTTCTCCTTTCGCCAGGGCGCTGAAAAAAGGTCCCCTATGATACCGCCCCTTATAAGGGCTCGCGATGATAGCTCATTCCAGCCTCAATCGAGAGCGCGCGGTAGAGCTGCTCGTACAGCACGACACGTGCCAGCTCGTGGGAGAGCGTCAGCGGGCCGAACGAGAGGACCGCCCGCGCCCCCTCCAGCACGGCGCGGTCGAGGCCGAGGTCGGAGCCGATCAGGAAGGCGATGGGGTGGGGCCACTCCTCCTTCAGGCGGGCGAGGCGCTCGGCGAGCTGCTCGGAGGAGAGCGCCTCGCCCCGGCTGTCGAGGGCGAAGCTCCAGGCGGACGGCGGCAGGGCCGCCAGCAGCGCGGCCCCCTCCAGCTTCTGGCGCTGGGGATCGTCCGCCCCGGCCCGGGCGCGGACGGGCACGTCGCGCACCGGCGCGAAGCGGGCGATGCGCTTGCGGTAGGAGGCGCAGATCTCTTCCCAGTTGGAGCGCTGGTGGCGTCCGGCCCAGAGGACAGCGAGCTCGCGTCCCACCCCGGCGATCCTGCTCAGCCGACGGGCCTCAGCCGACGGCGGTCTCGTCGAGGTCCCGATGGGAGCCGCCCACGAGATAACTCTCCCACTCGGCGAAGTAGGCCAGGGTCTTGAGATCGCGCATGCGGTCCAGGAAGACGACGCCGTTCAGGTGGTCGTACTCATGCTGGACGACGCGGGCCTCGAACCCGGCCGCCACGTAGTCGAGCGGCTGCCCCTGGCGGTCGAGCCCCTGCACCCGGACCTTGGGGTGGCGCGGCACCAGCCCCCGCAGATCGGGGATCGAGAGGCACCCCTCCCAGTCGTAGGAGACCTCCCGCACCTGCGGCGTGACCAGGGGGTTGATGACCACGTGCAGCGGGATCTCCGGCGGTCCGGCCGCCTGGTAGACGAAGAGCTGCACCCCCGCGGCCACCTGCGTCGCGGCGAGCCCCACCCCGTGCGCCTCGCGCATCGTCTCCACCATGTCGTCGATCAGCGCCTGGAGCTCCGGATCGGCGATGCGGCCCGGGGGGATGGGCTGCGCCGGCGTGCGCAGGGCGGGATGTCCGAGGCGGATGATCGGGTGTGCGGGCATGTGAAAACCTTGTCCGTCCGGGATTATAGCGTGAGCAGCCGCGAGCCAGGAGAAGCGCCCGCAAATGGTATGCTCCCCGGGCCATGGCGAGGAGAACCCTGAGAGGCGCGGGGCGGTCCCTGAAGAGCGACCGCGGCCGGCGAACGGCCACCAAGCTGCTGCTGACCGGCGCGGCGGTCGGCCTGCCGTTCCTGGCGGCCGCCCTGCTGCGCCGCCGGGCGGAGCCCCCCTTCCCGCTGCGCTGGGGGCGCACCCACCGCTACGCGGGGCGCTCCGGACGCGAGATGGTCTTCCAGGAGCTGGGCAGCGGCCCGCCCGTCGTCCTGCTCCACTCCTTCGGCCCCGGCTACGACGCCGATCAGTGGCGGGCGGTGGCCGAGAGCCTCGCCGCCCGCTACTGCGTCTACGTGCCCGAGCTGCCGGGCTGGGGCCGCACGCAGGCGGCGGCCGGCGCGCACCATCCGGACCGGTACCTCAACCTGCTCGAGGATTTCCTGGCCGGCGTGGTGCGGGAGCGGGCCGTGGTGGTGGCGGCCGGCCTCTCGGCGGCCTACGCGATCCACACGGCCGTGGACCATCCCGGCCGGGTGCACGCCCTCGCCCTCGTCGCCCCGCTCGGCCTGGGGGACAACGGCTCGACGGCGAGCCGGGCGTTCGTGGGCGGCCTCGTCGGCCTGCCGCTCCTCGGCGCCCCCGTCCTCGATCTGCTGACCGCCCGCGCGGCCCTGGAGCACCACCTCCGGCGCGAGGTCTACGCCGCGCCCGAGCGGGTGGACGCCGCCCTGCTGGAGCACCACTACCGGGCGAGCCACGCCCCCCAGTCGCGCGCCGCGCTCACGGCGTACCTGCGGGGCGATCTGTCGCTCGACATCTCCGCGGAGCTCGCCCGGCTGAAGGTGCCCGTCTGGCTCGCCTGGGGCCGGCAGTCGAAGCTCCCCGCCGTCGAGCAGGCCGACCTCTGGCTCCGCGATCTCCCCCAGGCCGAGCTGGACGTCTTCGAGGGCGCCGGCGCCCTCCCCCACGCCGAGACCCCGGCCCTGTTCAGCCAGGCGCTGGAACGGTTCCTGGCGAAGCTGCCGGCCTGACCCCAAGCGTTCCGCCCCCGCGGCGACGTTTCATCGTCTCCAGAGGATGGTCTGTCTCCGGCGGCGACGGAAATTCTCCAGGGAAAACGGTCTGTCTCCCGGGAGGATGGAAATTCTCCAGCGACGACGCTCCATCGCCGCCGGAGAATTTCTGTCGTCGCTGGAGAAAAACCATCCCCGCTGGAGAATTTCCATCGCCGCGGGAGACGGGCCATCGTCCGTGGAGAAAAACCGTCGTCGCCGGAGATAGACCGTCGTCGCTGGAGACGGAGCGTCGTGCGTGGAGAAAAACCATCCCCGCTGGAGATGGATCGTCGTCCGCGGAGAAAAACCATCCCCGCTGGAGATGGACTGCTTTCTGTGGAGAAAAACCCCGCCAGCCCAGCCCTTGTTCAACTTCCAGCGCCAGGGTATACTCAACTCCGGGAGTATGACTATGGCCAACGTGGTGGGAGAAAAGGGACAGGTCGTCATCGAAAAGCCGCTTCGCGAGGCTCTCGGCGTCCAGCCGGGGTTCGTCACGGTCCAGACACTGGTCGACGGTCACGTTGAGATCCGCTTCTTTCCTCCGGAGCACAATCGTTCCTTGAGGGGGGCTCTGAAGAAGTACGTGACGCGCTCCATATCCACCGAAGAGCTGCGCGAAGCTCGGGAGCAGGCTTGGGCGGAGGCCGTGACGGAGGATTGGAACCGCGAGGACAGCGACTCTTGAGCGGCGCCGACGCCCCGGCCTTCCTCGACACCAGCTACATCATCCGCTATCTCACCGAGGACCCTCCCGAGATGGCCGCGCAGGCGATCCGCGTGATCGACAGCGACGAGCCGCTCATTTTGAGCGAATGGGTCATCCTGGAAGCCGCCTACGTCCTGGCTTCGCTCTACAAGGCCTCCCGGGAGGACATCGTGGACTCGCTGACCGGGCTCGTTCAGCGGCAAAACCTTTTCCTCCCGGTGCTCCCGAAGCCCCGCGTGCTGACGGCGCTGGAGATGTGCCGTTCATCGAAGCGCTATTCCTTTGCTGACGCTTTCCTTTGGGCTCAGGCTTTTGAGTCCGGGGTCGGGACACGCATCTACACCTTCGACCGGCGCTTCCCTGCGACCGGCATCACCCGGGTCGGCTCCAAAACATTCCCCTGACGGAGCGCCTGGACGACTCCGCTACAATACCCACTCCCTGCCGCACCCCGCCCACCAGGACGGGGGACCGCGGCGCGCGAGAGGATCTCTTCCTGATGAGCGACACGCGATTCCCGGAGGTTCCGGGTGGATATCCCTTCCCCAGGCTGGAGCTCGACGTGCTCGAGCGGTGGAAGGAACGCAGGATTTTCGAGCGGAGCCTCGCGAAGCCCTCCCCCGCGGGGGAGTTCGTCTTCTTCGAGGGGCCGCCCACGGCCAACAACGTGCCGCACGTCGGGCACGTCGTCACCCGGGTGGTGAAGGACCTCTTTCCCCGCTACCGCACCATGCGCGGCTACCACGTGGCCCGCAAGGCCGGCTGGGACACCCATGGCCTCGCCGTCGAGATCGAGGTCGAGAAGCGCCTCGGCTTCTCCGGCAAGCAGCAGATCGAGGCCTATGGCATCGCCGAGTTCAACCAGGCGTGCCTCGACAGCGTCCACACCTACGAGAAGCAGTGGCGGGCGATGACCGAGCGGGTCGGCTACTGGGTCGACCTCGACCACGCCTACTTCACCTACACGAACACCTACGTCGAATCGGTCTGGTGGGCGCTCGCCGAGCTCGCCGCGCGCGGCCTGCTCAACGAGGGCTACAAGATCCAGCCCTACTGCGCCCGCTGCGGCACCACGCTCTCCAGCCACGAGGTGGCCCAGAACTACAAGGACGCCGACGATCCTTCCATCTGGACCCTGTTCCACGCCCGCCCGGGGCAGTCCCTCCCGACGGCGACCGCGGGGGAATCCTGGGAGGTCGGCGGCGATCTTTACCTGGTCGCCTGGACCACCACCCCCTGGACGACGATCGCCAACGTGGGCCTCGCCGTCCATCCCGACCTCACCTACAAGGTCGTCGAGCATCCGGGCAAGCCGGGAGACCTCATCCTCCTGGGCGAGAATCTGGGCACGGCGGCCCCTATCGTCATTGAAGAGGACGGCAAGCGCAAGCAGATCGACCTGCGGGACGCGCCGGCCCTCGCCCGCTTCCGGGGCCGCGACCTCGAAGGGTTGCTCTACGACCGTCTCTACACCTTCTTCGAGCCGGACGTCCCCGGCCAGGTGGTGCTGGGCGACTACGTCACGGCCACCGACGGCACCGGGCTGGTGCACACCGCGCCGCCGTTCGGCGAGGACGACTACCAGACGGGCCGGCGTTACGGCCTGCCGATGATCCTGTCGGTGGACGGCGAGGGGAAGATGGTCCCGGGGACCGGCCCGTTCGCCGGGCTGTGGTTCAAGGAGGCCGATCCCAAGATCATCCAGGATCTGAAGAGCCGCGGCCTGATGCTGCACAACGACCGCTACCGCCACAGCTATCCCTTCTGCTGGCGCTGCGACCGGCCGCTCCTCTACTACGCGACCACGAGCTGGTTCATCCGCACCACGGCGGAGAAGGACGCGCTGGTCGCCAGGAACCGCGAGATCCACTGGCGCCCCGAGCACGTCGGCGAGGGGCGGTTCGGCAACTGGCTGGAGAACGTGGTCGATTGGGCGCTGTCGCGCCGCCGCTACTGGGGCACCCCGCTGCCCATCTGGCGCTGCCCGGAGTGCGAGCACCAGAAGGTGATCGGCTCCTACGAGGAGCTGTTCACCGTCTCCGGTCGGGAGAAGCCGGCGGATCTCTACGATCCCGCGCAGTTCAACCCGCACCGGCCGTTCATCGACGCCTTCACCTGGCCCTGCTCCGAGTGCGGCCAGGGGACGATGCGGCGGGTGGAAGAGGTGATCGACGCCTGGTTCGATTCCGGCGCCATGCCCTTCGCCCAGCATCACTATCCGTTCGAGAACCGGGCGCTGATCGACGACCGCCTGCAGTACCCGGCGGACTTCATCTCCGAGGCCGTGGACCAGACCCGCGGCTGGTTCTACACCCTCCACGTCCTGGCGGTGCTGCTGTTCGACTCGGTGGCCTACGAGAACTGCATCGTCCTCGGCCACGTCAACGACGAGCAGGGGCGGAAGATGTCGAAGCGCCTGGGCAACGTTGTCGAGCCCATGGGGGTGATCGCCGAGACGGGCGCGGACGCCATGCGCTGGTATTTCTGCGTCAACAACCCCGAGGTGCCGTCGCGCTTCTCCGCCCGGCTGGTGCGCGAGGCGGCGCAGCGGTTCCTGCTGCCGCTGTGGAACGCGCTGTCGTTCTTCACCATCTACGCCAACCTCGACGGCTGGCGGCCGGGGGAGTCGTCCCTCGCTTTCGCCGGGCGGCCGGCGCTCGACCGCTGGGTCCTGCTCCGGCTCGACCGGCTGACCGGGGAGGTGACCGCGAGCCTCGACGCCTACGACCCGACCGCGGCGGCGCGTGCCCTCGAGGCGTTCCTGGACGATCTGACCAACTGGTACATCCGCCGCAGCCGCGGCCGGTTCTGGGCGAACGGCTCAGAGGATGGGGAGGAGAGCCAGGCGGGCAAGACGAGCGCCTACGAGGCGCTCTACGAGGTGCTCACCACGCTCGCCCGGCTGATCGCGCCGTTCACGCCGTTCGTCGCCGAGGTGCTCCACGAGCATCTGGTCCGCAGCCAGCAGGAGGATGCGGCTGAGAGCGTCCATCTGGAGGAGTGGCCCGCTCCGCCCGGCGACCGGCGGGACGAGCCTCTGGAGAAGGGGATGGCCGCCGTCCAGCGGATCGTCGGCCTCGGGCACGCGGCGCGCAACCTCCACGGCCTGAAGACCCGG
>DASWRX010000265.1:0-20935 GCA_036402955.1 Thermoanaerobaculia bacterium
TTGCGCGGTCGGGGGCCTGCTACCCGGCGCTCCGGCGCTTACCGGGACGGGACTCTCACCCGCTGGACGAGCACAGCTCGAAGACAGGACACTTCCGCCTACCCTCTCCCCACGTCCTGCTCCTTCACGACGCACCATGGACGGATTCTACACGCCTGCTCTAGCGAGACAGAGCGCCCTGCTCGGCGAGGAGGGCGCGGAAGTAGGCGATCGTGCTCCGGAGGCCCTCGGCGAGGGGGACTTTCGGCTCCCAGCCGAGCTTCTCGCGGGCCTGGGTGATGTCGGGCCGCCGCGTCTGCGGGTCGTCCACCGGCAGAGGCTTGAAGATGATGGGGCTCGAGCTGCCGACCGCGTCCCGGATCGTCTCGGCGAACTGCAGGATCGTCATCTCCTGTGGATTGCCGATGTTGCACGGCTCGCGAAGGTCGCTCATCAGCAGCCGCCAGATCCCATCGATCAGGTCGTCCACGTAACAGAAGGAGCGGGTCTGCTGACCCTGGCCGAAGACGGTCATCGGCTCGCCGGTCAGCGCCTGCTGGACGAAGGCGGGCACCACCCGGCCGTCGCGCGGTCGCATGCGGGGGCCGTAGGTGTTGAAGATCCGCACGATGCGCACGTCCAGGTTGTGGAAGCGATGGTAGGCCATGGTCATCGCCTCGGCGAAGCGCTTGGCCTCGTCATAGACGCCGCGCGGGCCCACCGGGTTGACGTTCCCCCAGTAGGTCTCCCTCTGCGGATGCTCCAGCGGATCGCCGTAGACCTCGGAGGTCGAGGCGAGCAGGAAGCGCGCCTCCTTGGCCTTGGCCAGGCCGAGACCGTTGTGGGTGCCGAGCGAGCCCACCTTCAGGGTCTGGATCGGCAGCTCCAGGTAGTCGATCGGCGAGGCCGGCGAGGCGAAGTGGAGGACGAAGTCGACCGGCCCCTCGATCTCGAACGGCTTCGTCACGTCGTGCTCGAGGAACTGGAAGTCGTCCCGGTGCAGGAGGGGCTTCAGGTTCTCCAGCCGGCCGGTCAGCAGGTTGTCGACGCAGACCACCTGGTGCCCCTCGGCGAGCGCGCGCTCGCAGAGGTGGGAGCCGAGGAAGCCGGCCCCGCCGGTGATGACTGCTCGCTTCACGACCGCGTCCCCGCGGAGCGGGCCGGCTCGGCCACGGCCTGCGGCCGGGAGTCCGGGATGCCCTCCGGCCGGCCGATCGAGACGTAGCGGAACCCTTCGGCGGCCATCGTCTCCGGCTCGTAGAGGTTGCGCAGGTCGATCACCAGCGGCTCGCGCACCAGCTTGCGCAGGCGGTCGAGGTCGAGCTTGCGGAACTGGTTCCACTCGGTGGCGATGACCACGGCGTCCGCCCCCTCGGCGGCCTCGTAGGCGTCGCGGGCATAGACGAGGGTGGGGAAGAGCGGCTTGCAGGCGGACATCGCCTCGGGATCGAAGGCGCGCACGGTGGCGCCGCCGTCGACCAGCGCCTGCACCACCGGCAGCGCCGGCGACTCGCGGATGTCGTCCGTGTTCGGCTTGAAGGAGAGGCCGAGAACGGCGATCGTCTTGCCGGCGAAGCCGGCGAGCGCCTGGTCCACCTTCTCGATCATCCGTTTCTGGGTGACCTCGTTGACCTCCAGCACCGCCTCGATGATGCGGAACTTCAGCCCCGAGTCGCGGGCGATCTGGGCGGCGGCGCGGGTGTCCTTGGGGAAGCAGGAGCCGCCGTAGCCGGGGCCGGCGGAGAGGAACTTGGGACCGATCCGGTTGTCGAGCCCCATCCCCTTGGCCACCACCTCGACGTTGGCGCCCCAGGCCTCGCAGATGTGGGCGACCTCGTTGATGAACGAGATCTTGGTGGCGAGGAAGCCGTTCGAGGCGTACTTGATCAGCTCCGCGGTCTCGACGTCGGTGACGATGAACGGTACGTCGGCGGCCTCGAGCGGCGAGTAGACGTCCATCATCATCTCGGCCGCCCGCTGGTCGCGGGTGCCGATCACCACCCGGTCGGGGTGCATGAAGTCCTCGATGGCCGAGCCCTCGCGCAGGAACTCAGGGTTGCTCACCACCGCGAAGGTGTGGCGGCTGCCCGCCCCCTCGCGCACGATGGCCTCGATCATGCGGCCGGTGCCGATCGGCACCGTGCTCTTGGTGATGATGATCTTGTAGCCGTTGAGGTGCTCGGCGATCGAGGCGGCCACCTCGCGGATGAAGGTGAGGTCGGCCGAGCCGTCCAACTTCGGCGGCGTGCCCACGGCGATGAAGATCGCCTGCGCCTCCTCGATGGCGGGCGCGAGCTCGGTGGTGAAGCGCAGCCGCCCCTCCGCCATGTTCTTCTGGACCAGGGTGTCGAGGCCGGGCTCGTAGATCGGCACCTTGCCTCGAGAGAGGGCCTCCACCTTGGCGTGATCCTTGTCCACCCCCACCACGTTCATCCCGAAGTCCGCCAGGCAGGCGCCCGTCACCAGACCGACGTAACCGCTACCCACGACACAAATGTTCATCGACGATGCTCTCGTTTGGAATGGTTTTCAGGTTCTGCGCGCTTCGGCGCGCTCGCGGTACCAGGCGACGAAACGGCGCAATCCGTCCCGGATGGGAACCTTCGGAGAGTACCCCAGGAGCCGCGCCGCCTTGGAGACGTCGGCGTAGGTGATCGGGACATCCCCAGGTTGCGCCGGAAGATATTCGATCCGCGGCTCGACGGCAAGCTCCTCGGCGAGCCAGCGGATCAGGTCGGCCAGCGAGGTGGTGTCGGCGCCGCCCAGGTTGAGGATCTCGAAGCCGGGCGCCAGGTCGAGCGTCGCCACCAGGCCGTCCACGATGTCGTCGACGTACGTGTAGTCGCGCCGGCTGCCGCCGTCGCCGTACATCGGCACGGTTTTGCCCCGCCAGATCAGGTCGGTGAACTTGTGGATCGCCATCTCCGGCCGCTGCGCCGGCCCGTAGACGGTGAAGAAGCGCAGGCAGGCGGTGCGGAAGCCGTAGAGGTGATGGTAGTTGTAGCAGAGCAGCTCGCCGGCGCGCTTGGTCGTGGCGTAGGGGCTGATCGGCTGGTTGACCTCGTCGCTCTCGGCGAAGGGGACCTTCTCGTTGATCCCGTAGACGGAGGACGAGGAGCCGAACAGGAAGGTCTGCGGTCCGTGCCGGCGGGCCGCCTCGAGCAGGCGCAGGGTGCCGATGCAGTTGACGTCCTCGTAGAGGATCGGCTCGGCCAGGCTCGGCCGCACCCCGGCCCGCGCCGCCAGATGGATCACGGCGTCGAACCGCCCCTCGGCGAACAGGCGGTCCACCAGCGGCTCGTCGCGGATGTCCCCCTCGGTCAGCTTGTAATCGTCCCGGTTGAGCAGGGGTGCCACGTTCTCGCGCTTGCGCGCGGGGTCGTAGTAGTCGTTGAGATCGTCGAGCACCGTCACCCGGTCTCCCCGGGCGAGCAGGCGCCGCGTCAGGTGCGAGCCGATGAAGCCCGCTCCTCCGGTCACCAGGATGTGCGATGGCATGAGCGAGATCTAGCTCCCATTCGGCGGTGGCGGTGGTGCGGTCGAGTCGGCCGGCGGTGGCGCCGGCGGCTTCTCCGCGGGCGCGCCCTCCGGCAGCTTGTCCAGCGGCTCCGGCGTGCCCCCCGAGCCCTCGACCGCCTTCTTCGTATCGTCGTAGCGCTTGTCGATCCCCTTCTGCTGCCGGTTGCGGATCAACCAGCGCAGCACCTTGGACTGGTTGACGCCGGCGATGATGTCGTTGACCGCGTCGTAGATCTTGGGGTCGTTGATCAACTGTGCCGCCGTGCCCTTGCCGCGGTCCAGCTTCGCGGAAACGTCGTTCAGATTCCGCAAGAGCTGCCGGAGCTGCTCGGTGACCTCGCGGCCGAATTCCTTGTCGTGAACCAGCCGCGGGACGAGAGCGTCGTTCGACTCCAGATCGGCCGTGAATCCTTGCAGATCTTGCGCCACTTTATGCAGGGAGGCCAGCGTGTCGTTGAACTCGGCCCGCGAGGACGGATCGTTGAGCAGGCCGGGGAGGAGGCCCGGGCCGTTCTGCGCCTGGTCGAGCAGACCCTGGAAGCGGTCGAGCGAGCGCGCGAGCTGGTCGGCCATCACGCGGTCGTTGAGCAGCCGTGGGAGCGGCCCCTTGCCGTTCTCGACCGTGAGGGCGATCCGCTGCAGGCTCTCCGAGGCGCCGGTGAGCGAAGTCTGCAAGCGCCGGCCCTCGGGGCTGTCGCTGGTGAGCTGGCCCAGGAGCCCTTCGCCCCGCTCCATGCGGCCGAGGATCGAGTTGAGCGAATGGGTGATCTCGACGACGTTGTCCATCACCCCCTCGCCCGAGGCGATCAGGGCGTCGACGTTGGTCGGCTGCGCCGCCGGGATCTCCCCTTCTTCCTCGATCGGCGGGTAGGCCGGCGAGCCGGAGTTGATGTCGATGTACTTGTCCCCCAGCAGGCCGAGCGTCTTGATGCGGGCCAGCGAGGGCACCTGGTCCTTGATCAGAGCCTTCCGGTCGGCCGGCCCGCGGAGGCGCGCCGTGTAATCGTCCTCGACGCGGATCCAGACCCGGATGTCCTTCTTCCGGGGGTTCTCCGACAGCACCACCCTCTCGATCGCTCCCACGTCCACGCCGTCGAGCTGCACCGGGCTGCCGGGCTTGAGCCCCGAGACCGAGTTGAACTCGACGTAGTAGCGGGTCTTGCGCGAGAAGAGATTGTTCTTCGAGCCGATCAGGAAGATCCCCGCCGCCAGGACCACCATCGCGGCGAGGATCACCAGGCCGACGCGGATCTCCCGTCCCTTAGGCGACATTCTCCACCTCCTCCTCGCGGCCGGCGAGGAAGTCCGTCAGTTGCGGATCGTTGCTGCTCTCGGCCTCTCGCCAGTCGCCGAGGAAACGGAATTTCCCCTCGACGAGGAGGGCGATGCGGTCGCCCACCCGGTGGGCCAGGGGGATGTCGTGGGTGACCACGACGGCGGTGACGCCGAGCTCCTTCCGGATCGAGTTGATCAGCTTGCCGATCGTCGCCGAGGTGATCGGATCGAGGCCGGTCGTCGGCTCGTCGAACAGCATGACCTCGGGATCGAGGACCAGAGAGCGGGCGAGCGCCACGCGCTTTTTCATGCCGCCCGAGAGGTCGGACGGCATCTTGCTCTCGATCTCCCTGAGGCCGACCTGGGAGAGCCGGTGCCGCACGCTTTCCGCGATCTCGGCCTCGGAGTTCCGGGTGTGCTCGCGCAGCGGAAAGGCCACGTTGTCGAACACGTTCATCGAGTCGAACAGCGCGCCGCTCTGGAACAGCATGGCGATGCGCCGGCGGCAGGGGAAGAGCTCGCGCTCCTCCAGCCCGGTCAGGTCCGTGCCGTCGAAGACGACCTGCCCGGACTCCGGCTTCTCGAGCCCGTTGAGCTGCCGCAGGGTCACGCTCTTGCCCGATCCCGAGCGGCCGAGGATCACCAGGCACTCGCCCTTGCGGATGTCGAAATCCAGGTGATCGAGGATGACCCGGTCGCCATATCGCTTGGTCAGCCCTCGAATCTCGTAGAGCGCTGCAGGTACGTCGTTCATCAGGCGACCAGCAGGTAGAAGAGCTTGGTGAGAAAGAAATCGGAGACCAGGACGAGGATGGCGGCGAGCACCACGGTGTTCGTCGTCGCCCGTCCCACGCCGTCGGCGCCGCCGGTGGTGTTGAGGCCGTTGTAGCAGCCGATGATGGCGATGAAATAGGCGAAGAAAAAGGATTTGCCGACGCCGCTGAAGACATCGCCGAGGGTCAGCTTGGCGAAGACGTCGTTGAGATATAGCCCCGGCGTGAGGTTGAGCGTGCCGACGGCGACGATCAGGCCGCCGAGGATGCCGAGGGCGTCGCCGATCACCGTCAGCGCCGGCAGCATCACCAGGGTGGCCGCCAGCTTGGGGGCGACCAGCTTCTTGACCGGGTCGGCCGCCATCGAGCGCAGGGCATCGATCTGCTCGGTCACCTTCATGGTGCCGATCTCGGCCGTCATCCCCGAGCCGATGCGGCCGCCGACGATCAGGGCGGTGAGCACCGGCCCCAGCTCGCGCACCAGCGACTTCGCCACCACCGAGCCGATGTAGTACTTCACCCCCAGCGAGGGGAGTGAGAGCGCCGTCTGCAGCGCCAGCACCATGCCGGTGAAGATGGTGGTGATCCCCGCCACCCCCAGCGAGCGGACGCCGATCTGCTCCATCTGGCGCACCCACAGGCCCAGCTCGTAGGGCGGGGCCACCATGGCGAGGAAGGCTCTGCCGGTCAGGATGCCCAGCCCTCCGGTCTCCGCCGCGATGTCCCGGGCCTTCACGAGCGGATGGGCAGCCACGCGGCGGCGTGGACCGCTCCGAAGGCGAGATCGGCCGCCGCCAGGGGGAGGAGGCCGCGCAGGTCTGGGCCGAGCAGGGCGGCGGCGGCGAAGACCAGCGCGCCGAGCGCGCGGCCGCCGATCGCCACCGCGATGATGGCGCTGTAGCGGCGCGGATCGTGGGCCGCGGCGAGGTACAGGAGCGCGAGCATGGCGAGCAGGGTGGCCAGGATCCAGAGATAGAACGCTCCCCGGGGGAGCGGCGGCAGCGGCAGGGCGAAGATCCGGGCCGGCACCGCCGGCGCCGCCACCATCAGCGCCGCGAAGGCGAGATCGTAGAACGCTCCCGCCACCAGGCTCGCGCGCAGCAGGGCCAGCAGGCGGAACCGGCGGACGAACGGGCTGGTCAGGGTCATATCCGGCGCAAATTGTAGCAGGAGGCGTGCCAGGGGCCGGGGAGGGGGGTTGGACGCCGCCCCGCCCTCTCGTATAAGAATGTCGCGTCCACTGGAGAGACCCTTGCCCGACTCCTCCCTGCCAACGTCCCCATCGCCGCCCCCGTCCTGGACGACCGCCCTCGCCAGCTTCACGGGGAACCTCTTCCTCGTCGTGGGATCGGCCATCCTGGCGGTGGTGACGATCCTGGTCGCCTGGATTCCGCCGCGGGGGAGTTGGTCGTTCGCGGTCATGCGGCTCTGGTCGGGCGGGCTGCTGGCGGCGAGCGGGGTGCGGGTGGAGACCTGCTACGCGCCGGAGCTCGAGCCGGGGAAGAGCTACGTCTTCCTCTCCAATCACCAGAGCCTGTTCGACATCCCCGTGCTGCTCGCGACCGCCCCGGGCCAGGTCCGCATGATGGCCAAGCGAACCCTCTTCCAGATCCCCCTCTTCGGCTGGGCCCTGAAGGCCGGCGGCTTCGTCGCCGTGGACCGCGAGGACCGCAGCAAGGCGCGCCAGACCTTCTCCTCGGCGTTCGCCCGGCTGCGCGAGGGGACCTCGATCCTCCTCTTTCCCGAGGGGACCCGCTCGTTCGACGACACCCTCCTCCCCTTCCAGCGCGGCGGCTTCCTGCTGGCGCTGAAGAGCGGCCTGCCCATCGTGCCGGTCGGCGTCCGGGGCTCCCGCGCCATCCAGCGCCGGGGGAGCTTCGCCATCCATCCCGGCACGGTCGTGGTCACCTACGGCGCGCCGATCGATCCCGCCACCTACGGCCTGCGCCGCAAGGCGGAGCTCACCGAGGAGGTGCGCCGCCGCATCGCCGAACCCGCCGGGCTGCGGTTGGGGGAGGAGAGCGAGGCATAGGCCCCGCGCGGTGGTACGCTGTTGCCCGGAAGGAATTCAATGATGACGACCGATTTCGAATCCGCGGTGTGGGACGCCCTGAAGGGTGTGAAGTTCCCGGGCATGAGCCGGGACATCGTCTCCTTCGGCTTCGTGCACCAGGTCGAGGCCCGCGCCGGCTCGGTGGTGGTGGACCTCCAGATGTCCACCCACAACCCGGCGGCGGGCGAGAAAGTCCGCGACGAGGTGGAGCGGACCCTGCGCGCCCTGCCCGGAGTGGCGGCGGTGCGCGTCAACATGAACGTGGTCAAGCCCCAGGGCCGGGAAGAGGCGGCCCAGAAGGCCATTTCCCAGGACTCGACGCTCATCCCCGAGGTCCGGCACGTGGTCGCCGTGGCCAGCGGCAAGGGGGGCGTGGGCAAGTCCACCGTGGCGGCTAACCTGGCGGTGGCGCTGGCGCAGCTCGGCCACACCGTCGGCCTGCTCGACTCGGACATCTACGGGCCCTCCGTGCCCACCATGTTCGGCATCAACGAGAAGCCCCGCCTGAACGGCAACCGCATCATCCCGTTCGAGAAGTACGGCCTGCGGTTGATGTCGCTCGGCTTCATCCTGGAGACCGACACGCCGGTGATCTGGCGCGGCCCGATGGTGATGCGGGCGATCGAGCAGATGCTGGGCGACGTCGAGTGGGGGGCCCTCGACTACCTGGTCCTCGACCTGCCGCCGGGCACCGGCGACGCGCAGCTCACGGTGACGCAGCGCATCCCGCTCGCCGGCGCGGTGATCGTGACCACCCCGCAGGACGTGGCGCTGATCGACGCCCGCAAGGGGCTCGCCATGTTCCGCAAGGTCAACGTGCCGGTGATCGGCATCATCGAGAACATGTCTACCTTCATCTGCCCCCACTGTGGCCACGCCACCGACATCTTCAAGCGCGACGGCGGCAAGCGCACCGCCGACCTGCTGGGCACGGCCTTCCTGGGCTCGATTCCGCTCGACCCGCAGATCGTGCTCGGCGGCGACGCCGGCGTGCCGATCGCGGTCGCCGACCCCCAGGGCCCCCACGGCGAGGCCTTCCGCCGCGTCGCCCAGGAGGTGGTGGCCGAGGTCGCGCGGCAGGCGGAGATGAAGCCCGGGCTGACGATCGTCTAGATGCCCGCCGCGATGTCCGCCGCCGAGTCTGTAGCCATCGTCGCGGACTCCCACCTGAGCGGGCCCGGCGGCCCGGCCGGCCCGCTCGTCGCCCAGCTCGCGGCCCTCCCCGACCAGGGGTGCACGCGCCTGGTGCTGATGGGCGACCTGTTCCAGGCCTGGATCGGCTTCGAGAGCTTCGAGACTCCGGACGTCCGCGCCGTGGCCGAGGCCCTGCGCGCCCTCCGCGCTGAAGGCGTCGTGGTCGAGTACGTGGAGGGGAACCGCGACTTCTTCCTCGCCGGCAGCCCCTACGCGGACGCCTTCGACCGCATCGCCCTCGAGACCTCCTTCGAGGTGGGTGGCGTCCGCTACCTCGCGGTCCACGGCGACGGCCTCAACGACGACGACTGGAAGTACCGCTTCTGGCGGCGGCTGTCGAAGAGCGCGCCGGTCCGGTTGCTGGTCCGCGGCATCCCCCGCGCGCTCGCCCACCGGATGGTCCACTCGACCGAGCGGCGGCTGTCGCGGACCAACTTCAAGCACCGTTCCGTGCTCCCCGAGGCGGCGATCCGCGCCTACGCCGAGCGGCGTCTCGCCGAGGGATACGACGTCCTTCTCCTCGGCCACTTCCACGAGGCCCGGGTGTTCCAGGTGGCGGGCGGCGAGGCGCGGCTGCTCGACGCCTGGTTCCGCAGCCGGGCGGTGGAGTGGCTGCGCTAAACTCCCCCTCCCATGTCTCTGCGCGTCACCATGCTCGGCAGCGGGACCTCGACCGGGATCCCGGTGATCGGCTGCGCGTGCCGCGTCTGCACCTCCGCCAACCCGAAGAACCGGCGCTGGCGGCCGGGGCTGAAGCTGGAGACGGAGCGCGGCATCATCCTCGTGGATACGCCGACCGACCTGCGGGCGCAGGCGCTGCGGTTCGGCCTGCCGCGCCTGGACGCCATCGTCTTCACCCACTCCCACGCCGACCACATCTTCGGGCTCGACGACGTGCGGATCTTCAACTTCCGCCAGCAGGCCCCCATCCCCTGCTACGGCTCGGCCGAGACGCTGCGCGCCATCCGGCGCGCCTTCGCCTACGTCTTCGAGCCGGGGCAGGAGGGGGGCGGCAAGCCGCAGCTCGACCTGATCGAGGTGCGGGAGTCGTTCGAGGTGCTCGAGCGCCGGTTCGTGCCCATCCCCGTCCGGCACGGCGAGATGGAGGTCTTCGGCTATCGCGTCGGCGGCTTCGCCTACGTGACGGACTGCAACCGGATCCCCGAGGCCAGCTTGCGGCAACTCGCGGGGGTGGAGATCCTGGTCCTCGACGCCTTGCGCCATCGCCCCCACTCGACGCACTTCTCGGTGCAGGAAGCGCTGGACGTGGCGGCGCGGATCGGACCGCGCCGCACGATCCTCACCCACATGGCCCATGAGGTGGACCACGACGACCCTCTTCCCGCGGGCGTGGAGTTTGGCTATGACGGACTCGTCTTCGATGCCGACTGATTTGTCCACCGATCCGTTTTCCGTGCCAACCGGCCGGCGGGCGCGGGGGCGGCTGCGGGTGCCGCCGTCGAAGAGCCTGACCCACCGCTACCTCAACCTGGCGCTGCTCTCGGGCGCGCCGGTGGTGATCGAGCGGCCGCTGTTCGCCGAGGACACCCGTCTGTTCCTCGCCGCCCTCGGCCACTGCGGCTTCCGGGTCGAGGAGAGCGAGGACGAGGTCCGCCTGACCCCGGCGGAGCGGCCGGCGGGCGAGGTCGAGATCTTCTGCGGCAACGCCGGCACCATGCTCCGCTTCCTCGTCGCCACCCTCGCCGTAGTCCCCGGCCGCTGGCGGCTCGACGGCGTACCCCGCCTGCGCGAGCGGCCGGTGGGGCCGCTGGTCGACGCCCTCCGCCGGCTGGGCGCCCGCATCGAGTACCTCGCCGCCGAGGGCTACGTGCCCTTGCGGATCGAGGGAGGAACGCTGCGCGGCGGCGTCACCACGCTGGACGCCGGCGAGTCGAGCCAGTACCTCTCGGCCCTGCTGATGGCGGCGCTGCGCGCGCCGGCGGAGGTGGTGGTGGAGGTCCCCACTCTGACCTCGCGCCCCTACGTGGACGTGACGATCGCCGCGGCGGCGGCCTTCGACGGCCACGTCGAGCGGGCGGGCCCCCACGCCTACCGCGTCCGTCCCTCGGCGCTGCGGGGCGGGCGCGCCCGGGTCGAGGGGGACTACTCGGCGGCCTGCTACCCGGCCGCCGCGGCGGCGCTGACCGGCGGCGAAGTGATCCTCGACGGCCTGTCGCCCGACTCCCGGCAGGGAGACCGCGAGTTCATGGACCTCCTCGCCGAGATGGGCGCCGAGATCTTCTGGAAGGGGGACGACCTCCGCGTCCGCGGCGGCGAGTCGCTCAAGGGGGTCAAGGCCGATCTCTCCGGCATGCCCGACCAGGTGCCCACGCTCGCCGCCCTCGCCCCCTTCGCTGAGGGCGAGACGCTGATCCACAACGTCGCCCACCTGCGCATCAAGGAGAGCGACCGCCTGGAGGCCATGGCGGCCGGCCTCAAGGGCCTCGGCGCCGACGCCCGCGAGGGGCGCGACAGCCTCTGGCTCCCCGGTCTCTGGGCCGGGGTGGAGCCCCCTACCGATACGGTTCACGTCGATCCCCGCGGCGATCACCGCATCGCCATGAGCTTCGCCCTGGTGGGGCTGCGCCGCCCGGGCGTGGTGATCGACCATCCGGAGGTGGTGGCGAAATCGTACCCGGGGTTCTGGGGGGATCTGGTAAAGCTTCTCTGACCTCCCGGCTTCTCTTTCCGCTACAATCCTCCCCCAATGTCCCCTCTCTCGGACACCCGCCGGGCGGCTGGTGTCGTGCATCCGTGCCTGGCCTCGCCGCCGCGGTCGATCGCGCTGGCGGAGGCCCGCCTGTCCGACCGGCGGAAGGTGGCGGTGCTGCTGGAGGCGGCGGGGCTGCTGTCGCTGCTCGAGCGCGCCGGCTGGCGGCTCGTCGCCGGGTGGGAGACAGCGCGGATCACGCCGGCCGGCCGGCTCATGGTCGGCGAGACAGGAGCGGCCCCCGGCCGTTCGTCCTACCCGGCCCAGGAGGCGCTGCTCGACCTCGCCGCCCGCCTGTTCGGCGACGGGCCGGTGGCCGGCCGGGGGGAGGCGCGCCGCGCCGTCCGCGTCCTGGCCGACCTCTGGCGGCACTCCCCCTCCCGCCTGCCGGCGGACGAGGCGGTGGCGGCCATCCTGGAGCGCGCCCCCTTCCTCTGGGAGCGGCCGGAGCTCGCCCCGGCGCGGGAAGCTCTCGCCGGGGAGATCGGTCGCGACGGCGGCGGTGCGCTGCTCTGGATCGCGGGCCCGCGCTCGTTCCGCGCCCGCCTGCTCGCCCGCGGCGAGCCTGCCCCGGAGGTGCGTGCCCGGCTCGCCGGCCCGGAGGCGCGAGCCCTGTGGGACCGCGAGGAGCCGGGAGCGCCGGCGGACCTGGCTGCGGCGGGCCGCTGGCGCGCGGCGGTCGCCGTCTGGGAGCGCGAGCCCCCGGCCACGGACGGCCAGCGCGTCGAGCGGGCTCGCGCCCTGGCGGCGCTCGGCCGCGGCGAGGAGGCCCTCGCATCCCTGGACGGTCTCGCTGTCCCCGCGGCCAGGGCGCTCGCCGTCCGCTGCCAGCTCGAGCTGGGCCGGCTGGCCGCGGCGCGGGCCACCCTGCGGGAGCTGGAGGAGGCACCGCTGGCGCCGGCGGATCTCGCCGAGGTGGCGGAGATCGCCTCGCGCGTCCACGCCAGCCACGGCAAGCCCGGCCGCGCCGGCTTCTGGATCCGCCGGGCCCTCGACGAGACGGCGGGCGATCCCCGCGCCTCGCTGCTCGCCCGGCTCGCCGCCGCGGGCGCGGCCTGGGACCGCGGCGACCGCGAGACCCTGGAGCGTCACCTGGAGCAGACGCGCGCCGCGCTGGCGGATCCCGACCTCGCCTGGCGGTGGCGCCAGCTCCGGGCGCTCCAGGCGGGCGCGGCCGGCGATCCGGAGGCGGCGGCGGACGCGGCGGCCCAGGCGGTGCGGGCCGGCCGCCGCCGGCTCACCCGGCGCCAGGCCGCGGGCCTGTGGAACGATCTCGGGCTCGCCCGCGCCCGCCGCGGCGACCTCGCCGGGTCCGAGCGCGCCTTCCTGCACGCCGCGCGGCTGGAGGCCGGCTGCGACGGTCCCCGCCGAACCACCCTCGCTCTCTACAACCTGGCGGAGATCCGGCTGCGCCGCGGGCGCACCCAGGGCGTGCGCGAGATCGTCGCCCGCTCGGAGGCCGAGAACCGGCGCTCCGGCAACCTGCGCGGCCTCGCCCAGGACGCCGAGCTGTGGGCCCGCTACGAGCTGGCGCTGGGCCGCCCCGCCGCGGCCCTCGGGGTCTGCCGCGAGGCCCTGGGCGACCTCGAGCGCCAGCGGCTCGACTGGCGGCGGCCCGAGCTGCGCCTGCTGGCCGCCCGCGCCCTGGGATGGCTCGGCCGGCCGGCGGAGGCCGCCGCCGAGCTGGCGGGCCTGCCGCCGGAGACGCTGGGCGAGCTGGAACCGGAGGAGCGCCCCGCCGTCCGTGCCCTGGCCGGAGACCTCGAAGGCGCCCGCCGCGAGGCCGCCGGCGATTCTTGCAATCCCGCTCTCGCCAAGCTCTGGGAGGCGCACCTCGCGGGCGGCGCGGCGCCGGCCCGCGACTGGGAGGCGCTCGCGGAGCTCGATCCCTGGCGGGCGGCGCGCCTGGTCTTCGACCTCGACCTGCTCGCGCCCGGCTCGGCGCCCGCGCCATGGCGCCGGGAGGCGATCGACGCCCTCCGCAAGAGCGGCGCCGTTCCGCTGGCCGAGCGGCTGGAGGTGCGGGACGGCGGGCCGTGGGTGGTCGTCGCCTGGATGCTCCAGGGGCTCGTCCAGGCCCCGTCCGTGGAGGCCGCGGAGGCTACGCGCTTGCCCCCGTCGCCGACGCCGGACGACGAGCTGTGGGGCGAGAGCCCGGCCCTGCTCGCGGCCATCGGCCGGCTGGACCGGCTCGCTCCGGGGGAGCTGCCGGTGCTGATCCTGGGTGAGAGCGGCACGGGCAAGGAGCTGGCCGCCGGCCGCCTCCATCGCCGCGGCGCCCGCGCCGGCCGGCCGTTCGTCGCCGTCAACTGCGCGGCCCTCTCCGAGACCCTGCTGCTCTCCGATCTCTTCGGCCACGTGCGCGGCGCGTTCACCGGCGCCGACCGCGATCGCAAGGGCGTGTTCGAGACCGCTCACGGCGGCACGGTGTTCCTCGACGAGATCGGCGATCTTCCCCTTTCAGCGCAGGGGATGTTGCTGCGCGTGTTGCAGGAGGGAGAGATCCGGCGCCTGGGCGAGAGCGCGCCGCGGCGGGTGGACGTGCGGGTGATCGCGGCCACCCATCGCGATCTTTCCCGCGCCATGGACGCCGGCACCTTCCGGCGCGATCTTTATTTTCGTTTGCGCGTCGGCTGCGTGGAGATGCCGCCGCTGCGCGAGCGCGGCGAGGACGCGCTGCGCATCGCTGATCGATTCCTGCAAACCCTGCGGCCGCCGGCGCGGCTGGCCCGCGAGGCGCGGGCGCGGCTGCTCGCCTACGCCTGGCCGGGCAACGTGCGCGAGCTGGAGAACGTGCTCGCCGTCGCCGCCGCCTTCGCCGGTGGCGGCACGATCGGGATCGATCACCTCGAGCTCCCGAGCGAACAGAGCTCGGTGGCCACCGGCTCTTATCACCAGCAGGTCGACGCGCTCCGCCGCCGCCTCGTCGCTCAGGCGCTGGAGGAGTGCGACGGCCATCACGGCGAGGCCGCCGGCCGGCTCGGCGTCTCGCGCCAGACCGTCTCCTATCTCATCCGCCAGCTCGGGCTTCAATCGAGCAAGATGGAACGGCGCGGCGGCGGCGATCAGGCTCCGCCAGCGTCGTCGGAGTAGAACGCCGCGCGATCGCCGCCGAGGCTCGCGCGCAGCCGCTCGGCCACCCGCTCCAGGCCTTCGCGATCGATCTCGTCGAACGCCGCCGGCTGGTGGGAATCGATGTCGAGCACGGCCACCAGCTCGCCGCGGGGAGCGAAGATCGGAATCACGATCTCCGAGCGGGCTCCTGCGTCGCAGGCGATGTGGCCGGGGAACCGGTGCACGTCGGGGACGACCTGCGCGGCGCGCTCGCGCGCGGCGGCGCCGCAGACGCCGCGATCGAACGGAATTTCCAGACACCCCAGCGGCCCCTGGTAGGGACCGATACGCAGCAGCCGCGGCGCCACCACGCGATAGAAACCCGTCCAGCTCGCCTGCTCGAGCCGTTGATGGAGGACGCAGGCGCAGGTGGACATCGCGGTGATGGGATCGTCTATCCCTGCGAGCACGGCGTCGAGCTCGCGCAGGATCTGGCGGTACATCTCTCTCCTGGCGTCGTTCATGGCGGGATTCTACTTGAGAAATATGCGGAGCTTTCGCTCAAACGATCTCCATTCTTGCCGGCAGACGCGGCGCTGGTTCCCGCGATCGAAGCCGTAAAACACCTGGATTCCCTGTTTTCGAGACATTTTCCGCCGAAACTATTGACACGTCGGGTTTCCTTTTTGATAATGGACCCGGTTTTTGACATGCGCCTTTACGATCAACTTCTCTTTCGATAGCCCGAGGAGGCAAAAGGAACACTATGGCCGAACCTGAAAATCAGCGCCGCGGCGACACCGCGGACGAGAAGCTCTACACCCTCTCCGAGATCTCACAGAAGACGGGCATTTCGATGCCGACTCTCCAGCGATACAAGAAGATGTACCAGGACCGGCTCCCGTCGGAAGGCCAGGGCCGGAAGCAGCGCTATCCCGAGCGCGCGCTGCCCGTGTTCGACGAGCTCAAGAACGAGAACGCCGGCAAGCGTGGCCGTCCGCGCAAGAATCCCGACGCTCCCCGTTCGGAGCGTCCGGCGGCGAGCAAGCGGCGTGGCCGTCCCGGCCGCCCGCCGGCCGCGGCCAAGCGCGCCGCCGGTGGCCGCAAGGCCGCCACCAGCGCAACCACCGCCTCGACGCGCGGCGCCGCCAAGCGCGCCGGTGGCCGCAAGGCTGCTGCCGCTCCCGCCGCCGCGAAGCGGCGCGGACGTCCGGCGAAAGCCGCCGCCCAGAAGAGCGGCGCTAAGGGCGCCCAGAAAACCGGCGGTCAGAAATCCGGCAATCTGCTGACGCTCACCCAGATCAGCGAGACCACCGGCATTTCCTATCCCACGCTGGTCCGTTACGTGCGCGTTCACAGCGACCGTCTGCCGAGCGAGGGCAAGGGCCGCGCGCGGCGCTTCTATCCGCAGGCGGTGGACGTGTTCCGCCAGCTCCGCCAGGAGAGCGGACGCGGTGGTCGTAAGAAGGGCAGCGGCGCCGCGAAAGCCGCCACCCGCGGCCGGGGCCGCGCGGCGCAGTCCTCGGCGGCGTCGACGGGCGAGGCCATCAGCGGCGCGATCGCTCAGCGTCTCAAGCAACTCGAGAAGACCCAGCAGAGCCTCGAGAAGAAGTTCAAGGGTTTCGTCGACAGTGTGACGAAGCTCTTCCGCTGATCGCGCGAGCCTCGCCGGCTTCAGAGAACCCCGGCCACGGCCGGGGTTCTTCGTTTTACACCTCTTTTACGGATGACATTACGAACCCGCCAGATGATCCCAACCGACGTCCGGCATCGGCGCGCGCTCACCGCCCCGTAGCAGCGCTACGCCGCGCCGTTCGGTGATCCTTCCGATCCGCCGGGCGCCCAGCTCCCGGGGCGGCTCGATCCCTTTGGGCAGCGTGAACAGCAGCACGTAATCCTCGCCGCCGCCGAGCGCGAGCGCCATTGCATCCGCTCCGATGGCTTCACAGAGTTTCGCGAAACGATCAGAGAACGGCAGCGCTCCGGCGTCCACCTCGGCCCCCACGCCGCTGGCGCGGCAGAGGCGATGGAGATCGCGCGCGAGCCCGTCGGAGACGTCCATGCCCGCGCCTGCCGTCTGATCGGCGAGCCAGCGGCCGAGCGCGAGTTGGGGCCGCGGCTCCAGATGGCGCCGCATGGCCCGCCGCGCCATCCGCAGCAAGGAGCGCTGGGAAGAAAACGCTTCATTCATCCCGCCGCGTTCGATCAACCGCTGTCCGGCGGCGGATTCGCCGATCGTTCCGCCCAGCCAGAGCGCATGCCCCGGCCGCGCGCCGCCGCGCTCGATCCAGCGCGCGCCCGCCCGCGTTCCCAGCAGCGTGAGGCTCGCGGTGAGCCGCTCGGGATGCCGCGCCAGATCGCCGCCGGCAAGCTGGAGACCGTGGCGGCGGCAGGCGGCGAGGAGCGCGGTGAAGAATCTCCGGTGATCGAAACCGGCGGGCGCGGCGAGGGCGAGAAAGGCGTAGGCGGGCGCGGCGCCCATCGCCGCGAGATCCGAGAGGTTCACCGCCAGCAGCCGCCGCGCCGCCACGGCGGGATCGAGATCGGCAGGGAAGTGAACGCCGGCGATCTGATGATCGACGGTGACGGCGAAGGGACCTGGAGGCATCGCGGGAAGAACGGCGGCGTCGTCGCCGATCAGCGGGCTGCCGGATCGCCGGCGCAGCCAATCGATCAGCCGGTCTTCGCCGGCTGCGTCGAGGTCTCCAAGGACTGAATGGCTCACATCGTTGCGGGCTGCGGCTGCTCGGCGGCGATCTCGGTGGGCTCGCCCAGGGGCGTCACGTCGGGCTGGCGGACGTCGGGATCGATCAGCGCGATTTTCAGCACCTCGTCCATGTGCTCGACGAAGTGGAAGCTGAGGCCGTCGGTGATCGTCGCCGGCACCTCGGCGAGATCGCGCTTGTTGAGCTTGGGAACGATCACCTGCTGGATGCCCGCGAGCTTGGCGGCGAGCACCTTCTCCTTCAGGCCGCCGATCGGCAGCACGTCGCCGCGCAGCGTGATCTCGCCGGTCATCGCCACCCGGCGGTTGATCGGTTTGCCGGTGAGCACGGAGAGGATCGCCGAGCCGATGGTGATGCCGGCCGACGGGCCGTCCTTGGGGATCGAGCCCGCGGGCACGTGGACGTGCAGGTCGTGTTTGGCGAAGAAGTCGTCGCCGAGCGCGTGCGTGGCCGTGTAGGCGCGGGCGAAGGAGAGCGCCGCCTGCGCCGACTCCTTCATCACGTCGCCGAGCTGGCCGGTGAGCAGGAGCTGGCCCTTGCCGGGCACCGCCACCACCTCGATGAACAGCAGGTCGCCGCCCACCGAGGTCCAGGCGAGACCGGTCGCGACGCCCACGCGGTCGCGGTTCAGCAGCTCCTCGGAGAAGTGCTTGCGGGCGCCGAGGAACTCCTCGACCCTGGCGGGATCGATCACCATTCCCGCGGCCTCGCCGCGCGCCACCTTCACCGCCACCTTGCGGCAGATGGCGGCGATCTCGCGCTCGAGGTTCCGCAGGCCCGCCTCCTTGGTGTAGCCGGAGATGACGGCGCCGACCGCCTCGTCGGTGAACACGATCTGCTCCTCGGTGAGGCCGTTCTCCTTCACCTGCTTGGGAAGCAGGTGGAGGCGGGCGATGCGCACCTTCTCCTCCTGCGTGTAGCCGGTCAGGCGGATGACCTCCATGCGGTCGAGGAAGGCGGGCTGAATCGGCTCCAGCATGTTCGCGGTGGCGATGAACATCACCTTCGAAAGGTCGTAGGGGATGCCGAGATAGTGATCGACGAAGCTCCAGTTCTGCTCCGGATCGAGCACCTCCAGCAGCGCCGAGGAGGGGTCGCCCCGGAAGTCGGCGCCGATCTTGTCGATCTCGTCGAGCACGAACACCGGATTGCTCGTCCCCGCCTGGCGGACCCCCTGGACGATGCGGCCGGGCAGCGCGCCCACGTAGGTGCGGCGGTGGCCGCGGATCTCCGCCTCGTCGCGCACGCCGCCGAGCGAGATGCGCACGAACTTGCGGCCCAGCGAGCGGGCGATCGAGCGGCCGAGAGAGGTCTTGCCGACGCCGGGGGGGCCCACGAAGCAGAGGATCGGGCCGCGGGTGTCCGGCTTCAGCTTGCGCACGGCGAGGTATTCGAGGATGCGCTCCTTGATCTTCTCGAGGTCGTAGTGGTCCTCGTCCAGCACCTCCTGGGCGTGCTGGAGGTCGAGGTCGTCCTCCGAGTAGGTGCTCCAGGGGAGCGCGGTCAGCCAGTCGAGATAGGTGCGGATGATCTGCGTCTCCGCGCTCTCGGGATGGCTGCGCTCCAGCCGCCGGATCTGGCGCTCCAGCTCCTCGATGGCCTCGTCGGGGAGCTTCTTGTCCTCCGCCGCGCGGCGGTAGTTGGCGATCTCCTCGGTCAGCTCCTCGCCCTCGCCCAGCTCCTGCTGGATCGCCTTGAGCTGCTGACGCAGGAAGTATTCGCGCTGGCTGCGGTCGATCTCGCCGCGCGCCTGCGAGGAGATCTCCTGCTGCATGGTGAGCACCTGGATCTCCCGCACCAGGAGATCGCTCACCCGGCGCAGCCGCTCGATCGGATCGAGCATCTCCAGGATGCTCTGCGCCTCGCCCAGCTTGAGGTCGAGGTTGCTCGCCGCGAGGTCCGCCAGCCGCCCCGCATCCTCCAGGTTGGCGGCGATCACCATCACCTCGGGGGAGATCCCCTTGCCGAGGGTGACGGCACGGTCCAGGCTCTCCTTGACGCTACGCACCAGGGCCTCCACCTCCAGCGAGGGCGCCTGCGGGCGCGGCTCCTCGATGCGCTCGATCTTGGCCTGGAGGTAGGGCTCCATCTGGCTGATGTGCTGCACCCGGGCGCGGGCGAGGCCCTGCACCAGGATGCGGATGCGGCCGTCCGGCAGCTTGAGCATCCGCATGATCACCGCGGCGGTGCCCACCTCGAACAGGTCGGCCTCCCCCGGGTTGTCGTTGGCGGCGTCGCGCTGGGCGACCAGCATGATCACCCGGCTCTCCGAGAGGGCGCGGTCCACCGCCAGCACGCTCTTGTCGCGCCCCACCGAGAGCGGCAGGATGATGTACGGAAAGACGACGGTATCTTTAAGCGGCAGGACAGGAAGGACGTCCGGGATCTTGATGGCGTCTTCCTGCGGCTCGCCTGGCGGTTTACTCATCCAAGGTTCCCCTCACCCTCCGCGATATGCAATACGCGAGCCTCCTGCCGCTTGTCCTGTATCTTCGGGAAATCCAAAATCAGCAGGCCGTCCTCCAGCCGGGCGGTCCCCTTGTGGGTGTTCACGGGGGAGAGCACGTGCAGCTCGCGGTGGAAGCGCCCGTGCCCCCGCTCCAGGCAGTGGAAGCGGACCCGCTGGGCCTCCGGCGGCGGCGGGGTCGACTTGGTGCCGGAGATCAGCACCCGCGTCCCCCGCACCTCGATCTTGATGTCGCCGGCCTGGAAGCCGGGGACCTCGGCCAGGATCTGGATCGCCTCCGGGGTCTCGACCACGTCGATCGACGGCTGCCACTCGCCGAGCGGCAGGTCGGCCTCGCCGATCTGCATCGCCTCGTGGAACAGGCGGTCGAGCTCGGCCTGGAAGCGGGAGATCAGGAACAGGGACTCGAACCGGGCGGCCATCGCGTCAGGTCTCCTTGGTTTCCTTGCCGGGTTTGAGCAGGGTCTTGACGACGTCCATGAAGGCGTCGATGTCCTCGAAACGGCGGTAGACCGAGGCGAAGCGGACGTAGGCCACCTGGTCGAGCTCCCGCAGGCGCTCCATCACGAAGGCGCCGATCTCCTGGGTGGAGATCTCGCGGTCCTCCTGCTCGCTGAGCATCGCTTCCGCCTGGTCGACGATCGATTCCAGCTTCTTCAACGGGATCGGCCGCTTCTCGCACGCCTTGAGCAGCCCGCCCAGGAGCTTCTTGCGGTTGAACTCCTCGCGGGTGCCGTCGAGCTTGACGACCATGTAGGGGATGTCCTCGATCTGCTCGTACGAGGTGAAGCGCCGGCCGCAGCTCAGGCACTCCCGGCGGCGGCGGATCGTCGCGCCGTCGCGGCTCTCCCGCGAATCGACCACCCGGTCGCGATTTTCGGAGCAGAAGGGGCACCGCATGCGCCCGGTCCCTTATTCCTTTGAGTTCAAGGCGATGTTGAGCCGCAGGAGGAGCTTCTCCAGGCCGGCGGCGTCCTTGATTTCGACGGGCAGGTCGCGGACCGAATCCATCACCTGGTGCTGGTCGTCCTCCACCTGGAAGCTGATCAGCACCCGGCGGGCGCGTTGGAAGTCGGCGCGCCGGAGCGACATCTCGATGTTCCGCGACAGCTCGCCGCGGCCGTTGGTGCCGGCGGGCGGGACCGCCGCCGGGGCTGCCGGGGCCGGAGCGGGCGGACGCGGGGC
>DASWRX010000266.1:0-4065 GCA_036402955.1 Thermoanaerobaculia bacterium
GGGGCTCGTCCCCGCCCTTCGGCGTTGCGGGCGGGGACGAGCCCCGCCCCTACGAAAAGCTCTATGCGCTCAGCGCCTCGAGATCGCGCAGCAGCTCCGCGACCGAGCGGTAGCGCTGGTCAGGGTCCTTCCTGAGGCACCGCAGGATGGCCGCCTCGAGCGGCGGCGGGATCTCGCGCCACCGCGCGCTCGGCGGCTCCGGCTCCTCCCGCATGTGCTTGACCAGGATCTCCATCGCCGTGCCGCCGTCGAACGGCAGCGTGCCGGCGAACAGCTCGTAGAGCACGATGCCGCAGGCGTAGATGTCGGAGCGGAAGTCCGCTTCCCTGCCCTGGAGGATCTCCGGCGCCAGGTAGTGCGGCGTGCCCACGATGAAGCCCGCCTGGGTCTGCGCGGGCGCCAGCCGGTCGATCGGCCGGGCGATGCCGAAGTCCATCAGCTTGGCGTTGCCGGTGGGCTCGAGGATCAGGTTCTCCGGCTTGATGTCGCGGTGGAGCACCCCCACCGAATGGGCCGCCGCGAGCCCGGCGCAGAGCTGCTTGGCCAGGCGCAGGCCCGCCGAGTAGGGGAGGCGCCGCGTCTGGTCGAGCATGTAGCGCAGCGTCACCCCGCGCACGTACTCCATCGAGATGTAGGGGATGCCGTCGATCTCGCCGAAGTCGTAGGTGCGCAGCACGTTCGGATGGGTGATCTTGCGCGCCAGCTTGAGCTCGCTCTTCAGCCGGTCGAGCTGGTTGCGGTCTCCCCACAGGTCGCGCTGCAGCATCTTGAGGGCGACGAGATCGTCCAGCTCGCGGTCGCGGGCCTTGTAGACGATCCCCATGCCGCCGGCGCCGAGCACCGAGAGGATCTCGAAGCGCGCTCCCAGGAGAGCGCCCGGCGAGATGCCGGTCAGGGTGGAGCGGTTCTGCAGCGTCAGCGTCTCCGTGGGCGTTCCCCGGACGCCGCCGCCGCTGCCGCCGGTCAGCCGCGATGCCATCTGGGCTCCCACCACGAACAGCGGCTGCGGCGTGATCACGCCGCGGCGCGGGGCCAGCCGGTAGCCCGCCGTCTCGAAGGCCTGCTTCAGCTCCTCGTGGACCTCGCGCGACAGCAGGATCTCTCCCGGCGCGGCCTCCCGCAGCAGGCCGTCGAGCTGCTGCACCGGCAGACCGACGAGGGCCCGCTCCGCCCGCTCTCCCCAGGTGACCGGCCCGGTGACCGCCCGGCCGGAGACCATGGCGATCGCGGGCGCGTCCTCCTCGCCGGCGGGGTTGCCGCCCGGCCCGGGCTCCAGCATCCGGGAGGCGACCGCCAGCGCGCGGCTGCCGCGCCCCTCCCCCTCGAAACGGGCCAGCACGCGATGGCCGGAGACCGCCTCCACCTGGCCGCGGCCGCGGGCGACGGCGCCGGTGGCGCGGTCGAGGTCGGCCGTCAGCTCGGCCAGGATCTGTTCGGGATTGCGGGGATCGCCGCCCGCCGCGGCGTGGGCGTACCGGCGCAGCTCGATGCCGAGCAGCAGCACGTCCCGGCTCTGGGCCTCCCCCAGCAGGCCGCGGGCGGCCGCGGGCTCGGGGAGGTTGCGGGACAGCTCGTTGACGTACTCTTCCATGTCTCGTTTCTCGCGCAGGTCGCCCAGCAGCTCATGGAACGTATGGGCGAGCCGTCCCACCTCATCCTTGCGGTCGGAATCGATCTTCTGGTCGTAGTCCCCCTGGCGGGCGGCCTCGGCGGCGGCGGCGAGCCGGCGCACCGGCGCCAGCGCCCGCCGCGCGAAGGCGAAGGAGAGGAACGGCGCCAGCAACACCGCCGCCAGCCCGGCACCGAACAGCACGTTCTGGATCTGCCGGAAGGTCGCCAGCTTGCGCTCCAGCGAGGCGAGCGCCACGGTGGCGCCCACCGGCGTGCCGTCGGCGTCGCGCAGCGGCGACTCCAGGGCGATCCAGGGCTCGCCCTCGAGCGTCAGCTCGGCCCGGGGAACCGCCTTGCCGGCACGCAGGGCCTGGCTCATCCCGGTCTGCGCGGCGAGCGCCGCGGCCAGGGTCTGGGCGGTCGCCTGCGGCAGGGTGGTGGCGACGATGCGCGGCCCCCTCTCTCCGGGGACCATGAAGGCGACGTCGGCGCCGCTCACCTCGCGGACTTCCTTGACCCCCTCCGACTGATCGGTGATGCGGAAGCCGGTGACCAGATAGGCGAACGGGGTGAAGTCCTTCACCACCCGCACGGCCACGGCGTCAAAGAGATCGTTGCCCTCGCGCCAGACGCCCGCGCTCTCCCCGTTGTCGGCGGCCAGGGCGGCGGCGACCAGGGGCCGCTTCGCGAGGTCCTGCCCGGCGGACTGCGGCTGGTCGGTGCGGGCGATGACCTTCCCCTGCGGATCGAGCAGGATGGCGAAGTCGTACTGGAGATCGTTGCGCCGCTCGGCGAGCAGGTCGAGGATGGAGCGGGTGTCGCGGGTGTTGGCGGCCTCGGAGAGGTAGGCGCTGAGGTTGGAGTCGGTGGCGAACAGGCGGGAGATCAGCAGGAGCTGGCGGTAGCGCTGGTCCTGGAACGCTCCTTGCGCCGCCGCGCTGCTGCGCAGCGAGTCGAGCACCGCGTTGCGCGCGATTCCCCGCAGCAGCAGCGAGGTCACCAGCACCGCCCCGCCCACCAGCAGGGCGATCAACAGCGAGGTGACCAGGAAGATCCTGGTCTCCAGGGACAGGCCGGCGGAGCCGCGGCTAGGGGTTTTCGTAGCGGTCACCTCGCGAGCGGAAGTAGGACTGCCCCGACTTGTCCAGGTGCGACGGGATCAGCGGCCGCACGACCTCCAGGTCCACCTTGAACGCTCCCTTCCGCGGCAGCTCGAGGTCGATCGTCTTCGGATCGGCCTGCTCGTGCCACACCACCAGCTTGCCCGGGCCCCTGGGGAGCCCGCGGAGGGAGAACTCGCCGTCGGCGTTGGGAGAGGCATGGTACGGGGTATCGAGCACCACGATGTAGGCGACCATGTCGTGGTGGACGTTACAGTAGACGCGGACGACGCCCGGCTGATCGAACCGCTTCTCCTTGCCCGGCCGGCCCTTGTAGAGGCCGAGGTCGAACTGGTTCGGCGACGAGACCGAGAAGACGTTGTGGAGGATCGGGTCCTCGTTCGGGAAGCGCACGCGGCTCCCCTTCGGGATCACCAGCAGCCGCGGCTCGAACTCCTTGCGCCGGGTGACCATCTCGAACGGCGTGTCCCCCGCCTTGACCGACTGCGGCGACGACGGCTGGAACCAGACGACCACCTGGCGCACATCGCTCCCCCGCGCCGGCCCCTTGCCCCCCTTGGCCAGGAGCTGGACGTGGCCGGTGAGGTCCTCGGCGGACAGAGGCAGCGAGAGCAGCAGCAGGAAGGGAACGAAAACCTTTCTCACGTCAGATCCCCCACCGCAGGGTGGTCAGCAGCTCGTCGTTGTGCCGCTTCGCCCCGGTCGCCAGGATGAAGCGGTTGGCCGCGTACTCGACCGTCAGGTCGAGCCCCTCCCAGAGCCCCAGGCGCAGGCCGGAGTCGACCTTGTCCCAGTCCCAGGAGAAGCTCGGGCTGGGCGTCTGTTTTGGATTGCGGAAGCCGTTGTCGAGGCGCGACCAGCGCACGGCCGGCGCGACGAAGGTGAAGAGCTGCCGGCCACCCACCGCCCAGACCAGCGGCAGGTCGAAGCGCCAGGCGGCCTCCCCCTCCAGCCCCTGGCGCGGCAGGCCGGCCAGGTCCTGGTCCACGTACTGGCCGAAGAAGGAGAAGCCGCCGAGGTAGAGCCAGACGTTCCCCCCCACTTCCCGCTTCTCGTCGTTGGTGATCGCGAAGGTGGCATTGGGCCCGGCGCTGAGGATGTCGAGGTCGCCGCCATAGAAGGTGCCGTGGATCCTCACCGTATCCGCCAGCTTGCGCCGGTTTCCCCAGGCGAACAGGTCGAGGCCGTTGCGCCCCCCCTCGTCGGCGAAGCGCCAGCCGATCCCCGCCCCCGTCTCCAGCTTGCCGTTCAGGTTGAAGTTGGCGAAGTGGGCGTTGTAGAGGATCGGCACGCCGCTCTTGAGGTCGGGGTCCGGGTTCAGGCGCAGGAGGTC
>DASWRX010000267.1:0-5811 GCA_036402955.1 Thermoanaerobaculia bacterium
GTCACGGCCTATGCTCAGATCCGTCAATCCTCTCCGAGGTAAAACCACCAACCGGAGAGCCGGATGCGGGAGATCCGCCAGTCCGGTTCGGAGGGAGGGGGGACCGGGAAATCAACCGGCCCTCCCTACCCCTATCATGCCGTTGCCCCTTGCGGGGCAAATCCACTGTGCCCCCCGGAGCCCTGGATTTGAAGACGCCCGGGATTGCGGGTACACTCTCTGAAGCACCCGGTTCCTTGAAAACTGTCCGCCCCGCGGCAAAGACCATGCCTGACAAGAATCATGCCGCCGCCAAAACGCCATTTTGGCCGGCAGGTAACACGGTTCCGCCAACTTCAATGGCTGGAGCGGCTTGGAACCCGAACCGAGACGCCGGAACGCGAAGACCGCCCGGCCGTGAGGCCGTTTTTCGGGGGTAACACGAAACGGTCTCGCAAGGCCTTGAAACGGCTGAGCTTGGAAGGTGGCTGTCCGAATTGCCCTGATCTGTATTGAGGGATTGAGACTTCTTGGATCGTCTTCCAGGGTCCGGATCGCTTCTTCTAAGGCCGTCCGAATTGCCCTGATCTGTATTGAGGGATTGAGACGAAAACTGACATTGTGGATGACCGGCCAACGGTCAAATCGTCCGAATTGCCCTGATCTGTATTGAGGGATTGAGACTTCTTAGGATCGCCACTCGACCGGCTCGGCGTTCCCCAATAGCCCGAATTGCCCTGATCTGTATTGAGGGATTGAGACTAGGAGGCTACGATAGGTAGGGGGAGGAAGCTTTTGGAATCCGAATTGCCCTGATCTGTATTGAGGGATTGAGACTTCTCGATCGACCAGGTGGCCGTCTCGCCGTCGAGCTTGACCGTCCGAATTGCCCTAATCTGTATTGAGGGATTGAGACGGTAACCCAGTGGTAGGCGCAGAGGTCGGCAAACGGGTATGCCGTCCGAATTGCCCTGATCTGTATTGAGGGATTGAGACGTCATTTCCAATGTTCCCCACTCCTACAACGATGGTGGCCACTTTGGCGTCCGAATTGCCCTGATCTGTATTGAGGGATTGAGACCAAGGATACCCCCAAAGAATTGGTTGAGAGTTAAAGTACCGCCGTCCGAATTGCCCTGATCTGTATTGAGGAATTGAGACTCGTTTTGGCTCGTCAGTCGGTAGACATCTCTCTCGAGTTCGTCCGAATCGCCCTGATCTGTATTGAGGGATTGAGACTTTCTCGTACACGCTGATGCCCAGTCGTTGGGCCTCTTGTGCGTCGCGTCCGAATTGCCCTGATCTGTATTGAGGGATTGAGACGCGAGAAGGTTAACCCGATTCATCTGGTTGCGTGCGATCGTCCGAATTGCCCTGATCTGTATGGAGGGATTGAGACGCAATCCGGCTGTGGTCGGCCCGCACCGGCATGGTGCCGTCCGAATTGCCCTGATCTGTATTGAGGGATTGAGACTTTTGGTAGGAGCGTAAGTGCTGCCCGACGGGTGATTGTCCGAATTGCCCTGATCTGTATTGAGGGATTGAGACCCCACCGGCAGGCAGATGATACGCACATGCGAGCCATACGTCCGAATTGCCCTGATCTGTATTGAGGGATTGAGACATCGAGACGACAATCGGAAGCGCGTCCTGAAACCCGTCGTCCGAATTGCCCTGATCTGTATTGAGGGATTGAGACGGAAGCGAGGCGAGATCGAACACGGAGGCGATTGCCGGCGCCCCTCCAGGGGAGCGACATCGACACGCCGGAGACGCCACGACTCCCCGTGGCCTGCCAAAGCTCTGCCCTTGCCTTCTCCTAGTACCTCGTCAATGCAGAAATGACGGGCTGTGTAGGGTGCGCTGTGCGCACCAGGGGCGGCGGTGGTGCGCACAGCGCACCCTACGGATCTACGCAATCACGCGTTGACAGACCACCTAGCCTTCGGCCCTGCGAACACCTGGCAAGAGAAGCTTCCGTGGCGGAAAGGAAGGTTCTCCGGGACTCGGTAGCGGTATCTGGCGCAATGGAAGCTTCCGCCGGGAGCCCGTAGGCTTCCGTACGGAAAAACAAGCTTCCATGGGCCAAGGTAAGCTTCCGTGGCGGAAAGGAAGCTTCTCCGGGGCTCGGTATCGGTATCCGGCGCGACGGAAGCTTCCGCCGGGCCGAGGCAAGCTTCCGTGGGAAAAACAAGCTTCCGTAGGCCGGGAGAAGCTTCCGTGGCGGAAAGGAAGCTTCTCCGGGGCTCGGTAGCGGTACCCGGCGCGGCGGAAGCTTCCGTGGGAAAAGATAAGCTTCCGTGGGCCGGAAGAAGCTTCCGTGGCGGAAGGGAAGCTTCCCTCGAGACTCTGACCGGCCGCCTCAGTCACCTTCGCGGGGGTGCGCCTCCTCGATGCGGGCGGCGATCTCCTCCGGGATCGGGATCGCCTTCACCCCCGAGGGATCGTTCAGCACGCAGAAGGCGCAGGTCATCTTGCCGCGAGCCAGCGTGGAGCCGTCGCGCTGGATCTCCAGGCCGTAGGTCAGCGACCGCGTCCCCTTGCGCAGCACGCGGACGCGGATCTCCAGCACGTCGCCGAAGCGGGCCGGCGACAGGTAGTCGCAGGAGACGGCCACCCGCGGCCAGCCGAGCTCGCGTCCCTCCGCGTCGCGCCACTGGACTCCCGGCCCCACGGAGTTCAGGAAGGCGTGCTCGGCGTTCTCCATGAAGACCAGGAAGCGCGCGAAGTGGACGATGCCGCTCATGTCGGTGTCGGCGTACTCGACCTTCCTGCGGATGCGGTGCTCGTGCATGGTCCCCTCCCTGACCGGTTCGAAGGGGCCTATGGTACTGCTACTCTTCCTCTCCATGCCTCACGTCCTCGCCCTCGACCAGGGGACCACCAGCTCGCGGGCCATCGTCTTCGACGAGTCCGGCGCCGGGATCGCCACGGCGCAGCGGGAGCTCCGGCAGATCTTTCCCCGCCCGGGCTGGGTGGAGCACGATCCGCGGGAGATCTGGGAGTCGCAGCTCGCCGTGGCCCGCGTGGCCCTGGCGCGCGCCGGCCTCGCCGCCGGCGACGTCGCCGCGCTGGGCATCACCAACCAGCGGGAGACGACCCTGGTCTGGGACCGGGCGACGGGACTCCCCATCGCCAACGCCATCGTCTGGCAGGACCGCCGCACGGCCGACGCCTGTGACCGGCTGCGGCGCGAGGGGCGCGAGCCGCTCTTCCGCGACCGCACCGGCCTGGTGCTCGATCCCTACTTCTCCGGCACCAAGCTCGCCTGGATCCTGGACAACGTGCCCGGCGCCCGCGCGGACGCCGACGCCGGCCGGCTCGCCTTCGGCACCGTCGATTCCTGGCTGATCTGGAACCTCACCGGCGGCGGGCTGCACGCGACGGACGTCACCAACGCCTCCCGCACCCTGCTCTGGGACCTCCACGCCGGGGAGTGGAGCGACGAGCTGCTGGCGGCGCTCGACGTCCCCCGCGGGCTGCTCCCCGCGGTGCGCTCGTCGAGCGCGGTCTACGGCGAGACGCTCGCCAATCTCTTCGGCGCCCCCATCCCCATCGCCGGCGTGGCCGGCGACCAGCAGGCGGCCCTCTTCGGGCAGGCCTGTCTCAGGCCGGGAATGGTGAAGAACACCTACGGCACCGGCTGCTTCCTGCTGATGAACACGGGCGGCCGGGCCGTCCGCTCCCGCAACGAGCTGCTCACCACGCCGGCCTGGAGGCTTGGCGCGGACACCGGGCGCACCGACTACGCGCTGGAGGGGAGCGTCTTCGTGGCCGGCGCCGTGGTGCAGTGGCTGCGCGACGGCCTGGGGATCATCCGCTCCGCCGCCGGCGTCGAGGCGCTGGCGGCGAGCGTGCCGGACTCGGGAGGGGTCGTGCTGGTGCCCGCCTTCACCGGCCTCGGGGCTCCCCATTGGGACGCCTACGCCCGCGGCGCGCTGGTGGGCATCACCCGCGGCACCACCGCCGCCCATATTGCCCGGGCGGCGCTGGAGGCGATCGCCTTCCAGGTGGCGGACGTCCTGACGGCGATGGAGGCCGACTCCGGCGTTCCGGTGGCCGAGCTGCGGGTGGACGGCGGCGCCGCGGTCAACGATCTCCTGATGCAGCTCCAGGCCGACCTCGCCCAGGTGCCGGTCGTCCGTCCGCGGGTGCGGGAGACCACCGCGCTCGGCGCCGCCTATCTCGCCGGGCTGGCGGTGGGGGTCTGGAAGGACGCGGACGAGATCGCCGGACGCTGGCGGCTGGAGCGCACGTTCGAGCCCGCGATGGACGCCGGGGCCGCCGCCGGGCTGCGGGCGCGCTGGAACCGGGCGGTGGAGCGGGCGAAGGGGTGGGAGGAGGCTTGAACCGCGACGCCATGCTGGCCCGCCTCACCGATCCCGGCGAGGGGCCATGGGACGTCCTGGTGGTGGGCGGCGGGGCCACCGGCCTCGGCGCCGCCGTCGAGGCGGCGGCGCGCGGCTACCGCACCGCGCTCGTCGAGGGGCACGACTTCGCCAAGGCGACCTCCAGCCGCAGCACCAAGCTGGTCCACGGCGGCGTCCGCTATCTCCAGCGGGGGAACGTGGCCCTGGTCCTCGAGGCGCTGCGCGAGCGCGGCCGGCTGCTGCGCAACGCCCCGCACCTGGTGCGCAACCTGTCCTTCGTGGTGCCGAGCTACGACTGGTGGGAGGCCCCCTACTACGGCGCCGGCCTCAAGCTCTACGACCTGCTCGCCGGCCGCATGAACCTGGAGCCCTCGCGCCTGCTCTCCCGCGAGGAGACGCTCGACCGCATCCCCACCCTCGAGCCCGCGGGGCTGCGCGGCGGCGTGATCTATCAGGACGCCCAGTTCGACGACGCCCGGCTGGCCGTCACCCTGGCGCTGACGGTCGCCGATCTCGGCGGCGTGGCGGTCAATTACGCGCCGGTGGTGGGGCTGATCAAGGAGGGGGAGCTGGTGCGCGGCGCGCGGGTCCGCGATCTCGAGGGGGACCGCGAGACCGCGGTCCGCGCCCGGGTGGTGATCAACGCCACGGGGATCTTCGCGGACGGCCTGCGGCGGATGGACGATCCGGCCAGCCCGCCGCTCCTGGCGCCGAGCCAGGGCGTGCACCTGGTGCTCGACCGCCGCTTCCAGCCGGGAGAGAGCGCCATCCTCGTCCCCCACACCGACGACGGCCGCGTGCTCTTCGCCGTGCCCTGGCACGGCCGGGTGGTGGTGGGGACGACCGACACGCCGGTGGCCGCGCCGGCGCTGGAGCCGCGCCCGCTGCCGGAGGAGATCGAGTTCCTGCTCCATCACGCGGCGCGCTACCTGACGCAGGACCCGCGGCCGCAGGACGTCCTCTCCTGTTTCGCCGGCCTGCGCCCGCTGGTGCGCGGCAACCGGGCGGCGGAGAAGACGGCGTCCCTCTCGCGCGACCACACGCTCCTGATCTCCCCCGCCGGCCTGGTCACCATCGCCGGCGGCAAGTGGACGACCTACCGCAAGATGGGAGAGGACACGATCGATCACGCCGCGATGGTGGCGGACCTCGACGAGCGGCCCTCGCGCACGGCCGACCTCCGCCTGCACGGCTGGAGCGACGACGTTACCCCGCGGGACTGGGCGGGGTACGGCGCGGACGGCCCCGCCCTCGCCGGCCTCGCCAGCCTCGCCGCCGATCTCCCCGGCTGGGACGAGCTCCTCCATCCCAGCCTTCCCTGCCGTCCCAGCCAGGTGGTCTGGGCCGCGCGGCACGAGATGGCCCGCACGGTGGAGGACGTCCTCGCCCGCCGCACCCGCTGCCTGCTCCTCGGCGCCCGCGCCAGCGCCGGGATCGCCCCCGCCGTGGCCGCGCTGATGGC
>DASWRX010000268.1:0-6514 GCA_036402955.1 Thermoanaerobaculia bacterium
GAGCCCCGGACCTACGCCGGGGGGGACACGCAACACCGGAGGGTCTCGCGTCGACAGATCTAGCTTCAATGGAGCCCCGGACCTACGCCGGGGGGGACCCGTCCGCAAGGATGAGTGGCCTTCCCTCATCGCCAAGCTTCAATGGAGCCCCGGACCTACGCCGGGGGGGACGGTCCGCACGTAGGCGACGGCGACCTCGTACCACTGCGCTTCAATGGAGCCCCGGACCTACGCCGGGGGGGACTCGATGAGCGCAAGTGCGTATTCCGCCCGATTCCTCCACCCATTCCGGAGCACCTCTCCACGATCGGAGCGAAGCGACGGCTCTCTGGGTTCCGGCGGCACCCCTCCACCCGTTCCGGAGCACCTCTCCATGCTCGGAGCGGAGCGACGGGATCCTGGATCGAGCGGGTCCCACCCCTCGGAGCGAGGGGACGCCTGGATGATCAGCTCTTTTCTTCGGTGGTCTTCTCGTCCCTCCTTTTTTAATTTCCTGATCCACGGCCCTTGCAGCGATAGCGCTTGCGCGCGGTGACCCCGCCGGTGGGCAATCCCGCCCGGGGTCGTGCGGGACCCCACCTCGCAGAGCGAGGAGAGGCCATGACGATCGGCCCTATTGTTCCGGGCTCTTCTCTCCGAGCCCCTTGGTCTTCCGGATCGACGGCCCCTTCAGGGACAGCACGTGCGCGTTGTGGACCAGCCGATCGCAGATCGCGTCCGCCACCGTGGGGTCCGCGAGCATCTCGTGCCAACTTTTCGTCGGCACCTGGCTCGTGATCGACCACGCATGATGCACCTCCCGTCACGTTCTCTTCGAGGACTTCTTCTTGGACGTCGGCGTGGGATGCTCGCGGCGGAGCTGGCGGAGTCGCCGCAGCTCAGCCTTGTCGGCGACCACCGCCCACTGTCCGTCGAGCCGGCGCGCCTGCACCAGGCTACGGGTGAGCCATCCGTACAGGGTCACGAGGGGCATCTTCAGCTCGCGGGCAAGGTCCGCAAGCCACCAGGCGTTCTCTGCGCCCGGCGACGGCTTGGGCCCGCGCGCCACGCGGCCGTAGCGATGCATCATCGCCCGCACCAGGCGCTCGTTGAAGGGGCTCCTCTGTGTCGGCGTGATCCAACCGTCGGCGTTGAGCTGGTCGGCGATACGCTTCGCGGTGAGCCCCTGGCGACGCAGTTCGTGGATCGCGGTCATGATCGCGTTCTTGTCCCCGGTCTTGGCGAGCTTGTGGACGGGGCGACGGATGTGCTGATGCGTCTCGTGGCCGCCGGCCCAATGCACGGTGAGATCCAGCCCCGAGGTCTCGCGGTCGGCCGTGACGTCGACGTGTTCGATCAGCAGCCGCAAGACCGCCTTGCGGTCCGCAGGCGTGGTGGTGGGCGCGCTCCAGAGCGCGGGCAGGTCGGTGGCCAGAGCGCGGATGGCGGCGATGTCCTCCGCCGTCAGGCGCTGCGGCACTTGCTGCGCGTGCCGCTCGTACGACTCCAGCAGATCGCGTTCTGCGCGGAGAGCGTCTTCCCAGGCGCGCTCGAGGGTGCGGGCCACGAGCCGGTTCTCGGGCTCGACGCTCTTGTACTGGCGCGCGGTGCGCTCGGCCTCGTAGCGGGCTCGTTCGAGGCGCTGCTGCCAGAGGCCCTCGTGCTGCGCGCGCTGCTGTTCGAGATCGGCGCGGATCCGGAGGCTGATCTCCAAGGCGGCCGGAGCCAATGCAGCGAGCGCCTCCATGAAGACGGCCCGATCGACGCAGGTGCCCGAGATGTTCGTGCAGACGCGGGCGCCGTGGTGGCACGCGTCCTGGGCACAGACGTAGCGCGGGTAGACCTGCCCCTTGTACTTGGCGTACTGCACGGTCATCCCCAAATTGCAGCGACCGCACTTCACGAGTCCTTGCAACAGGGCCGTCCCGCTGCGTACCGCGGCCGCTCCGAGAAGCTTGCGGTTGGCCTTCAACCGAGCCTGGTTGCGCTCGAATTGCTCCCAGGTGATATAAGCCGGAAAGCGATCGCGGACGCAGGCCTGCCAGTCCGCCGGTTCCACCAGCGGTGTGCGCCCCGTCGCAGGACGGCCCGGTTGCTGGCGCCGTGGATCCGTCTGCCGTCGCCCATAGACGTAGGCCCCGGCGTAGATCGGGTTGCGGAGCATGTTGATCACCATGCCGCGGTGGGGGCGGTGCCATTCGAGGCCGCCGCAGTCAGCTCCCGTGCGGCGGCGCACACCGATCTGGAGTCCCTGCTCGACCATGGCGCGGAGCACCGCGTGCGCCGTCCCGAGGCGCTCGAACTGCTCGAAGACAAAGCGCACAACCGCTCGGACCGACTCATCAGGATCGAGGACCACCTCGTTGGACGCTTGCAGCAGATACCCCGATGGCACCGGCTTGCTCAGCTCCCCGCGGCGCGCCTTCTGCAGCTTGCCTTGGAGCAGCCGCTGCCGCAGGATGTGGAGTTCGGCCTCGGACATCGTCCCCTTCAACCCCAGCAGAAGACGATCGTTGTAGCGCGACGGGTCATAGAGGCCGTCCAGGTCCGCGATCAAGGTGCCGAAGCGAGCGCACAGCTCGAGCAATTGGTGCCAATCCTTGTTCGACCGCGCGAGCCGCGACATCTCCACGCCCAGGATGATCCCGACGTGGTCCAGCGCGACCTCGGCCAAGAGCCGCTGGAAGTCGTGCCGCCCTGCGACCGCCGCCCCCGAAGTGCCGAGATCGTCGTCGAGCACCAGGACGCGCCCGGCTTCCCAGCCGAGCTCGCGCGCCATCGCTTCGAGACTGTATTGCAGCCGGGTCGACTCCTGGTTGTGCTGCACTTGCTGCAGCGAGGACTGGCGGATGTAGACCACCGCGAGACGCTCGAGGTGGCAAGCGCCGATCTTCGTCGGGCGATCCTCGATCCTCATGCCGGGCGCCGCCGTCGTCTTCATCGGCGGCCTCCCGGCGCGCCAGTAGGCAGCGGCTCATCATGAGGCTCAGGACACCCACGAGTTGCGCCTGACGCTCCAGCGTCAGCACCGTCCACAGGTGCTCGTCGGTGCTCTTCTGCCTGGACATGGGGAACCGTTCGCCCTGGAGCTCGCCGCTCAGGCGGCAGTCCGTCGGACCTCGCACGCAGCCAGCGTGCCAGCGCCAGCAGCGCCTCTGCGGCAACGACCGGCGGCTCGGTGGGGGGAGAATCCTCCGTGACTCTCGCTGTACTGGACTTGGTTGCTGGTCACCACGGTCGAGCGCTGGTCGTACCGGTCCTCGAGCACCTCCAGCAGATCGCGCCGCTCGGAGTCCTTCAGCGGCGCGATGAGGAGGTCGTCGAGCACGAGCACGTCGAGCTTGGCCAGGCGGTTCAGCATCGAGGTGTAGGAGCCGTCTGCGCGGGCGATGGCGAGCTCCTCGAGCAACCTGGGCACCCGGGTGCGCAGGGCGCGGTAGCCCTGCCGGCAGGCGGACTCGGCGAGGGCAGCGCCGAGGTAGCTCTTGCCGGTGCCCGTCATCCCGATCACGATCACGTTCTGCTTGGCGCGCACCCACTGGCCGGTGCTGAGCCCGCGCACGACGGACTTGTCGAGGCCGCGGTCGGGGCCGCAGCGCACGTCTTCCAGGCAGGCCTGCATGCCGAGCTTGGCGTCCTTGATGCGGCGGCCGGTGCGGCGGTTCTCCCGCTCCGTCCACTCACGATCGACCATGAGCCCGACGCACTCCTCGAGGGAGAGCGCGCTGCCGGGGCCCTTCTCGAGCTCCGCGCGGAGCGCCTCGGCCATGTGAGGCAGCTTGAGTCGAATCAATTTATGAAGGGTCTCTTCAAACATCATACCTCTCCTCGACGGGGCCTGATGGGGATGGCCCAGCCAAACCACAATCCGTTGAACATCTCGGCTTCGCACGCTCACACTCTCGTTGCCTGGACTCCTCTCTTCCGTCCTCCGGCTCACCCTCGTTTCCGGTGAGAGCAAGACACGTGTTCGATCTCGTGCACGATGAGCCATCCTGTCGACCCGCTCGGGAAGGATCACCGTCTCCTTGCTCTGTCCTTTGCTCACTCCGGACAGACATCCTCGGCTTCTCCCACGCAGCCCGTAGCTGCTCGACCAGCTCGGGCAACGAGCGCCACGCCGGCGGGGCCACGGCGCCACGGCCTGGGCCGGCGGAGCGGACCACGACCTCGTTCTCGCAGCCCGGATCAGCGCCGGCCTCCGTCACGCGTTCGAGGACCTCCTCTCCCCAAGAGCAGTCTTCGATAGCGGATGTTCTGCTCCCCGTCTTCGTTTCTTCCACAGGACCATTCCAGGCCACCTCACCCTTCGGGTCTGCGCCGGACTCATTGATAATTGCAAACCGCTCCTCGTCCAAATGGAGCGCTTCGATTTTACTCACGACGTTCGCCGGCTCTGCCTCCTCTCGGTCGAAATAAGACCCTCCCCGAATATTCTCGTGGATAACGCTCTTCGCCTCTTCTTTCTCTTCGCGTGACACCTTGTCGAGCCCGTTCTTCAGGATCGACTCCACGGTCTTGTACGTCGGGCTTCCGATCGCGAGCGCTCGCTCGCACGCCGCCTCGAGCCGCTCGTCGCCGTACCGCCTACCCATCCGCAGCAGCCCCAGGCAAGCCCTCCGTCCCGACTCCGGGTGCGGCCCGCGCTCCAGGAGCGCCGCCGCGACCTCCGCCGTCTTTGGCCCCTTCGTCCGGGCCCAGCCCACGAGCCGCTCCGGCGGCCAGTCCCCCCACTCGCGGTGCGCGCGCGGCCGGTGCTCCGGCTTCGTCACCGCCGTCCCCTTCGGCCCGTAGCTGCGCTCGTGGGACGTGACGCGTGCGCCGCCGCGCCACACCTCCAGGACGGTCGCCGTGGCGCGCACGTCGACCTTGGCGCTGATCAGCGTGGACGGCACGCTGTAGTGCCGGTGGTCGTACTCGAAGTGGTAGTCGAGGTTCACGCCCACCTCGAGCTTCCACGCGCCCACCTCGTAGCGTCGCGCGGGCAGAGGCTTCATCACCGGACGATCGAGCATCTCGAAGGCCGAGCGCCGGCACCCCTCGAGCTTCTGGAACGGCCGGGTGTTGAGCTTCTCGAGCAGCTCGCCGATCGCCGCGTTGAGCTCCTCCAGGCTGAAGAAGCGGCGGTTGCGGAGGCACGCCAGGATCCACCGCTGCGCGATCAGGACGCCACCTTCGACCTTCGGTTTGTCCTTCGGCTTGCGAGGCCGCGCCGGCACGATCGCCGTGCCGTAGTGCCGCCCCATCTCCGCGTACGTCGCGTTGAGCTCCGGCTCGTAGCGATGGGACCTGGTCACCGCGCTCTTGAGCTGGTCCGGCACCAGGATCTCCGGCACCGCGCCGAAGTACTCGAGCCCCCGCACCGTCGCGCCGATGAAGTCGTGCAGCTGCTGGGTGCGCACGGCCTCCACGTAGGTGTAGTTGCTCGCCCCGAGGACCATCACGAACAGCTCGACCTCCGTCGCCTCCCCCGTCACGGGGTCGACGATGCGCGGCTTCTTCCCCGAGAAGTCGACGAACGCCTTCTCCCCCGCGCGGTGCGTCTGCCGCATCGACGGCGACATCGTCTTCCGAAACTCCGCGTAGAGCTCGCAGAATTGGCTGTATTGGTACGGTTTGAGTCCCGTCCCACCGTCCGCCACCGCCTGCTGGTACTCGGTCCAGAGCAACCCCAACGTCACGCCCGCGCGCCGCAGCTCCAGGTGCACCGAGGCCAGCGCGATCGGCGCCCGCGCCCACGGCTCATTACGCCCAACCTGCTGGAACAGCCGCCCCTCCAGCTCGGCGTCGCTCAGCGTCTTTGCGTCTTCCCAGGTGAGCCCCGCCTGCTTGGCGCGCTTCAGGTAGTCGCCCGCGGTGCCGTGCCCGAGCTCCAGGGCCCTCTCGATCTCCCGCACGCTCCGCTTGAGCTCGTGCTTCAAGCGCAGAATTTCCCGAATCTTTCGCATCGAATAGCGCTCCGCCATGCGACCTCTCGCGCCCCGAGGGCCGTCGAGAGGCTCCATTTCGTCACGACCCTCCGTGCGTCCCTGCTCCGACAGGCCCGCCGCAGGATGAGCCTGCAGCGCGTCCACCTCGTGGCCGGCGCTATCGACGGCCGCCCAGCCGGCTCGTCAACTACGTCGACGACCGTCGGGCCCCGCCCCGGGCCTACGCGGCCGGCCGGTGACCGGCTCCGGCGCTAGCCGTGGCCGGGTCACCGGAACCGGTGGAGGAGTCGCCGGAATCGATGGAGGAGTGCCGTCGGAATCGGTGGAGGAGTCGCCGGAATCGATGGAGGAGTGCCGTCGGAATCGGTGGAGGAGTGCCGTCGGAATACGCATGCCACACCACGATCTGCCATCGCGCCGATCTGCGGGCGGGAGGTGCGTCATGAACGCGCCGTTCAAGCCCGCCGCGCCCCCGTGTCGCGACGCGATCCTCGGCCTCGCCGACATGAGAAACGACCTTCCCGGGGGTGCCACCATCGCCGACCTTCTCGCGTGGTCGGTGAGCACACCGTTCGCCGAGGACGTGGTGATCGGCATGGTCGACG
>DASWRX010000269.1:0-11249 GCA_036402955.1 Thermoanaerobaculia bacterium
CCGGCTTTTTCCATTGTTTGGCGGCTTGAAACAATGAAAAAGGCCGACAAACATTGTTTGCCGCCGTAGAACATTGTTTCGGCGGCTTTTCCACTGTCTCAGCCGGAGAAAGGACGTGTCAGGCGGCGGTGCCTCGATATAGGCCAGCGCATCGCGCAACGCCTTCTCTTATTCTGTGTGCATAGATAACAGACTGTGCGACGTCGTGTCAATCTGCTTCTTGACACGCCTCTCTGCTTTTGGCATCCTACCGCATATCGGGGAGGCTACACGTCGTGGCTGCCGCGAAGAGATGCTCTTTGACAATTGAGAAGGGACGGCGGCCGCCGAGTCCAAGGACGCCGCCGTTCCGCCCGAAGGAGGCCCGCCTCCTGGGGAGAGACTGCGTCTCCCCGCGGGGGAGGAGGCGGGCCGGGTACCAGGCCTTACAGCCGCGATTTCAGGCTATGTAAGAGGTTGAGCGCCGCGAGCGGCGTCAACTGGTTGACGTCCACGGCCTTGAGCAGGCCGGCCACCACCTGCTCCGGCGGGGCGAAGAGGGTGAGCTGGGCGGGGCCTCCGGTGTCCGGGGAGCCGGTGCCGCGGGCGAGGCGGGGCTTGCCCGTCGGATCGTACTCCAGGGATTCGAGGTTGGCCAGGACCTCCGCCGCGCGGTCGATCACCGAGGCGGGCAGGCCGGCGAGGCGTGCGACGTGGAGACCGTAGGACTTGTCGGCGCTCCCCGGCACCACCCGGCGCAGGAAGACGATGCGGTCCTCCCACTCCTTGACGGCCATCGTCCGGTTCACCACCCGCGGCAGCAGGGAGGCGAGCTCCGTCAGCTCGTGGTAGTGGGTGGCGAAGAGGGTCTTCGGCCGGCGGTGCTCGTGCAGGTACTCGACGATCGCCCAGGCGAGCGACAGGCCGTCGAAGGTGGCCGTGCCCCGCCCCACCTCGTCGAGGATCACCAGGCTGTGGTCCGTGGCGTGGCGCAGGATGTTGGCCGTCTCGATCATCTCCACCATGAAGGTGGACTCCCCCCGGGCGAGGTCGTCCGACGCCCCGACGCGGGTGAAGATGCGGTCGACGACGCCGATCACCGCCTCGTCCGCCGGCACGAAGCTCCCGGCCTGGGCCATGAGGACGATGAGCGCCACCTGCCGCAGGTAGGTCGACTTGCCCCCCATGTTGGGACCGGTCAGCAGGACGATCTGCGCTTGCTCGTCGTCCAGCTCGGCGTCGTTGGGGACGAAGGCGTCGCGGCTCGCCTGCTCGACGACGGGATGGCGCCCCTCCCGGATCACGACGGGTCCGCCTGCCTCTCCCATCACCGGCCGCACGTAGCGCTGCCGGGCCGCCACCTCGGCGAAGGCGGCCAGGGTATCCAGGGTCCCCACGGCCGCGGCCAGGGCGGTGAGGCCGGCTGCCTCGGCGGCGATCTTCTCCACCAGCTCGCGGAAGAACCGCTGCTCCAGCGCCACCTGCCGCTCTTCGGCGGAGAGGATCTGCTCCTCCAGCTCCTTGATCTCCGGCGTCACGTAGCGCTCGGCGTTGACCAGGGTCTGCTTGCGGATGTAGTCCGCCGGCACCCGCTCCTGGTTGGCGCGGGTGACCTCCAGGTAGTAGCCGAAGACCTTGTTGTAGCGGATCTTGAGGGACGAGATCCCCGTGCGCTCCCGCTCGCGCACCTCCAGGGCCGCGATGTGGCGCTTGCTGTCGCGGGTGAGGGACCGGTAGTGGTCCAGCTCCTCGGAGACGCCGGCCGCGATGACTCCCCCCTCCAAGAGGTTGGGCGCGGGGGCGGCCTCCAGGGTGCGGGCCAGCTCGGCGCACAGCTCGGGGAGGGGATCGGTCTCCGTCAGCCGGGCGAGGAGGGGGGCGGCGCCCGGGTCCCTGGCGATCAGCTCCGCCAGCTCGGTGAGCAGGCCCGGAGCCTCCGCCAGGGAGTCGCGCAGGGCCGCGGCCTCGCGCGGAGTGAGGGTGCCCAGGACCGCCCGGGCGAGCAGGCGCTCGGGGTCCGCCATGCGGGCCAGGTGCTCGCGGATCTTCTCCCGGCGGGGGTTGTCCGCCGCCAGCTCGCCCACGGCGCGGTGACGCTCGGCGATCTCGCCGGGCTCCACCAGGGGACGGCGCAGCCACTCCCGCAGGGTGCGTCCGCCGGGGGCGGTGACGGTGCGGTCGAGCACGCCGAGCAGGGTGGTCTTGCGCCGGGTGCCCGCGGCCGTCGCCGATCCAGCGGCCGGCCCCCGCTGGCTGGCGAAGACCTCCAGGTTGGCGAGGGTCGAGGCGTCGAGGCTCATGCGGTCGCGCGCCTCGCGCACGGCGAGGCCGCGGATGTGGGCGAGGCCGCTCTTCTGCGTCTCCTGGGCGTAGGCGAGGGCCGCCGCCGCCGCCCTGACCGCCGGCTCCCCTTCCTCCAGGCCGAAGCCGCGCAGGGTGCCGGCGCCGAACTGCCGCAGCAGCAGCTCGCCGGCCCGCTGGGGCTCGAACAGGCGGTCGCCGGCCAGCGGCGTCCGGCACGGGCACTCGCGCTCGGCCCACTCCACGATCTCGAAGGGGAATCCCTCCTCGCCCCGCTCGGCGTGGAACAGCACCTCGCGCGGCCGGAGCAGGGCGAGATCCTCCACCGCCTCCCCGGGCGCGCGCCAGCGGCGGACGAAGAACGTGCCCGTCGAGAGGTCGAGGAAGGCTCCGGCCCCCTCCCCCCGCTCCCAGACCAGCCCGGCGAGGAAGTTCTCCTCCTTGCCCTCCAGCAACCCGGGATCGCTCACCGTCCCGGGGGTGACGATCCGCGTCACCTCGCGCTTGACCAGCCCCCTGGCCTGGGCCGGGTCCTCCACCTGGTCGCAGATCGCCACCTTGAGCCCGGCGCCGATCAGCTTGGCGAGATAGCCCTCCAGCGCGTGGTGGGGGACGCCGCACATCGGCGTCTCGTTCTCCGTCCCCTTCTGGCGGGCGGTGAGCTGCACCTCCAGGATCGGCGCCGCCGCCCGGGCGTCCTCGAAGAACATCTCGTAGAAGTCGCCCATGCGATACATCAGCAGCGCGTCGGGATGCTGCGCCTTGACCTCCAGGTACTGGCGCATCATGGGCGTCAGGGATGTGACCGGCAGGGTGGACATGCGGGGGCAGTATAACGTTGCGGAAAGACGGAGCGTTGCGGAAACACGGAACATCATTCCCAGGGAACGCCCGATCCCTCCCCGCGCCCCTTCGACGCGATATATTTCACCCATGCCCGACCCCCTCCTCGCCCTCGATACCGGCTCCCCTCTCGTCAGCGTGGCCCTCGCGCGGGGCGGAGAGGTGGTGGCGTCGCGGTCGGTGGAGCAGGAGCGCTCCTCGGTCCGGTTGCTGGAGATGGTCCGGGAGGTGCTGGAGGAGGCGGGGATCGGCGTCCGGGATCTCGCCGGCATCGCCGTGCTGCGCGGCCCCGGCAGCTTCACCGGCCTGCGGATCGGCCTCGCCACGACGCTCGGCCTGCACCAGGCGCTGGAGGTTCCGGCGACGGCGATCCCCTCGCTGCCGGTCCTGGCCGCGGCGGCCGGCGCCGGGAGCGGCGTCGTGATCGCCGTCGTGGACGCCCTGCGCGGCGCCTGGAGCGCCCAGGCGTTCGCGGCGGACGGCTCGATGAAACCCTTGAGACCGCTCGGAGACATGGAGCTCGTTCCCGGCTCCGAGCTGCCGCGCCTGGCCCGTGGCGGCGAGGCCGTGGTGACCGGGTTCGGGGTGTCGCGCCTGGCGGCGATCCCCGGCTGGCCCGCCGGGCTGCGCCTGCTGGAGCCGGGGCCGCTGGCGCCCGCCGCCGCCCTCCTCGCCGCCGCGCCGGAGACCGAATGGAACCCCGCGCTCCTCACCACGGCGATCTACTCGCGCCCGCCGGCGATCACTCTTCCCAAGCCGCGCGCCGCCGCGCCGGCTCCCGTCGCATGACCGTGGCCGGCAAGACGACCGCTCCGGATCTCTCGCCGGTCGTCCGTCCCGCCTTCGAGACGGACCTCGACACCATCGCTCGCCTGGAGGAGGCGGCCTTTCAGGACCCCTGGCCGCGCGAGATGCTCGCCTACGAGGTGGCCCATCCCCACTCCGTGCTGCTGCTCGCCGCGTGCGGACCCGCCGCGCCGCCGGCCGCCTACGCCGCGTTCCGCCACGCGGCCGGAGAGGCGGAGCTGCTGCGCGTCGCCGTGCATCCGGACGGGCGCCGCCGTGGCCTCGCCCGCGCCCTCCTCCACGAAGGCCTCGAGCGCCTGCGCGAGCAGCGGATCCAGGTCTGTTTCCTGGAGGTCCGGGTGGACAACAAGCCGGCGATCACCCTCTACGAGAGCCTCGGCTTCGCCTGGGCGGGCCTGCGGCGGGCGTATTACCGGGACGGGGCGGACGCCATGATCTTCGCACTGGAGCTGTAGAATCCACTCGGCTTACGCCCCGAGGAAGCGGTGTTTTCCCTCGCCTTGATCCCCCCGGGACCCGGTGCTATCCTCGGATCAGCCAAGCATGCTGACCCAATTCATCACCACGGCCCGGCGATCCCACGAGGGGCGAGGCCGTGCCCGTGTCCCGGAGCTGGTCGCACGGTGAGCCCGCTCGCCGCCGGCCGCCCGTTTCCCTTTTCTTCCTCTGCAGGTACCGGTCCATGGCGGACCGTTCTCTACCGATCACCCCTTGGAGTCCTATCCGAACCGGCAAAGGAGGCAGACCCATGTCTCAGCAAGACGATCTGAAGGCGGAGCTGCTCAAGACGGATGACGAATTTCGCCGTCTCCACGATGAGCACCAGGAGTACGACAGGCGGCTGCAGGAGATCAACCAGAAGAGCCTTCTCTCCCAGGAGGACGAGGCCGAGGAGAAGAAGATCAAGCTGCACAAGCTGATGCTCAAGGACCACATGGAACAGATCCTGCGAGCGCACCGCGAGTCGCGGGTCTCGGCCTGAAGCCCTGGCCGGAGGCTCCGCGAGACCTTGAGACCGACATCCGACCGGAGCCCCCACGATGAAGTTCGCTAAAGAAGCCTGGGTCTTCGTCCTTCCCTTCTGGTTCCTCGCCGGGCTGCTCTTCTTCCTGGGGCGGTCCGGCTGGGGAACCGCGGCGCTCGTCGTCGGCTTCCTCACCCTCCTCTTCTTCCGCGACCCGAAACGCGGCTATGAAGGGGATGCCGGCGCCGTGCTCGCCGCCGCCGACGGCCTGATCACCCGCGTCGACACGATCGACGACCCGCAGGTCGGCCCGGGCCGCTACCACCGCATCGTCACCTTCCTCTCGGTCTTCGACGTGCACGTCCAGAAGGTGCCGGCGGCGGGCGAGGTCACCGTCTCCCTCTACAGCCAGGGGCGCAAGGTGGCCGCTTTCCGCGAGGACGCCGGGGACGTCAACGAGAAGCACCTGACCGTGATCCGCCGTCCCAACGGCGACCCGATCGGGGTACGGCAGATCGCGGGCCTGCTCGCCCGGCGGGTGGTCTGCTATTTGAAAGAGGGGGACCGGGTCCACCGCGGGCAGGCCCTGGGGCTGATCAAGTTCTCCTCCCGGGTGGACCTGCTGGTGCCGGAGAGCTACCGGGTGCTGGTGAAGAAGGGGGACCGGGTGAAGAACGGAGCGACGCCGATGGCCACGCCGGAGAAGGAGACCCGTTGATCCACGAAGGCGCCCCGGCGCGGCCGCGGGCGCGCGGCATCCGCCGCGGCGCCTACCTGCTGCCCAGCCTGTTCACCATGGGCAACATGGTGTTCGGCTTCTACGCCATCATCTGCGGGCTCGACAACGACTTCGTCAAGGGGTCGCTGTTCATCCTGCTGGCGGCGGCCCTCGACAGCGTCGACGGGCGGATCGCCCGCATGACCGGCACCGAGAGCGACTTCGGAAGGGAGTACGACTCGCTGGCCGACGTCATCACCTTCGGTGTGGCGCCGGGGATGCTGGTCTATCTCTGGGGGCTGCGGGACTTCCACCGGGACACCTGGCTGATCTCCGTCTTCTACGTGGTCTGCACGGCCACCCGTCTCGCCCGCTTCAACGTGCAGACCCGCGTGACGGACAGCCGCTACTTCGTCGGCCTGCCGTCGCCGTGGGCCGCGCTGACCATCTGCGCCCTGCTCTCCTTCGCGCCGGACACCACGGGGGACCTGCGGGTCGTCATGCAGGCGATCCTCGGCGTGGCGCTGCTGGTGATCGGCGCGCTGATGGTCTCGACTTTCCGCTATCACAGCGGCAAGAAGCTCGATCTGCGGAAACGCTGGAGCTACCGGGCCTTCGTGCCGGTGGCGGCGCTCCTGCTGCTCTTCCTGTTCGTCGGCTGGTGGGCCCTGCTGGTGATCACCGTCCTCTACACTCTGTCGGGGCCCGCCGCCGCCGCGTACTCGCGCCTGCGGCCCTCGCGCGGCTCCCGGCCCGACAGCGCGCCGCCGCCTCCCTCTCTCGAAGGAGCCCCATGACCGCGATCGCCATCCTCCACCCGACCGGCCTCCTCGGCAAGGAGCTGCGGGAGACCCTGGAGCACCGTCCCGGCCTCGCGCGCGACGTCCGCCTGATGAGCCGGCGCGACGACGAGATCGGCACGCTCACCGAGGCCGCCGGAGCCGCCGCCATGGTGACCCGCTACGAGCCGGAGGCGCTGAAGGGCGTGCCCGTCGCCTTCCTCTGCGGCTCGATGGAGGACAACCGGCCGCTGCTGGCCGAGCTGCCGCCGGACACCACGGCCATCATCCTCTCGCTCGACGCCACGATGGAGGACGGGTTCCCGATCGTCGCCGGGGTGAACACCGGGGAGGCCCAGGGCCATCATGTGCTGCTCTCGCCCCATCCGGGCGTGGTGCTGCTCGCCCATCTCCTGCACGCCCTGCGGGACCTCGGCCTCGAGGAGGCGGTCGCCACCCTCATCCAGCCGGCCTCGATGCGGGACGACGCGGGTCTGGAGGAGCTGTTCGAGCAGACGCGCCAGATCGTGGCCATGACGCGGCGGACCCCGACGCCCGTCTTCGGCGCCCAGCTCGCCTTCAATCTGCTGCCGACGCCGCTGCCGGCGGACCCGGTCGCGGCGCAGCTCCGCGCGGTGCTCGCGGACCTCCCACCGCCGGCCCTCCAGGTTCTCCAGGGGAGCGTCTTCCACTCGGTCTCGGCGAGCCTCTGGGTGCGCGCCGCGGGGAGCCCGAGCCCGCAGGCGATCCGCAAGGCCCTCTCCGGGCACCCTCATCTCGCGGCGGCCGATAAGCCCCGCATCCTGGGGCCGGTCGACGCCGCCGCCAGCGACAGGATCCTCTTCGGCAACGTCCGCCGGGACGAGACCGGCGGCGGCTCCTGGCTGTGGGCGGTGATGGACAACCTGACGCGCGGCGGAGCCCTCAACGCGATCGAGATCGCGGAGGCGGTCCTGTAACGCGGCACTTCACATCTTGAACAGCCTCTGCGTCTTCTGCGGCTCGAGCTCCGGCGCCTCCCCGGCCTACGCCGAGGCCGCCTCCCGCTTCGGCCGTGCCGCCGCCGGCCGCGGGCTCACCCTGATCTACGGCGGCGGCCGGGTGGGGCTGATGGGGATCGTGGCCGACGCCGCCCTCGCCGCCGGAGGCACGGTGATCGGCGTCATTCCCGAGGCTCTCGCCACCCGCGAGCTCGCCCACGCGGGAGTGACCGAGCTGCGGGTGGTGGCCTCGATGCACGAGCGGAAGGCGATGATGTCCGAGCTGGCGGACGGCTTCCTCGCCCTCCCCGGCGGCATCGGCACCCTCGAGGAGTGGTTCGAGGTGTGGACCTGGAGCCAGCTCGGGTTCCAGCCCAAGCCGTGCGGCCTTCTCAACGTGGCCGGCTACTTCGACCCCCTCCTGGCCTTCCTCGACCATATGACCGCCGAGCGCTTCCTGACCGCGGTCCACCGCTCCATGGCCATCGTCGACGACCAGCCCGAGCGCCTGCTCGACCGCCTCGCCTCCTACCAGCCGCCCCGCGCCCGCAAGTGGATCGACGCGGACGAGCGGTGAATCCCGCTTGACTTTCGCCCGTCGCCCGTTTACGCTTCAAAGCGTAACAGAGGCGTAACTTTTCGCGTCGCGAGCCGCCGGCGGGCGCCGCCGGCCAGAAAAAAACAACGGCGTACAGGAGAGTCCCCCATGCGTGATCCCGAAGATTCCAGCACCCCGGCGTCCAACGCCTTCGCCGAGGAGTTCCTCCGCCGCTTCGAGCAGGAGGACGAGCCCCCCTCCGCCGCCGAGGCGGACGTCGCCGGTCCCTGGCAGGTCGAACCCGCCGCCACGGCGGAGGGCCGCGAGGCCTTCAGTCTCTGGCGGTTGGGCGAACGGCCGGAATGGGGAGACGCGCCGGCCGGCCTCTTCCGCGAGCGCTCCACGGCGCTGCTGGCGGCCGCCGTCCGCCCGTTCGTGGGCCGGGAGCCCTACTACGAGCTGGGCAAGGAGCGCTGGAACGGCGGCTTTCCGTTGCTGCGCCAGGGCGAGACGATCGGCTGGATCGATCTCTTTGACGAGGACTGGGCGTTCGGGGTCAACGTGCTGGAGCGGTTCACCCGCAGCCCTGAGGCACTCGCCCGGTTGCTGGAGGCGGCGGGCCCTCTCGCCCTGGAACGGGCGGGCCGGATTCTGCGCGAGCGGATCATGGGAGCAGCGGCAGAGGAGGCCGGGGAAGCGGACGAGGGATAGGTCCCGCGTCAGCACTCGATGACGTTGATGGCGAGGCCGCCGCGGGAGGTCTCCTTGTACTTGGTCTTCATGTCGGCGCCGGTCTCGCGCATGGTCTTGATCACCCGGTCGAGCGAGACCTTGTGCGAGCCGTCGCCGCGCAGGGCGATGCGGGAGGCGTTGATCGCCTTGACGGACCCCATGGCGTTGCGCTCGATGCAGGGGATCTGGACCAGGCCGCCCACCGGGTCGCAGGTGAGGCCGAGGTTGTGCTCCATGCCGATCTCGGCCGCGTTCTCGATCTGCTCGTTGGTGCCGCCGAGCGCGGCGACCAGTCCGCCGGCCGCCATCGAGCAGGCCACCCCCACCTCGCCCTGGCAGCCCACCTCGGCGCCGGAGATCGAGGCGTTCTCCTTGTAGAGGATGCCGATCGCGCCGGCGGTCAGCAGGAAGCGGATCACCCCCTCCTCGTCCGCGCCCGGGGTGAACCGGCGGTAGTAGTGGAGCACCGCCGGCACGATGCCCGCCGCGCCGTTGGTGGGCGCGGTCACCACCCGGCCGCCGGCGGCGTTCTCCTCGTTGACCGCGAGGGCGAACAGGTTCACCCAGTCGAGCACGGTCAGCGGGTCCTTGAGGGCCTCCTCCGGCCGGGACGTCAGCTCCTGGTAGAGAACCGGTGCCCGCCGCGGCACCTTGAGGCTCCCCGGCAGCACGCCCGTCTGGCGGCAGCCGCGCTCGACGCAGCGCTGCATGGCCTCCCAGATGCGCAGCAGCCCGGCGCGGATCTCGGCCTCGCCGCGCCAGACCTTCTCGTTCTCGAGCATCAGCTCCCAGACGGTGAGGCCGTTCTCCTCACCGAGCCGGAGCAGCTCCGCGGCGCTGGGGAAAGGATAGGGCACCGCCGTCGTGTCCTCGACCAGCCGTCCCTCCCCCGTGGCCCCCTCGTTGACCACGAAGCCGCCGCCGACCGAGTAGTAGATCCGCTGGTCGAGCGTCTCTCCCGCCGCGCCGAAAGCCGTGAAGCGCATGCCGTTCGAGTGGACCGGCAGCAACTCCCGGCGGTTGAAGATCAGGTCCTCCTTCTCGTGGAAGGGAACGCCGTGGCGGCCGAGGAGGGCGAGTCGCTCCTGCCCGCGGATCTCGGCGATGCGCGGCGCCACGCGGTCCGGATCGATCTCCTCCGGCGTCTCCCCCGCGAGCCCCATCAGCACGGCGCGGTCGGTGCCGTGCCCCTTGCCGGTCATCGCCAGGGAGCCGAAGAGCTCGGCCCGGACGCGGGCGGCGCCCTCGAGCAATCCCTCGTCCGCCAGCCGCTGGGCGAAGCGGCGGGCCGCCCGCATGGGCCCCACCGTGTGCGAGCTCGAGGGTCCGATGCCAATGGTGAAGAGAGCGAAAACGCTGATGGCCATGCGAGGAGCGCCTCCCGGCGCGCATTGTACATGCGCCTGCCGGAGCTTCCGGAATGTCCCCCCGGCAGGGTCGTGTTGTAGCCTTCGGACCGCTCCCCTGCCGGCTCCGGTCCCATGGGAAGCCGCTGTTATACACTCGACTCCCTGTCGCCTCGCAATCGCGAGGTGATTTTCATCTATGGATTCCAGGAGGGGAAAGGCCCCCATGTCGAACCTTGAGCAGGGCCATCATCACAACATCAGCAACTATCACCGGGTGATCATCCTCGGCTCCGGCCCGGCCGGCCTGACGGCGGCGCTCTATGCCGCGCGGGCGGATCTGGCGCCGCTCGTCCTCGAGGGCAATCAGCCGGGTGGTCAGCTCACCATCACCACCGACGTCGAGAACTTCCCCGGCTTTCCGGAGGGGATCCTCGGCCCCGAGCTGATGGACCGCATGCGCGAGCAGGCCCGCCGCTTCGGCACCAAGGTGAAGTTCGAGCAGGCGGTCGAGATCGACTTCGAGAAGCGCCCGTTCACCATCCGCACCGACGAGGACACCTACCGCTGCGACGCCCTGATCGTCTCGACCGGCGCCACCGCCCAGCTCGGCGGCATCGCGGGTGAGACCGAGCTGATGGGCTACGGCGTCTCCGCCTGCGCCACCTGCGACGGCTTCTTCTTCCGCGACAAGGAGATCGTCGTCATCGGCGGCGGCGACTCGGCGATGGAGGAGGCGACCTACCTGACCAAATTCGCCAGCAAGGTGACCATCGTTCACCGCCGCCGCGAGCTGCGGGCCTCGAAAATCATGCAGGACCGCGCCTTCGCCAACCCGAAGATCGCCTGGATCTGGGACACCGTGGTGACCGAGATCGTGGGCACCCGCGAGGGCGGCGTGACGGCGGTGAAGCTGCACAACAAGAAAACCGAGCTCGACAGCGTGTATCCCACGCAGGGCGTCTTCTACGCCATCGGCCACCAGCCCAATACCCAATTGTTCCGCGGCAAGCTCGAGATGAACGACGTCGGCTACATCACGGTGCAGGAGCCGACCACCCGCACCAACGTGCCGGGCGTCTTCGCCGCGGGCGACGCGACGGACCCGATCTACCGCCAGGCGATCACCTCCGCCGGCAGCGGCTGCCGCGCGGCGATCGACGCCGAGCGCTGGCTCCAGGAGCTACAAGACTGATGCAGCTTTCCAGGCCCACGTCCCAGATCAAGACCCTCGGCGCGCTCCGCGAGGCCGGCTACCGGCC
>DASWRX010000270.1:0-21365 GCA_036402955.1 Thermoanaerobaculia bacterium
ATGAAGACGGCGCCGGTGCCGATCTGCGGATGGAGAGGATAGGAGATGCCGCCGATGTCCCCGCGGTCGCAGAGCGCCAGGATCGGGAACAGCGAGATGCCGGTGTGCTCGGAGGCGTGGAGCGAGCCCAGGAAGTGCTCGCCGCGCCGCCGCAGGGTCTCCTCGATGGCCGGCGGCGCCGCCCACCAGAGCCCCACCGTCTCGAACTCGACGGGCGGCAGATCGAGCGGCGTCTGATCGATCACCTCCTGGCCGTGGATGCGCTTGCGCTCGAAGCCGACCACCCGCTCGGTGACCTTGAGCCGCCCGAGCCAGGCCTGCAATGGGCCCTCGCTGCGCTCCTCCAGCACCTCCAGGATCTCGGTCTCCTTCTCGGTCAGCGGCGTGGTGAAGTAGTCGAGGTCCGCCGCCGCGGCCAGCACCCGCCGCTCCTCGCGCTCCAGCGCCTCCACCAGGAACTGCCGTCCGGCGTGGAGATAGACCGCTCCCGGATGGCACTCGTGGAGCACCCGCACGCCGTCCACCGTGCCGATCGTGCGGCCGCCGGCGAGGATGGCGAAGGTCTCGCCCGTGCCCCGCAGGTTGACGTGGCGCTGCGGCCGGCGGCGCAGGGAGAAGATCTCGTCGCCGTCGGCGGCGGCGAGGAGATGCCCCTGGCGCAGCAGCTTCTCCACCCGCGCCTGGTGGGGCGCCAGGTAGTCGCGGTCGTCCCCGCAGAGCGGCATCTCCGCGGCGGCGCAGACCAGGTGGGCGCGCGACACCGGATCGTTCACCGGATCGACGATCAGCCGTTCGCACGGCCGTTCCAGGAACTGCTCGGGATGATCGAGAAAATATTGATCCAGCGCGTCGGGCATCGCCACCATGGCGGTGATCGATTCGCGGCCGGCGCGGCCCACGCGCCCCGAGCGTTGCCAGGTGGCCATCATGCTGCCGGGATAGCCCACGAGGATGCAGGCGTCGAGCCCGCCCACGTCGATCCCCATCTCCAGCGCCGAGGTGGAGATCACGCCGTCGAGCCGGCCCGCGAACAGCGAGGCCTCGATCCGCCGCCGCTCCTCGGCCAGGAAGCCGGCGCGGTAGCTCGCCACCCGCGAGGCGAGGGCCGGCTCCTGCCGCCGCAGCCAGGAGTAGAGCAGCTCGGTGATCCGCCGCGCCTTGGTGAAGACGATGGTCTTGAGGCCCGCCTTGACGAAGCGCACGAAGAGCTGCAACGCCGTGGTGTACGGGCTCGCCTCCGGCTGGAAGAGCAGCAGGTGGCGGCCCTCGCGGGGGGAGCCCGCCTCGGTGATCCAGCGGAACTTGCGGCCGGTGAGAGTCTCGGCGAACTCGCCGGCGTTGGCGGCGGTGGCCGAGGAGGCGATCAGCACCGGATCGGACCCCACCGAGCGGCAGAGGCGGAAGAAGCGCTGGAGAACGTGATGGAAGTGGCTGCCGAAGATGCCGCGGTAGGTGTGGAGCTCGTCGAGCACGACCCAGCGCAGGTCGGCGAGGAAGGGTCCCCAGCCCGTCCAGTGGCCGAGGACGCCGAGGTGGAGCATGTCCGGGTTCGAGATCACCACCCGCGGAAAATTCCGGCGGATGGCCGTGCGCTTCGAGGCCGGGGTGTCGCCGTCGTAGATCTCGCAGCCGGCGAGGTCGGGCGGCAGCCCCGCGAGCTCGGCGAGGCGGAGGAACTTGCCCCGCTGGTCCTGGCCCAGGGCCTTCAAGGGGAAGAGGAACAGGCCGTGTCCCGGCCCGCCGCGGAGCGCTTCTTCCAGCGGCGGCACCTGGAAGACCAGCGACTTTCCGGACGCCGTCGGAGTCGTGACGAGCACGTTCTCGCCCCGCCGCACGGCCGCGATCCCTTCCGTCTGATGGCTCCACAGGCGCGGCACGCCCCCCTTTCCCAACGCGCGGGAGATCGGCTCCGGCAGCGGCGGATCGAGCTCGCCGTAGCGCGCTTCGCTGCCGGGCAGGTGCGCGGCGTAGAGGAGCTGGGAGCCCAGCCGGGAGTCGAGGCTCAGCTCCTCGATCAGGGAGCCCAGGGCGGAAGGAGGGGGGAGCACCAGCGGAGCGGCGTTACGGGGCATTACCGCCCGATGGTACCACGCCGATTACCCGCAGCCGCCGCAGCCGCCCCTACAGTTGCGCCATCAGCTCCCGCCGCTTGGCCTCGAACTCCTCCTGCGAGATGAGGCCGTCGTCGAGGAGCTTCTTGAGCTGGCGCAGCCGCTCGGCGCCGGAGGGGCCGGCGGGCGCGGCGAGCGGCGCGCGGTCCAGGCCCCGGTACTGTTCCGCCGCCGCCAGGATGGCGTTCTTGAACTCCAGCGGGCGGGAGATGTTGCGGAACACGGTCTCGCCCCGCTCGCTGGCGGTGTCGATCTCCACGTCGCCGTAGTGGAAGAGGCGCCCCCAGAGCGTCTGCCGGTGCTCGACGTTGTTGATCTTGTCCAGCCGGGAATCGATCGACCGGCGGGAGAGGACGCCGATCTCCTGGACGATCCGGTGGTTGGTGAGCACGTAGTCGTTGGCGCGGCGGACGAAGTCCTTCCAGGCGAAGAGCAGGCCGGCGAGCGCGGCGACCGCGAGGGCGACCAGCGCTCCCGGGGCCGCTCCTGGCGAGTTACCGAAACGGAACCAGGCCACCGCCGCGATCGCCAGGGCCGCGGCCGCCGCGATCACCAGCGGCGCCAGGGTCAGGCGCGTGACGTAGGCCCGGTAGAGGATCTCCTCGCCGGGTTGGAGCTGGGCCTCGATTCTCATGGCGAGATGCTACTCCCTCTTGGCGGCGCTCAGCGCTGGAAGGCGTAGGAGATCTTGAAGAACAGGGTGCGGCCGGCGGGCTCCAGCCGGTCTTCGACCGAGAGGGCGCGGTCGTCGGAGTAGCCGAGGAAGAGGACGGTCTGCCAGTTGAGCTTGTAGGCGAAGAGCGCCGAGCCGGTGATCGCCTCGTCGCGAGGGAGGACGCCCAGGGCCGGATCGTAGAGGGCCGTCGCCCTCGCGGTGCGGACGCGCTGCCCGATCAGCCGCAGAAAGGCGCGGGAGCTGAAGGTGTAGGTCGCCTTGACGCGGGCCACCTCGGAGGTGAACAGGCGCGCGGTCCGGGGTCCCGCGCCGGTGGGCGAGACGTCGAGCCAGCGCCGGCTGCCGTTGAGCTGCACGGCCAGATGGTCGGTCGGCCGCACCGTTCCCTGCAGGCTGAAGGTGACCCCGCGGGCCGGCCGCTGGTTGGCGAAGTCGACGTCGCCGCCGTTGGTGAGATTGAGCGCCAGGTCGCCGATCCGCTGCGAGGGGCTCATCTGGATCGTGGTCACGAAATAGTCGGTGTCGAAGAGATGGGAGCCGGCCCGCACCCGGTCGGTCCGGTGCTCGACGGCGATGTCGCTGTTCCAGAAGCCCTGGAGCTCGAGGCCGGGACCGACGCTGCGCAGCAGCAGGCCGTCGTCCTTGCCCTCGGTGTCGCGCAGCCGGAGGTAGGGATTGACGCGGCGCAAGGGCCCGCTCTCGATATAGAAGTTCCGATTGATGAACGCCGAGGAGTCCCCCACCCCGACCTGCGGCTCGAAGCCGAGATCGGCCCGGAACTCGTCGCCGACGTCCAGGTGCTGAACGTTCCAGTTCCAGGTCCGCGTCGAATGGGTCCAGTTGAGGTAGCCGGCGTGCGAGCCGAGAGACTGCCCGTTCCACTCCGCGGCGAGGTCCGGGCGGTCGGGGGTCTGCGAGCGGCTGACCAGGAGCTGCCCCGTGACCGTGTCGACCCCGTTCGGGCGCCACTGGAAATCAGGTCCCAGGACGCGGTTGTGGCCGCCCCCTTCGATCTCGCGGTCGGTCAGCAGGAAGCTCACGAAGGAATCCCCGAAGTCTTTGCGGCCGCGGCCGATCGCCACCCGCGAGGCGAAATCCTGGGGCGCCAGGCCCGAGGAGTTGGGGCCGGGCAGGATGACGCTGCCGCCTCCCCGGTCCTCGGCGACCAGGAAGGTGTACAGGGTGTCGCCGACCTCCCCCGTGGCCCGCAATCCCCAGCGCGGGGAGGTGATGGTGCGGGTGTAGACCGCCTGGATGGGGGTCGAGAACAGCTCCAGCCCTTCGAGGAAGAACGGCCGCTTCTCGGGGAAGAACAGGGCGAAGCGCTGGTTGGCCGAGATCTGCGCCACGTCGGATTCGACCTGCGAGAAGTCGGGGTTGATCGTGGCGTCGATCGCCGTGTTGGCGTTCGGCGTCCACTTGGCGTCGAGCCCGGCCTCCCAGCGGACCGGCCGGCTCGCCAGCGGGGTGCCGGGGCCGCCGGTGGGGAGGGATTGCCGCTCGGCCGTGGCGTAGGGGGCGAGCACCAGGTGGTTGCCGCTCGGCAGACCGCTGAGGCCGGTGATCTTCTGCTCGTGGCAGATGAAGCAGCCCGAGCCCCGCGGCAGCTTGCTGTTGAACATCTGGTACCGGAAGTCGCGCGGCCGGTTGCGGTAGAGCAGGATGCCCCAGGTCTGGACGTCGGCCGAGTTGTAGCGCAGCGAGGAGAACGGGATGCGGATCTCCAGCGTCCAGCCGGTCGGCGTGATCCGCGCCGCCGAATCCCAGTAGAAGTCGGGAGAGCTGTCCTCGCCGCTCGCGTCGTTGGTGATGGCGTCGTACTGGATGCCGCGCGGATTGGCCAGGAACATGAACGCCGTCTTGCCGTCGTTGCGGGTATCGAGAATGACGCCGCCGTAGTCGGTGTAGCTCGGCACGTCGTCGCGGTCCCCCAGCGGGGCGCGGATGCTCTGCGGATCGGGGTCCGAGAAATCGAACGCGGCGTAGAAGAAGCGGTCGTCGTAGGTGAGCCACGCGACCGTCTTCACCTTGGGCTCCACGTTGTCGCCGGGATTGATCTCGTAAAAGGTTTCCACCCGGGTGGCGCCGTTCCAGCCCGGATCTCCCAGGCGGCCATCCACCTCGATCGGCCCCGCCGCCCGCGAGACGTGGATCGCCTCCTGGGGCGCGGGGGCCGTCTGGGCGCGGAGAAGGGACGGACGGGCGAGAGCCGCGAGGAGGGCCGCCAGAGCCAGGAAAGTCCGTTTCGAGCCGAGCATGGAACCTTTCTACGACCGGGGTAAGAGAAAGTTTTGAGTCCTTCCGGGGGAAGCCTCTGGCTTACGCCTTGCACAGATTCTGAACCGCTTTGAGCCCGACTCCCCAGCGCCTGCTCGTCGTCTCCAACCGCCTCCCCATCGTGCTCGAAAAGCAGAGCGACGGCTGGGGTCTGAAGCCGGGGGCCGGCGGCCTGGTGAGCGCGCTCGCGCCGGTGCTCTCCCATCGCGGCGGCGTCTGGGTCGGCTGGCCGGGGATGCCGCTCGAGCGGGGGGGCGCGTGGGAGAGCGTGCTCCACGAGGGGTACCGGGAACGGGGGTACGAGCTGGTGCCGGTCCTGCTCTCGGACGACGAGGTCAAGGGGTTCTACGACGGCTTCGCCAACGCCGTCCTCTGGCCCCTCTTCCACGACCTGCTGGGGCAGTGCCATTTCAAGCCCGCGTTCTGGTACGCCTATCTCGCGGTCAACGAGAAGTTCGCCAACTGCGTGCTCGAGCACGGCCGCGAGGGGGACTTCATCTGGGTGCAGGACTACCAGCTCATCCACGTCGCCGAGCTCCTCCGCCGCCACGAGGAGGACGCCCGCATCGGCTTCTTCCTCCACATCCCCTTCCCGCCGCTCGACATCCTGCTGAAGCTCCCCTGGCGCGGCCAGATCCTGCGGGCGCTGCTCTCCTACGACCTGCTGGGCTTCCAGACGCCGCGCGACACCCGGAACTTCCTCACCTGCATCGAGAACCTGCTGCCCGAGATGGAGATCGACGACGGCGGGCCGATCACCGAGGTGCGCGTGGGCTCCCGCCGGGTGCGGGTCGGCGCCTTCCCGATCGGCATCGACTTCAAGTCCTACGAGGACTCGGCCCGCTCCGGCGAGGTGAGCCGCCGGATGCTGGAGCTGCGCGAGCGGATGGGGCCGGCCGAGCTCATCCTCGGGGTCGACCGCCTGGACTACACCAAGGGGCTGATCGAGCGGCTGGAGGCCTTCCGCAACGCCCTCCAGCGCCACCGGGAGCTGCGCGAGCGGGTGATCCTCTTCCAGGTCGTGGTGCCCAGCCGCGAGAGAGTGCTCGAGTACCAGACCCTCAAGGCGGACGTCGAGCGGCTCGTCGGGGAGATCAACGGCGAGTTCTCGAGCGCCGGCTGGGTGCCCGTCCAGTACCACTACAAGAGCCTGGCGCGGCGGGACCTGATCGCCCTCTACCGGATGGCCCGGGTCGGTTTCGTCACCTCGATCAAGGACGGCATGAACCTGGTGGCCAAGGAGCTCTGCGCAGCCCAGGTCGACGGCGGCGGCGTGCTCGTGCTCTCGGAGTTCGCGGGGGCCGCGGCGCAGCTCCAGGACGGCGCGCTGCTGGTCAATCCGCACGACATCGAGGGCATGGCCGACGCGCTCAAGGCCGCCTTCGACATGCCCGAGGAGGAGCGGCGGCGGCGCATGGAAGGGATGCGCGAGGTGGTGCGCGACGAGGACATCTTCTGGTGGGTGGACTACTATCTCCAGGCCGCCCTGGGCACCGTGCCCGACGACTTCCGGGCGCTCAAGGAGTACTTCCCGCCGATGGGCATCGAAGAATACCTTTGATCCCCGTGCGCCCTTCCGCCCTGGCCCGCTGGGACGAGATCGCGGCCCGTCTGGACGGCCGCCGGCCCGCCCTCTTCCTCGACTACGACGGCACGCTCTCGCCCCTGGCGCCGCGCCCGGAGCTCGCCACGCTGCCGGCGGCGACGCGGCAGGTGCTGACCGCTCTCGCCGGACGGGTCCCGGTGGTCGTCATCTCCGGGCGCGGACGCGAGGACGTCGCCTCCCTGGTGGGCCTCGCGGGGATCGCCTACGCCGGCAGCCACGGCTTCGACATCGCGGGGCCGCCGCCCGCCGAGGGCGCGCCGCCGCTGCGGCTGGAGGTGGGCGAAGAGATCCCGGAGACGATCGACCGCGTGGCCGCGCGGCTCCAGCGGGACCTCGCGGGGATCGCGGGGATCCTCGTCGAGCCCAAGCGCTTCTCCATCTCCGTGCACTTCCGCCTGGCGGACGCGCGCGACGTGCCGCGCGTCGAGCGGGCGGTCGACGCCGCCGCGGCCGCCGAGCCCGGCCTGCGCAAGGCCCATGGCAAGCAACTCTTCGAGCTGCGTCCCGCTCTCGACTGGGACAAGGGCCGGGCCCTCCTCTGGCTCCTCGACGCCCTGGACCTCGACCGCCCCGACGTCCTCCCCTTCTACATCGGCGACGATCTCACCGACGAGGACGCCTTCCGCGCCGTGGCCGGCAGGGGCATCGGCATCCTGGTGGCCGACGAGCCGCGCGAGACGGCGGCGGAGTACCGGCTCCGGGACACCGGCGAGGTGGTCGAGCTGCTGGAACGGCTGGAGAGGATCTAGCGTTCCATCTCCCCTTGCACTCTCTCCAGAAAATCGAGAAGAGCGGGGATGTCCTCTCTGGCCGCCTGCCAGATCTCCTCGGGCTCCATGCTCTCGTAGTGGTGGGTCAACTTGTCTCGCATTCGCGCGATGTCGGACCAGGGGATCTCGGGATACCGGTTCCGGAGCTCGGGGGAAAGCCGTTTCGTCGCCTCCCCCAGAACCAGAACCTGGAGGACGACGGCCGATTGGGTCTTGAGATCCCGGGAGAAGCTGTCGAACGACTGATCCCCGATGAATTCGAGGATCCGCCGGGACGCCACGGCGAGGTCCAGGAGGACCGCTCGATCCCGGTCAAGCGGCATAGAGGGTTCTGGCGGTGCTCAGAATTTCCTCGCGGCGAATCCAGTTGGGGCTCCGCTCGACCGCCGAGCGGCTGATCAGATCCACCTCCCGGCCGAGAATCTCGCCGAGCTCCCGCTCCATCCTCGCATGGTCGAAGAGGCTCCAGCGGGCATCGGGAGCGAAGCGAACGAGGAGATCGATGTCGCTGCCCGGGTGGAAGTCCTCCCGGAGAACGGAGCCGAAAATCGAAAGCTCGACGATCTTCCAGCGCCGGCAGAACTCCTCGATCTCCTGGAGGGGCCAGGCGAACGGGCGGGTGCTCGGTTCCATCTCGGCCATACCCCATTATAGGCATTCGGGAGCGGATCGACCTGCTACACTCCCGCCGCTCCGCCGCCGCGGAGCCCGACCTGGAGAGAGTACCTTGAACGATCCCAAAGCCGTCCTGACGGCGCTGGAGACCGCGCCGGCGCTGCTCGTGCCGCTGATCCTCGACGTCCCCGAGCCCTGGCGCAAGCGCCGGCCGCTGCCCCACAAGTGGTCGGCGCACGAGCACTTCTGCCACGTCGTCTCGCTGGAATCGCGGTTCCGGGCGCGGCTGGAGACCATGCTGGCCGAGGACGACCCCGAGCTCGAGCCCTTCTACCCCGCGCCCGAGGACGAGGCCGGAGGGCTGCTGGCCGTCGATCTCGAGGAGGCGATCGCGCGGTTCCTCCGCGAGCGGGGCGAGCTGGTGGAGCGCCTGCGGGGCCTGCCGGCGGCGGCCTGGGAGCGCCCGGGCCGGCATCCGGAGTACGCCCTCTACACCGTCTTCGGCATGGCCCGGCACATCACCCTGCACGACCTGCTGCACGGCTACCGGATCGAGGAATTCCTGCGGCGCGAGGAGTGGCCGGAGCAGGAAGCGCCGCACCCCGTCGAGCCGCCGGCGCCCGAGCCCGAGGAGCCCACCGTCGAGGTCGGCATCCTCGGCTCGCTGGCCCGCATGAAGGCGGGAGAGATCAACCTCCTGGGCCCCTTCCAGGTGCCCGGGCTGTCGCCGCGGCCGCTGCGGATCTACCTCCCCCGGAGCTACGACCCCACGGAGCCGCACTTCGCGCTCTACATGTTCGACGGCCAGAACGTCTTCGACGATGCCCCGTCCTTCTCCGGCGGCTGGTACCTCCACGAGGCCGTCGAGGGGCTGGCCCGGTCGCGGCGCCAGCCGGTCGTGATCGGCATCGAGCACGGGGGGCCGGGAAGGAACCTGGAGCTGTCGCCGTTCCCGTTCGACGGCGAGCCCGGCCAGATCCAGATCTTCCTCGACTGGGTGACCGGCCACTTGATGCCGGCGCTGACCGCCGAGCTGAGCCTGGTGCCCGGCCCGCTGGGAGCGGTGGCCGGCGGCTCCTCGATGGGCGGCCTCGCCGCTCTCTGGTCGCACTTCCACTACCCGCGGCACTTCGGCGGCGCGCTCGCGATGTCCCCCTCCTTCTGGGTGGCGAACCAGGCCATCTTCGTGGACGTCGCCGCGCAGCCCACGCCGGAGGTCTCGCGCATCTACCTCGACGCCGGCGCCAGGGAAGACAAGGGCCGCGTCGTCGACGCCGTGAAGCGGATGGCCGAGCACCTGGTCGAGCGCGGCTACGACTCCGACCGCCTGATGTGGCGCGCCGATCCGAGGGGAACCCACAGCGAAGCCGCCTGGAGACGGCGGCTGCCGAAGGCGTTGCGGTTCATGTATCAGCAGGCTCTCAGCTAGTCCCTCCGGCTGCTCCCCCTCCCGAGGGGACGCAGGTGCTCAGGGGCGCGCTCGCGGGATCGCCGGAGATCGCCTGGCGCAGGAAGGGGACGGATCCCAAGATCGGATTTTTCAGCAAGTCCGCATAGACCCCGAAATCCGCTTCGGCCCGGGGACCGCTGGCGGGATCCAGGCCGACGAGACGGTTGATCTCCACGTTCATGATCTCGATCTGGATGTCGCCGCCGCCATCCGGCCGCAAGACCAGCTCGCTCGGCGTCGTCCTGCCACTGCGGTTTGCCACCGTCTGGATCGTGATCGAGTTGCTGAACGGGATGGAGAACTCGAAGGAGGTCGCGACCCGCTGATTGAAGTTAGGGGATACGGGAGGAACGATCGTGCAGACGAAGTCGGTCAGCTCGAGCGTCCTCAGCCGTCCCTCGCTCAAGAGCATCCGGGCCAGGATCGGCTGGTTCGATCCGGGTGGGGTGTTCAGCACCAGGGGATTGATCTCCGCGTCCTTTGGGAAGGCATCTTCCAGAGTCGCCATCCACCAGAGCGAGTCGCGCTCCCGCTTGCTCAGATTCGGCGAGCCGGCATCGGCCGGCCGGTCTCGCGACAGCTCCAAGGAATTTGGTTCCATCTTTCGACCGTCAGTCAGAAGGGTCAGGTCCTCGCCGTTGAGCAGGCAGGTTCCCTTCGTCATCTTGCCGCTCGCATCGGGACTGCAATGGACGTCGGCAAACCGGGTGCTCGCCGGATCGTAATCGGCCAGACTGAATTCCAGCAGAGGAAAGTGCTGATCGAGGATCTCCTGTTTCGTGGTGGTCGCCAGGTTCGAGATCGGCCGCGCCCGGGTCAGCCGTTGCAGGAGAACGACCGCCTCGGAAGGTGGCAGAGCGTCACCGTTGGCGCCTTGGCCAGGCTTGAGCCGCCGATCGAAGACGAAGTTGCAAAGACCGGAAAACTTGATGTGTAGAGTAGGCATGGAATCTCTCCCTTCATTGTCATTCGTTGCTCGCGCCGATCACTTCGAAGGCCGCCCAGGCGCGCGGCGACCGATCACCCTCGTTGCGGCCGTGAAGCATCCCGAGCTGGGCCTGGCGCAACGCGTCCACAGGATCTCCAGAAGTCCAAAGAGACCGGTGGAAAGCATCGAACAGCACGGACGTCGCCCGATCGTCGACGCTCCAGAGGCTCGCGACCACCGTGGGCACTCCGGCGGCGAGGAAAGCCCGGGCGAGGCTCGTCGCCCCCTCGCCGCCGGGGATGTACTCGTTGCCGGTGTCGCAGGCCGCGAGCACGATCAGGCGGGTGCGGCCGAGCTTGAGCGAATAGATCTCCTGCGCGGTCAACACTCCCGGATCGCCCTTGCTCTCCGGCGTGAGCACGAGCATCGATAGGAGTGGATTGCGCGGATCGACCAGCGCATGGCCGGAAAAGTGAATCCAGTCCGCCTGCGACGCTTCGGCAAGGAAGACGGATCTCGTCGCGGTGCTCCCCGTCACCAGCCGGGAACCGGTCATCGCCGCCACGCGGCGGGCCTCGTCCGCCGACTCGCGCAGGGACGACAGGTCGGGGAAAAGAAAGTGGTCCACCGCCGGATCGCCGATGACCAGCCCGGCGGAACGGCTGGACTTCCGCTCGCCCGCCTGCCGTTCGAGGGCACGGACGTAGAGCGTGGCGCTGGGCGCGATCGCGACCGGATGGTCTTCGACCAGGAGCCGCTTCGTCGCGCGGTCCCTGAGCGTGGCGAACGGTATCCGGTGCAGGACCTTGTCGGGAACGAAGACGATCCTCTCCCCCGCGGGCACCGCGGCCAGCCAGGGACGGACGAGACGATCAAACAGATCTTCCGCCGCCGGCTCCCAGGTCCCCGTGGCAAATTCCTGAAGCCGCGCCGCCTTCAGGTTGAGCTCGGCCCGGGAGCCGTGCTGGACAAAGAAACGCGGATTGTCCTCGTCGTGGCGCAGAACCCAGATCAGGACCCGGTCGGGAAGCACCGAGTACTGCGCCAGGGTGATCCCCGCCGGCAATCGCCGGCGGATCTCATCCAGAGGCAGGGGTTGCGGCTCGACCGGGAGATGGTCGCCGGTCGCCGCCGAGCCACCGGTCCAGAGCGCGGAGGCCGTCCCGGGCAGGACCCGGGTGCGGGCCCGGTCCGCGTAGGCGAACGCGAGATCCGGGTCGCGGCCGGCCTGGAGAGACACCATCTCGTCGAAGACGGCGTCCGTCTCCTCCAGGAACGGAAGCCGGAAATCCTCCTGTTTGAGCTGCTCGCCCAACCGGTCGTAGAGCGCCAGGGCGGCGCCGAGATCCCGCTCAGCCTCGCGAACGTCCCCCTTCTGGCGCTGGGCCCGGCCCCGCGCCAGGAGCGTCCTGAGAGAAAAGAGAAAATTTTCGTCTCTCTGGTAGACGGCGAGCGCCGAGGTCAGGAGGCTCACCGCCTGGCGAGGGTCGTCCTGCGTCCGCATCTCACCCTCGATCATCGCCAGGTCCGCCTGCCGGCGGCGGCGTGTCCGCGGGTCTTCGAGACGGTCCACCCTGGCCCGGGCCTCCTCCAAGGTCGCGCGCGCCGACCGCCGGTCCTCCCTGTGCTCCTGTATCCGCGCCAGCCAGAGGAGGGCTTCGACGGCCGCCAACGGGCCGGCGCGGAAACTCTCGCGGACCCTCGCCCGATCGAAGGCGAGCGCCGCGGCGTCCGCACCGTCGCGCAGGGCCGTATCGCCCGCAATCATCAGGACATTGACCCTGGCGGTCGCATCGCGCAGCTCGGGCAGTGTCCGCAGCGCCTGGTAGACGTACCGCCAGGCCTGCTGCTCTCGGCCGAGAAAGCTCAACGCCTGGCCGACCATGCCGCCGGCGTTGGCGACATTCTCCCCTTCTCCAAGGGCGCGAAACTCGGCCATCGCCTTCCCATAATCCTCGGCCGCGGCCCGCGTCTGGCCGAGGCCCTCCTCCAGCACGGCCTGGACCCGGAACACATACGCGCGAAGCCCCCCGTAGGCCGAGCCCTGGACCCTGCGAGCGAGCTGCTTCGCCGCCGTGAGCCCCTGGGAATATCGGTCCGTGAGATAGTCGCAGCAGGCGAGAAAGAGCTCGGCCTGGATCGCCAGCGGGCTGCCGGCATTGGCGAGCCCCTCCCGCGCAGCGGAAAGCTTCACGGCCGCCTCTTTACAATTCCTCGCACGGTAGGCGTGGTACCCATCTCGGAAGGTCTTGTGCGCCTGGACCAGGTCTCGCCAACGGACGGGGTCGCCGGTGGCGGAGACGGCGTCGATCGCGGCCACCGAATCCTGGACCAGATGCTCGCCCTCGATCTTGACTAGGGCATCTCCCAGACGGTGCAGAAGACGGAGCCGGTCCGCCGCCAGCTCCTGCCGGCCGGCCACGACCGCGTCCGCCCACAGGCCGAAGAGCTCCTGCTCCGCATACTCCCGGGCGGCCTGACGGTACTGATGGACGATCGCTTCGACCTTTTCAGGGTCTCCCGCGGCGGCCGCCGGCTCGAGTTGCTTCCGCTGCTGCTCCCACTCGCTGCGGGGGCTCGGCCGGTCCAGAGTCCGAAGGTGGCTCTGCGCTTCCATGGCCCAGCCCGAGATCCCGTCCAGATACAGATAGTCCCGCCACGCGGCGATCGCCTCGGGCACCAGGAACAGACGCTCCAGCGCCAAGGCCCGGTTGAACCGGGCCGCCGGCAGAGCGCCGTCCTCCTGAACCGCGCGATCGGCGGCACCGTAGGCCCGCAGCAGATCGCGGGGGTCGTCGGCCCGCTGCGAGCGGACGAGATAGGCGGCCGCGAGATCGCTCCAATGGCGAGCGGCATGGGGATCGGCCCCGCTGATCCTTTCGAGCCCGCGGATGGTGCGGGTCAGGACCCGGTCGTCCGCCGCGCTCAGCAGGTCGCCCAGATCGGACGACCCCTCCGCCGCCTTCGGGGCCTCGGACGCCCCGCCGCGCCGGGGGCCTCCGCCGCCCGCAGACCGGTGACTCTCTCTGCGAGCGCGAGAAGGGCTCTCGCAGACGGCCGTGGGGAGCAGGCCGGAAGCCTGGCGGTCCAGCGGGCAGGGCGCGTAACCGTCGCTCTCGCTCAAGCGGGGCTCCACCGGGCGGACGCGTCCCGCCTGTGGCGCCGAAGCGCTCCTTTCGGAGTGGCATCCCGCGAACGCGAACCCGGCCAGCCCCAGCGAAAACGCCGCCAGCGCCCGTGGCGCCCTCATCGGCTCCTCGTCGGACGGACGCGCATCTACGACACCTCCGGCAGTCCAAGCGATGCTCGCATGGTACCAGAGGCGCTCGGGGTGCGGGAGAGGATGGGTCGCGATCAGCATGGCCGCCTTCCGTTCGTCTTCGATCGACGGACGGAAACTTCCTTTTCCGCATGGGGAAGAAAACGGTTCGCTCCGTCCAAAGAGACAACCGCAGCCCAAGGAGGGGAACATGCCGATCCTGGAAAACGTAGAATTGAAGCTCCTGCCACCCGAGCCCGTCGATGGAGAAGATGATGACCTCCAGTACGATCCGCACCTCCAGGAAGAGACGCTCCGGAGGTGGGCGGGCTGGGGGGTCACCCCGGAGATCTACCTCAAAAGTAAGAGCACCCGGCAGAAGGATGATGAGCTGGTGGACGTCGTCGTAAAACTTGAGGAGGGCGAGGCCACAGCGCCGGCGGAGATCGAACAATCTCACCGCATCGGAAAGCGGATCGTCACCGGCGCGGTGGCGGTGAAGAACATCCGGCGAGCCCGCGATGAGGTTGACAGCCTCAAAGCGGCGCTGCCGGCCCATCTCCATCTGTTCAACTCGGTGCCGGCCATCCGCTGCGATCGCACATCGCTCGACGCCGCCGCGCGTGTAAACGGAGATCGCTACCCGGACCTGGACGGATCGGACGTCATCATCGGGATCGTGGATTTCGGCTGCGACTTCCGCCACCAGAACTTCCGCAATCCTTCCGGGGCAACCCGCCTCCTCTCGATCTGGGATCAGAACGAAGCGGAGAACGGCTCTTCACGAGCGGCGGCCGGCCCGCCAAAGGGATTCTTCTATGGCCGGGAGCTCACCGCCGCGATGATCGACGGCGCCCTGGCAGCCGGCGACGAGAACGCCTACAAGGTCCTGGGCTACATGCCACCCGTCGCCGCCCACGGAACCCATGTGATGGACATCGCGGCGGGCAACGGCCGCGAGCCCAACCTCTTCAACGGCCAGCCCGGCAACGCTCCTCCGCAGCCGTCAGCCCCGGGAGTCGCTCCCAACGCCCAGATCATCTTCGTCAACCTGAAAAGCTTTGAGCGGGGCTTTCTCGGCAACTCCCGCTGTCTTCTGGAGGCCGTGGCCTATATCTTCGAGAAGGCCGACGAGATCGGGAAACCCGCGGTGGTCAATCTGAGCCTTTCGACGATCGGCGGACCGCACGACGGCACGACGCTCGTCGAGCAGGGCTTCGAGGAACTCGTCACCGCGAAGTCGGGGCGCGCGATCGTCACCTCCGCCGGGAACGCCTTCACCCTGCAGAGCCATATCGTCGGAGTCGCCGGCAAGGACAACGCCAGGATCCTCTGGAACACCGATCCCCGTCACGACGACCCCCAGCGGGGGATCAAGAACGAGATCGAAATCTGGTATCCGAAGGGCGACGAGCTCAACGTCACCCTCTACGCTCCCGGCGCCACCACGCCGGTGGGCTCGGTGGGATTGGGCGAAACGGTGGAGCTCTTCAATGGCAAAGAACGGGTCGGCCGCATCAGTCATCGCGAAAATGATCCGAACAATCATGACAACCAGATCGACATCCGCCTCCCACACTACGATGATCCTGGGAAGCCCTGGACGATCGAGCTCGAGAGCAAGGTCGGGAAAGGCCGCTTCCATGCCTGGATCGAACAATCCGAACGCGGGCTCTCCCGCTTCGTGGGGGATACCCAGCCCGCCTATACCCTGGGATCGATCAGTTGCGGCAACGGCACGCTGACGGTGGGAGCCTTCGACACCGCCGAGAAGGCCGCCCTGTCCCTGCCCTACGAAGCCACCTCGGCGGGGCCGATTCGGGAAACGGCCGCGAACAAAGAAAAGGCGCTGAGAAAGAAGCCTGAATTGAGCGCTCCCGGCGTCAACATCGTGGCCGCACGGGCGCGGGGAGGAGTCACGGTCCTGTCGGGAACAAGCATGGCGGCCCCCCACGTAACGGGCCTGATCGCCCTCCTATTCCAACTGGCTCACCGCTCCGGCCGGGGCGTGCTCCCCTTCTCGAAGACCTGCGACATCCTGATCCAGGGTTTACTGCTTCTCCAATCAATCCCGCGGCCGGCCCCTCGTGAGCTGGACCCCGCCAAACCCAGTAATGATCTGAGGCTCGGCGGCGGTAGAATCGATGGCCCTCTGACCGTGACAGCTCTGCTGAAGCTGGTCGCCACCTCGATCATATTGGACCTGAAGATCGCGGCCTCCCAAACCGAGTTGGAGAAACTCGAGGGTTTTGAAGACATGTTCCGTCTCCTGGAGAAGCAAGCCCAGATCGTGGGGCACAACGGCTTCACGGTCGACAGCATCATCAATTTTCTACAAGGACAGCGAGCGAACGACGAATCATTCCGGCTCACGATCGAATACCTGGGAGAGCCGTAGCTGGATCGGGGGCTCCTCTCGCAAGATTGGAGAGGAGCCCTGCTCCACGTGCGCCGCCGCGACCGCCACCGCATAGCGGAGCGCCTCCAGCACCGGCAACCCCCGCCGTAACGCCACGGCCAGGCCCGTCATGCAGGCGTCCCCGAGGGCCGCGATCGTACGGGCCGCGTTGATTCCCTTGCCGCTCGCCAGGGTGACGTGGCGTTGAGTCTCGGTGACGCCGCCGAAATCCACCGCGGAGACGGTGAAGACCTCGTCGAAGCCGGTGTTGAGAGTGACGGTGCGGATCATGGGGTTTCGACCGGCCGGGGAATGCCGCGTTCCCGGCCCTTCGCGGCTCCCGACGAAGAGGGAATGGAGCGTTCACGGTTCATGATGGATCTTGAAGGCGAGGAAAAACGCCGTTCCCCCGAGCTCGCGAAAGGATTCGATCAGGGAATATCGCATTCCCTCCTCGCGACGGATCACGATCGGTGGGGAATGCGATTCGAAATCCCTGCAGCGAATCGTCGAGGATGGGGAACGCCGCATTCCCCCTATCGTGCGATATCTTGAAGAGAGAGAATGTCCCTTTCCCCCAGCCCCGCGGAGCAATATAGGGAGGGAATGGGAATTTCCCTCCCCGCGGCGGGTCGCGAAGGCAAGGGAAAGAATCATTCCCTCAGATTTCGCCGGCCTCTTGGAGGACTTTCACGATCAGATCGCGGGATAAATACATCGTCGTCCTCTGAAGCGCTTCGAGGATTGGGGAGATTTCCGTCACGGATCCGGCCTGCTTGGCCTTGACCAGGACCCCCAGAGTACCCGTGAACGTAAGGTGATTCAGACGTGCGATTCGACGGCCGAGACCGTCGTCCAAGATCAACAGGCTCTCCGGGAAGGAAAGAGCCAAGGCGATCGCCGCCGCTTCGCCGGCCCCCAAGTCCACGACGACTGGAAGCAGGGCCGTGTCCGGAAGGGGTTCGACGTCTATCCAGGAGAGCCTATCGAGATCCGGGGTATCGGCGCCCCGTTCAGCGCCTGCCTCAAGCTCATCGCGGACAGCGGATGGAATCTTCACGCGTCCGTAAAGACCCCGCAGCAACTCGAGCCGGCCGACTTGATGGAGGTAGAGCAGCGGCGAGGTGTTGCAGACCACCACCCGCTCAGGCATTCAGGATGTCCTGGTGCAGCTCTTCGTCGCTCAACTGAAAGGGGGAAACCTGATACCGGCGGAGCGCCAGCAGGAACTCGACGCGCGTCATCCCCGCGAGTTGAGCCGCCCGTCCGGAGGACAGCTTCCCCAGCTCGAACAGCTTTACCGCGGCGAGCATCTTCAGATCCTCGGCGAAGGATTCCGGATCGGTCTTGAGACTGATCAGCGTCTCTTCAGGAATCTCCAGGCGGACAGCACTCATCGTCTAGACCTCGCTTCCATACAGAAGCATAGCAGGAGAGTGCCTCACCCGAGCGGCGGAAGATCGAGCGGCGGATGATACGCCAGGCTCGCGCCGATCCAGGTCTTGTCCTTGTTGAAGTCCACCCCCATCATCGCGCCCTTGCTGACGCGGACGAGGTTGTTGACGAGGCGGGGGCGATCCTTCCAGACGAACATCATGCGGATCTCGGCCTTCGCCGGGTCGTCCGGGGTCTCGATCGCCGGGGCGTAGTCGACCTTCCTCTGGAGGATGAAGTTCTCGGGGTCCGGCAGCGCGCGCAGGCGCTCCCGCGACGGGCCGATCTCGACCCCCAGGCCCGCGAAGGAGAAGAGCGGCTTCAGCACGTAGCTCTCCAGGTCCTCCGGCAACTCCGCGAGGTCGCTCACGAACCAGGTGGGCGGGCAGTAGCGGCTCTTGATGAAGGGGAGCGAGAACTTGCTCAGCTTGAGATACCAGTTCGGATGCCCCACCCAGGTCACGTCCACCAGGTTGCGGTGGAAGATGCGCGAGAGGTCGAGCCCCTTCCTCTCCACCTCGTCGAAGATCACCCGGTTGTAGATCCGCCGGATGGGCACCTCGCGCCCGTCCCGCGGGTAGAAGAGCCGGCCGTTCCGCTCGATCACCTCCCGCGCGTCGACGATCGGGATGCCCAGGAGCTGGCGGGTGACGTGGAAGTCGATCCGCGTCTTCTGGTGCCCGGGATCGATCTCCAGGAGGACGACGTTCTCCGGGTCGCAATCGGCCACGATCACGTCCCGCAGAACGGCGGGATAGGTCGCGGCGTCGAGGCCCCCGAAATAGGGGGACCAATCCGCCGGGATCGCCGGGAAGTGGGCGCGGAACTCCTTTTCGAGCAGCCACTGGAAGCCGTAGAGCGACGGGAAGCCCTGGAGCTCGATGAGCCGCGGCGTCAGCTCGCCGTCCTCCCCCCGCGCGATGGCGAAGTCGACCTGGAAGAGCACGGTGTGCCCCTCGTCGCCGGGCACGCGGAGGCGCGGCGGCACGGCGCGGCCGGCCTGCTCGAGGTACTCCGGAGAGGTGACGAAGCCCAGCACCTCATGGGCCGCCTCGATCAGCTCGCCGGTGAGCCGCGCGGAGAGGAAGACCGGCGTTTCGCAGATCCGGAAGACGGAGGGGCTCCCCGCGTCCCGCTCCAGGTCGCGCACCAGCCGGTCGTAGCGCTCCCGGGTGAAACCGGCGTTGTAGGCGCGGCGGATCTCCGGAACCATCAGGGAACCCTCACTCCAGCCCGTGGTGGGTTTCCTGCACGATGAAGTCCACGACGCTGCGGACGTCGTGGGTCGCCTCGAAGACCGCGATCTGGCGGTCCGCTCCGGTCCCCGTGTGCAGGATGTGGTGGATGGAGTCGATCTCCTGCCGGCTCCCCAGCTCGTCCACGACGTCGTCCACGAAGGCGAGGAGCTCGTGGATCAGCGCCACGCAGTCCACCTCCTCCTTCTTGCCGAAGTCGATCAGCTTGCCCGAGATGCCGTGCCGGGCGGCGCGCCATTTGTTTTCGTTGAGCAGCAGGCGCCGGTAGAGCCGGAAGCCGAGGTTCTGCCGGATCAGCTTGTAGAGCTTGACGGTGACCGCCTGGATCAGCGCCGCCAGCGCGATCGTCTCGTCCACCCGCATCGGCACGTCGCAGATCCGGTATTCCAGGGTGTTGAAGAACGGGTGCATGCGGATGTCCCACCAGATCTTCTTGGCGTTGTCGATGCACCGGGTCTGGATCAGCAGCTTGATGTAGTTCTCGTACTCGGAGAGGCTGGTGAAGTGGTCCGGGATGCCGGTGCGCGGGAAGCGGTCGAAGACCTTGCTGCGGAAGGACTTCAGGCCCGTGTTCCGGCCCTGCCAGAAGGGGGAGTTGGTCGACAGCGCCAGGATGTGCGGCAGGAAGTAGCGGGCGGCGTTCATGATGTGGATCGCCACCTCGCGGTCGTCGATGCCGACGTGCACGTGGAGGCCGAAGATCAGGTTCGCCCGCGCGATCTCCTGAAGGTCCGCGACGATCTCCTGGTAGCGCTCGTTGGGCGAGATGAGCTGGTCCTTCCAGTGCGCGAAGGGATGGGTGCCCGCCGCCGCGATGGTCAGGCCGTTGCGCCGGGCGAGCTTCGCCAGGTTGCTACGCAGAGCGGTGATCTCGCGGCGGGCCTCGTGGACGTCCTGGCAGATGTTCGTCCCCACCTCGATGACGGACTGGTGCAGCTCCGGCTTCAACTGGTCCGCCAGCGTGTGCTCGTCGTCGAGGAGGTACTGGACGTGCGAGCGAAGGTCGCGCGTCTCCGGATCGATGAGCTGGAACTCCTCCTCGATCCCCAGCGTGAACAGCTTCGCGTCGGCCATGAGGATCTACTCCTTCGGCGAGAGCGCCCCGGTCACCGCCTGCACCGCGCCGACCGCGGTCGCCACCACGTTCCCCAGGGCGGCCGCCCCCGCGGCGACCCCCACGGCGGGCGCCGGCGGCGCCGCCGCCTTCTGGACGTACCGTCCCCAGCGCAGGTTGTCCCCGCCCGCGGCGTGCGCCGTCGCCTTGCGGATCACCATGTCGGCCGCCCGGTCGACGATCCAGGAGAAGTTGTCCTGGCCGATCGAGTTGACGTCGGCGTCCGGCGCCGGGTTGCAGAAGTCGATGGCGTAGGGAACGCCGTCGCGCACCGCCATCTCGACCGTGTTGAAGTCGTAGCCGAGCCAGACGTTGAGCGCCAGCACGTCGTCGTGCACCTTCTGGAGCAGCGCCGGATCGACCGGCGGGCCGTTGCGCACGTACCGCTGGTGGAACGGCTGCCGGGGGTCGTACTGCATGATGTGGATGTCCTTGCAGTCGAGGCTGTAGCAGCGGAAGTACTCGTTGAAGACGATCTCCTCCTGGAGCATCATCACGAGCTGGCCGGTCTCGTCGTAGGCCCTGAAGAAGTCGTCCGGGCTCGTCACCCGGTAGACGCTCTTCCAGCCGCCGCCGGCGAAGGGCTTGAAGAAGGCCGGGAATCCGATGTAGTCGAAGATCCCCTCCCAGTCGAGCGGATAGGCGAGGTTGCGGAACGACTTGTCGCTGGTGTCCGGCGGATGCTCCTTGGAGGGGAGCAGCACGGTCTTGGGAACGGCGACGCCGATCTTGGTCGCCAGGCAGTTGTTGAAGAACTTTTCGTCGGCGCTCCACCAGAACGGGTTGTTGACCACCGCCGTGCCGTTGAGGGCGGCGTTCTTCAGAAAGCCGCGATAGAAGGGGACGTCCTGGGAGATGCGGTCGATGATGACGTCGTAGCCCGAGGGCTCCCCCTGGATCAGCTTGTCGATGCGGACCGGCTCCGCCAGGACACCGGCGTTCCGCGCGTTCACCCGGTCGATCAAGGCCCAGGGGAACGTGTCCTCCTGGCCGAAAAGGATGCCAAATTTCTTCATGCTCTGCCCTCCGATTTCAGCCCGTTTTCGGACTGCGCGAAACAGTACCACAGGGGGGAACGGGGTGGTCGTTGATGGTACGATCCCCAGAGGAGGAAGGCGATGCGGACCTATACGGCGGTGATCGAGAAATGTCCGGATACGGGCCTCTACGTCGGCTACGTGCCAGGCTTCCCGGGCGCGCACACCCAAGCCGAGAGCCTCGACGAGTTGAACGAGAACCTCCGGGAAGTCGTCGCCATGCTGCTCGCGGACGACCCAGCTTTTGGCCGCTCGCTAAACCTGCTTGGCCGTTGAGAAATTCCTCTCCTGACCCTGTTGACATTTGGAATCCCGTGCCCCAACATATTGTTGTGTCGAGGGTCCACGCCTCCTACCTGGAGTGACGTGGCGGTCTCAATGAGGCTTGGGCGGCCCACGGGACCGGGCGGGTTGGGACCCGCCGATGATGCACA
>DASWRX010000271.1:0-9061 GCA_036402955.1 Thermoanaerobaculia bacterium
GGCCGAGCCGGTCAAGGAATCCAAGGCTCCCAAGGCCAAGGGGGGAAGCCCCAAGGTGGAGAAGCCCAACAAGAGGGTCGACGAATCCGCCAAGGCGAAGCGGGAGGCGGCCCCGAAGAAGGTGGCCAAGGGAGAGGGAGCCAAGAAGCCTTCGACCCAGAAAGCCGGAAAGGCCCAGACCTCGACCCCGAAGAAGAGCGTCTAGCTCCACACTCCACAGTTGTTTTGAGCTGTACCGACGGCCGGCGCGAGGAGCGCCGGCCGTTTGTTTTAGAATCCCGCTCCCATGGAGCGCTCCTCCTCCCTCGTCTCCCGCCTGGGCCGCAACGTCGTCGCTCTCGGCGCGGTGAGCTTCCTCACCGACGTGGCGACGGAGATGACCTATCCGCTGCTGCCGGTCTTCCTGGCGACGGTGCTGGGGGCGAGCGCCACCTACGTAGGCACCATCGAAGGGATCGCCGAGACCACGGCGGCGCTGCTCAAATTCGCCAGCGGCTGGTGGTCGGACCGCGTCTCGCGCCGCAAGCCCCTGGTGCTCGCCGGTTATGCGCTGGCGTCGGTGGTCCGCCCGCTGATCGGCCTCAGCCGGTCGCCCGGCCAGGTGCTGGCGATCCGGGTGACCGACCGGGTCGGCAAGGGGATCCGCACCTCCCCCCGTGACGCGCTGATCGCCGATTCGGTGGCTCCTGCCATCCGCGGCCGGGCCTTCGGATTCCACAACGCCGCCGACAATCTGGGCGCCGTGGTGGGGCCGCTTCTCGCCTTCGTCTTCCTGCGCTGGGAAGGCCTGCCGCTGCGCACCGTCTTCCTGCTCACCGCCATCCCCGGGGCCCTGGCGGTGCTGGCACTGATCTTCGGGGTGCGCGAGGTGCCGCGGACGGCGCCGCCGAAGAAAGAAGGGGACGTCGACCTCAAGATGCCCCTCGGCGGACGGTTCTGGGCCTACCTCGTCGTCCTCCTGCTGTTCACCCTCGGCAACTCCACCGATGCCTTTCTCCTCCTGCGGGCCGGCCAACTCGGGGTGGCCACGAGCCTCATCCCCATCCTCTGGGCCCTGCTCAACCTGGTCAAGTCGGTCTCCAACACCCCGGGCGGCATCCTCTCGGACCGGATCGGCCGCAAGCCGCTCATCGCCGCCGGCTGGCTGGTCTACGCCGCCGTCTACTTCCTCTTCGGCCGCGCCGGGCAGGCGTGGCACGCCTGGGCGCTGTTCGCCGCCTACGGCATCTACTTCGGTCTGACCGAAGGGGTGGAGAAGGCGCTGGTGGCCGACCTCGTCCCTCAGGAGCGGCGCGGGGCTGCCTTCGGCTGGTACAACCTGGCGATCGGCATCGGGGCGCTCCCCGCCTCGCTCCTTTTCGGAGCTCTCTGGGACCGCTGGGGATCGGCCACCGCCTTCAACGCCGGCGCCCTGCTTGCCCTGGCGGCGGCGGCCGGGGTGATGATCGTCGTGCCTCGCCGCCGCGTGATGCCGTAGAATTCCGGCTTCCGGAGAGGATCGATCGATGAAGATAAAGATCTCGTGGCTGTGCTCCATCCTCCTGCTCGCCGGCTGCCTGGCCGCGCGGGGGGCGGAAAGGACGGCCACCAAGGAGAAGAAGGCCGGCAAGGAGGATGCCTCGATCCTGCCGGCGCCGCCGCGGGCCGAGGGGGAGGGTCCCTTCAAGCGGCTGATCCTGCGCGGCGTGACGCTGATCGACGGCACCGGCGCGCCGCCGATGGGTCCGGTGGATATCGTGATCGAGAAGAACCGGATCGCCCAGGTGGTGCCGGTCGGCAGCCCGGGGGCCGCTCCCGACCCCGAGCACCGGCTCAAGGCGGAGCCGGGAGACCGCGAGATGGACCTCCACGGCATGTACGTCCTGCCCGGGTTCATCGACATGCACGGGCACATCGGCGGCAAGGAGCAGGGGACCCCAGCCGAGTACGTCTACAAGCTCTGGATGGGGAACGGCGTCACCACGATCCGCGATCCGGGCAGCCTCAACGGCGTCGACTGGACGCTCGGCCAGCGGGCGAAGAGCGCCCGCAACGAGATCACGGCCCCGCGCATCAAGGCTTACATCGTCTTCGGCGCGGAGCGCGAGGCACCGTTCACCGACCCCAAGGAGGCGCGGCGGTGGGTGGACGAGATCGCCGTCCGCGGGGCCGACGGCGTCAAGTTCTTCGGCTACCGTCCGGACATCCTGCAGGCGGCGATCGAGGAGGTGAAGAAGAAGGGGCTGCGCTCCGCCTGCCACCACGCGCAGATGGACGTGGCGCGGGCCAACGTCCTGACCACGGCCCGCTGGGGGCTCACCTCGATGGAGCACTGGTACGGTCTGCCGGAGGCGCTGTTCGACGACCGCACGATCCAAGACTACCCGCTCGACTACAACTACGCCGACGAGTCGCACCGTTTCGGCCAGGCCGGGCGGCTGTGGAAGCAGGCGGCGCCGCCGTTCTCGAAGCGGTGGAACGAGGTGATGGACGAGCTGATCAAGCTCGACTTCACGATCGATCCCACGTTCAACATCTACGAGGCGAGCCGCGACCTGATGCGAGCCCGCCGCGCCGAGTGGCACGATGAGTACACCCTCCCCTCGCTGTGGGACTTCTACGCCCCCAGCCGGCAGTCGCACGGCGCCTACTGGTACTACTGGACGACCGAGAACGAGATCGACTGGAAGAACAACTACCGCCTCTGGATGGCCTTCGTCAACGAGTACAAGAACCGCGGCGGCCGGGTGACCGTGGGCACGGACAGCGGCTTCATCTACGAGCTCTACGGCTTCTCCTACGTCCGCGAGCTGGAGCTGCTGCGCGAGGCCGGGTTCCATCCGCTGGAGGTGATCCGCGCCGCCACCCTCAAGGGGGCCGAGGCGCTGGGAATGGACAAGGAGATCGGCTCGGTCGAGCCCGGCAAGCTCGCCGACCTCGTGGTGGTCGAGGAGAACCCCCTGGAGAACCTGGCCGTGCTCTACGGCACCGGCGCCATCAAGCTCAACGACAAGAACGAGGTCGTGCGGGTGGGAGGCGTCAAGTACACCATCAAGGACGGCATCGTCTACGACGCCAGGAAGCTCCTGGCGGACGTGCGGCGGATGGTGAAGGAGGCGAAGGAGAAGGCGGGACGGCCGGTGCTGTATCAGCCGGGGATGGCGCCGCCGAAGAAGCCTAGCGCCGCTCCAGCGCCACCTGCCCCCCCTTGACCACCACCACCGGCTTCTCGATCGCCGAGATGTCGGCCAGCGGATCGCCCTTCACGGCCACCAGGTCGGCGAGGTAGCCGGGGGCGATCCGCCCCAGCTCCTTGTCCTTCCTCAGAACGGCCGCCGCAGTGATCGTCGCCGCCCGCAGGGCCTGCCCGGGCGACATGCCGTAGGCCACCATCAGCTTCAGCTCGCGAGCGTTCTCGCCGTGGGCGAAGACGCCGACGTCGCTGCCGCTGGCGATCGTCACTCCCGACTTCAGGGCGCGCGCGAACATGTCGCGGGATTCCTTGACGCGGGTGGGCTCGGGCTGCCCGGGTTTCCAGCCGGCGTAGCGGGAGATCGCGTCCGCGGCGGCGAGGGTGGGGACCAGCGCGACGCCCTTCCGCTTCATCAAGGCCAGCAGCTCGTCGGTGACGTAGGTGCCGTGCTCGATCGTCGCCACGCCGGCGAGGACGGCGCGGCGGATGCCCTCCTCGGTGTAGGCGTGGGCCGCGACGGGGAGCCCCGCGCTCCGCGCCTCGTCCACCGCGGCGGCCATCTCCTCCTGGGTGAAGGTGGGCGTGGTGACGCCCGGACGGCGGCGGTAGTCGGCGTAGACCTTGATCCAGTCGGCGCCGGCGGCGATCTGCTCGCGCACGGCCTTGCGCATGGCGACCGGGCCGTCCACCACCTGCGCTCCCTTCGGGATCTCCCAGCGCGGATCGAAGCCGGACGGTCCATAGGAGCCGGTGGCGACCAGCGCGCGGGTGGCGGCGAAGACGCGCGGCCCAGGGATCATGCCGGCGGCGATCGCGTCCCGCAGGGAGACGTCGGCGAAGCCCGCTCCCTCGGTGCCCAGATCGCGCACCGTGGTGAACCCCGCCTCCAGGGTGGCCCGGGCCGCCACCACGGCGCGGATCGTCCGCAGCTCGAGCGGCTCCTTCAGGACCTGGTCGTCCCAGGGGGTCTCGTCATAAGGGTGGAGCAGGAGGTGCGAGTGCATCTCGATCAGGCCGGGGATCAGCGTCAGCCCGGAGAGGTCGAGCCGTTGCGCGCCGGCCGGCGCTGGAAGCGTGCCGGTGGCCCCGACCGCGGCGATCCGGCCGTTCTCGATCAGCACGTCCTGGCCGCTGAGGAGCCGCTCGCCGGACGGGTCGAGAACCCGCGCGCCGGTCAGCAGCAGCGGCGCGGGCGCCGCCGCTGAGGCCCTGGCGGCAACCAGGGCGGCCAGCAGGAGGAGCGCGATCGCCGCGAAGGTCTTCAATGGTACCCGGCTCCCGGATAGAGCAGGTTGAGCGCCAGCGTCTGCATCGGGCCGGAGATGAGAGGGAAGATCCGCCAGGCGGCCAGCAGGCCGATCATCGAGAACATCGGCTGGCGCAGGAGCTCGTGGAAGCGCCGGGCCCAGTCGTCGCTCATGACGCCCGGCAGGATGGCGCTGCCGTCGAGCGGCGGCAGGGGGAGCAGGTTGAAGGTGAAGAGGAGGAGGTTGAGCGAGAAGAGGATCGATAGCGGCGTGACCGCCGCCGCGGCCCAGCTCCCCGCGGCCGCCGCCGTCACCGTGGTGAAATTCGCGGTGTCGGGCGCGTAGAAGGTGCCGGTCCAGACCCCCGCCCGGATGAGCAGCCCCGACACGATCACCAGCAGCAGGTTGGCTGCGGGCCCGGCGGAGGCCATCACGGCCGCCCGCTTCGGGTAGCGGTGGGCCCAGAGGGGATCGTAGGGAGCGCTCGCCCAGCCCATCATCCAGTGAGTGGTGGCGAAGGTGACGAGGGGGACCAGGAGCATCCCGATCGGCGACCGCCGGATGTGGGGAATGGGGTTGAGGGAGACCTGCCCCCCCTCGTAGGCGGTGGGATCTCCGAGCTTCAGGGCCGCGAAGGCGTGCCCCGCCTCATGGAGGGTGGTCGAGAACAGGAAGACCACGAACCAGGTGAGGCCTTCGACGAGGAGTTGGGGGTTCACGAGCGGCTCAGGTACTTGTTCTCGCGGGTGTCGATGATGATCTTGGTCCCCACCTCGATGAAGGGGGGCACCATGACCGTGAGGCCGGTCTCCATCTTGGCCGGCTTGTAGGAGGCGCTGGCCGTGGCCCCCTTCATGCTGGGCTCGGTATCGACGACCTCGAGGGTCACCGTGTTCGGCAGCTCGATGCCGACCGGCTTCTCGTCATAGAAGTCGATCTGGATGACCGTGTTGGGCAGCAGGTAGAGCATGGAGTCGCCGAGGACCTCGTCGTCGAGCGTGATCTGCTCGTAGCTGTCCTGGTTCATGAAGTGGTGGCCCGACGGGTCGGAATAGAGGTACTCCATCGGCTGGGTGTCGAGGATCGCCCGCTCGACCTTCTCGGTGGAGCTGAAGCGGTGCTCGAAGCTGTTGCCGTTCCGCAGGTTGCGCATCTTGGCCTGAACGAAGCCGCGCAGGTTGCCGGGCGTGACGTGGTGCGAGGTCATCACACGGCAGATGTCGCCTTCGAACAGGATGCACATGCCGGTGCGCAGTTGAGACGCTTGGATCAAGGTTCGATCTCCCGTGGTTTTCGGTATGGAAGCCGGGCGTCCGACCGGACGCCCGGAATTGGAGATTGTACAACGTCAGGAGGGTCCGGAGGGATCGCCTACTCGTGCTCCTCCTGGCGGTGCTTCTGGGCCTCGGCGACGAGCTTGTCCTGGACCAGCTTGGGGACCTCCTCGTAATGCGAGAACTCCATGTGGAAGCTCGACCTCCCCTGGGTCATGGCGCGCAGGATGCGGTCGTAGTCCAGCATCTCGGACATCGGCACCAGGGCCTTGATGACCTGGCTGCCGTTCTCGGCGTCCATGCCCTGCGGGCGGCCGCGCCGGTGCGAGAGGTCGCCCATGATGTCGCCGGTGAACTCCTCGGTGGTGGTGATGTCCACTTTCATGACCGGCTCGAGGATCGTCGGCCGGGCGTTCGCCATGGCGTCCTTGAAGGCGAGCGAGCCGGCGATCTTGAACGCCATCTCGGAGGAGTCGACGTCGTGGTACTGGCCGTCGAGCAGCCGCACCTTGAAGTCGACCACGGGAAAGCCGGCGAGATAGCCGCGGCGCCGGGCCTCCTGGATGCCCTTCTCGACCGCCGGCCGGTAGTTGTGCGGGATGGCGCCGCCGAAGATCTCGTCGGCGAAGGAGAAGTCCTCGCCGCGCGGCAGCGGCTCGATCTTGATCTTGCAGTCGGCGAACTGGCCGCGGCCGCCGGTCTGCTTCTTGTGCCGGCCGTGGCCGTCGGCGGGCTTGCCGATCGTCTCGCGGTACGGCACCTTGGGCGGATGGAGGAGGACGTCGACGTGGTAGCGGTGCTTGAGCTTGGCGACGGCGATCTCGATGTGGAGCTGGCCGTTGCCGGAGAGCAGGTGCTCGTGGGTCTCGGCGTCGCGCCCGGCGTGGAGGGCGATGTCCTCGTCCATCAGCCGGTGCAGGGCGTCGCCGATCTTCTCCTCGTCCCCCTTCGACTTGGGCTCGACGGCGAACGCCATGGCCGGCTCGGCGACCTTGATCCAGCCGAGCTTGATCGGCCGCTCCTTGGACGAGAGGGTGTCGCCGGTGGCGGTGAGCTTGGCCTTGGCGACGCCGCCGATGTCCCCGGCGATCAGGTGGTGGACGTTGGTCCCCTGCTTGCCCTGCATCTCCACCAGGTGGCCGAGGCGCTCGGCCTCCTCGGCGCGGACGTTCCAGACGGTGGAGTCGGTGATCAGCGTGCCGGAGACGACGCGCAGGATCGACACCTTGCCGGTGAACGGGTCGGAGAGGGTCTTGAAGACCAGGACCGCCAGCGGACCGGCGGGATCGCCGGGGAGCGCGATCGCCTCGCCGCCCACGGTCTGCGCCGGGAACGGCGGGCGCTCGGCCGGGGAGGGGAGCAGGGCGAGGAAGGCGTCGAGCAGCGCCGAGGGACCGATGCCGTGGGCGCCGGCCGACAGCGTCACCGGGAAGATCTGGCGGCTCAGGATGGCGCGGCGCAGCCCGGCCACGAGGTCCTCCTGGGAGATCGTGCCGCTCTCGAAGAAGCCCTCCATCAGCTTGTCGTCCGTCTCGGCGACCGCCTCCACCAGCCGCGCGCGGTGGGTCTCGACCTCGTCCTTGAGGTTGGCCGGGATCTCCGCCGGCGTCGCCTTGCCGTTGCCGTCGCGGCTGAAGGTGTAGGCCTTCAGGGCCACCAGGTCGACGACGCCGGTGAAGCCGGCCTCCTGGCCGATCGGGATCTGGACCGGCAGCAGCGAGCGGCCGAACCGCTTGTGCAGCCCCTCGAGCGTGCGGCCGAAGTCGGCGCGCTCGCGGTCCATCTTGGTGAGGTTCACCATCACCGGCAGCTCGAAGTCGGCGGCGCAGGCCCAGACCTTCTCGGTGTTGACCTCGACCCCGGCGACGCCGTTGACGCAGAGGAGGGCCGCGTCGGCGGCGCGCAGCCCCTGCTGGGTCTCGGTGAAGAAGATGCCGTAGCCGGGACAGTCGATGAGGTTGATCTTGTGTCCCTGCCAGGGGACGAAGGCGGGGGTGAGGCCGATCGAGATCTTGCGCTCGATCTCCTCGTGATCGAAATCGGTCAGGGTGTTGCCGTCCTCGACCCGGTGCAGGCGGGTCGTGACGCCACCCGCGTAGAGCAGCGAGCTCACGAGCGTGGTCTTGCCGGTGTCGTTGTGGCCGGCCACGGCAACGTTGCGGAGTTTCTCCGGACTATCCACCTGCATCGTCTGGACCTCCTTCAGGGGCAAAGATCAAGGGCGCAAATATACCACAAGGGGACGCCCGCGAAGACTCTCTCACTTTTCCCCTAACTGTAAAAAGGACTAGCACTTACCTGGAGATTCCGGTTTGACTCGGAGACCGGCCCGGCCTAGAATGGCGAGGCGAAAAAGCGCTTTTACCATGCTTCCCCTGACTCCGACCAAGCTTGGCCGCTACGAGATCGTCGACGAGATCGGCAAAGGTGCCATGGGCGTGGTGTTCCTCGCCCGCGACCCGCTGATCGGCCGGCTGGTGGCGCTCAAGACCTTCCGCATCGGCTACTCCATCAAGGACCAGGAGATGGAGCAGTTCCGGATCCGCTTCATGCGCGAGGCGCAGAGCGCCGGCATCCTGACCCATCCCCACATCGTCACCATCCACGACGTGGTCGAGCAGAGCGAGGAGGGCCTCGCCTTCATCGCCATGGAGTACGTGCGCGGCACCAACCTGAAGCTGCTGCTCCAGGGGGACCGGCCGATGACCCTGGCGGTCGCGCTCGACATCGTCTCCCAGGTGGGCGACGCGCTCGACTACGCGCACGCCAACCGGGTCATCCACCGCGACGTCAAGCCGGCGAACATCCTGATCGACGAGGACGACCGCGCCTACCTGGCCGACTTCGGCATCGCCAAGGCGCTGGAGGGCAACGATAATCTGACCCAGGCGGGGGTCGGCATCGGGACGCCGGAGTACATGGCCCCCGAGCAGGCCCAGGGCCGCGCCGACCCGCGCTCGGATCTCTACGCCCTCGGGGTCATGGTCTACCAGATGCTGACCGGCCAGGTCCCCTTCAGCGGCAACACCACCGTCGAGGTGCTGATGAAGCACCTGCAAGAGCCGGTGCCGCTGTCGCCCCTGCGCGGCGCGGTGGCGCAGCAGTTCGGGCCGATCCTGCAGCGTGCGCTCGCCAAAGACCCGAACCTGCGCTACCAGTCGGGCCGCGAGATGATGGCCGACGTCAACCAGGCGATGACGCGCAGTGGCTTCGCCTCGATCGTTGTGACGAACCCCACGGTCATCAGTGCCGTCCCGCCCCCGAGCAGCAACCCAAGCGTGACGGCACCGGCCGCGCAGACGCCCCCGCCGGCCACTTACACACCACCGCCCGGCGGCTACACGCCCCCACCTGGCGGCTACACGCCC
>DASWRX010000272.1:0-9984 GCA_036402955.1 Thermoanaerobaculia bacterium
GGTGCCGCTCGATCTGGTGCGGCGCACGCTCGAGGAAGTTTTCGCCCGCCGCAAGGAGCGGGGCGCCAAGGGGAAGATCTCCAGCCTCCGCTACTGCGCTCCCGCCGTCGAGGCCGCCTGGGCCGACCTGCGCGAGCTGACCGCTCCGGCTCACCGCGCCGTGGCCCCCGACTTCGAGGTGGCGCCGCGCCTCGCCGCCCTCGCCGCCGCCCTGCCCGCGAGCCTCCCCGGCCGCGAAGCCCTCGCCGCCCGCCTCACCGCTCTCGGCGGCGACCCGCAGGAGGTGGAGGACCGCCTCTCGGCGCTGGACCGGGAGATGCTCGATGGGGCGGGAGACGGATTGGATGGAGACCAGCGGCGCGAGATCGACGCGGCGGTGGAGAAGACCCTCGCCTCGCTCGGCGGCCGCCTGCCTGAGGAGGAGCTGGAGATCTCCCGCGAGCGCCTGGCCCGCCAGACCCTCCGCCGCAAGCTGGGATTGCCGGTGCTGTCGCTGTTCTCGCCGGAAGCGGAAGCTTCCTGAAGCCGTATTTTTACCCCTCCTAAGTGGCCGTCTGTCAATGCTTTGCCAGAGACGGCCGGGATTTTACGTTCATTGGGGGGCATGGACCATCAAAATCGCCTCCTCACTCTGGACCTGCGCAACAAGCCCATGCTCCTTCCGGCCGCGGCGTTCGCGGCCGGCACCCTGCTGGCGTTTCAAGTCTCGTACCTGCCCGTTTCCCTCCTGGCGGCGCTGGCGCTGGCGGGCCTGGCTCTCGGGCGGCGGACGGGGGTCTGCCTCGCCTGTCTCGCCCTCGGCCTCCTCGCCGCCGCGGTGCGCCTCGACCTGCCCGGCGATCCCGCCGCCGGCGTCAGCGGCGACCGCCCGGTGGAGGCCGTCCTCAAGGTCGCCGGGCACTGGACGCCGGACGACGAGGGATGGTCCGCTCCGGCGCAGGTGGTGCGACTGCTCCAGGGGGATCGCGTGCTGTCTCCCGCGCTCGACGTGAGCCTTCACCTGCCCGATCCCGAGGAGCTGCCGCCGCCGTTCGGCACCACTCTCCGCGCCAAGGGCTATCTCACCCGCTCGCCCGGCTTCGCCAACCGTCTCCCGTCGCCGCCCGGCCCCTGGCGGCTGCGGGTCAAGAGCCGCCAGCTCGTGGAGATCGAGAGCCCGCCCGGACCGTTGGAGCGCCTCTCGGGAGCGCTCCGTTTCCGGGTGGAGAGGGCCTACCGTGACGCCGGACCCGAGAGCGGGGAGGGGCGGGCGCTGGCCCGGGCGCTGGTCCTGGGCGACGTCTCGGGGCTGCCCCTGGCGTGGATGCGCGGCCTGCGCGTCACCGGCGTCTATCACCTGATGTCCGTCTCCGGCGTGCACGTGGCGCTGGTGGCGGGGATGGTCTGGCTGCTGGGCGGCTGGCTCCCCCGCGTGCCGCGGTTGCTCCTGATGCTGGCCGCGATCGTCCTCTACCTGCTGCTGGTGGGGCCGCTGCCCGCGCTGGTGCGCTCGGCGGTGATGGGTGGGCTCGCCGTGCTGGCGCTGCTGGCCGAGCGGCCGCCGGCCGCCGCCAACGCCCTGGGCTGGGCGGTGATCCTGCTGCTGCTCGATCAGCCGGCCCTGGCGCTCTCGCCCGCCTTCCAGCTCACCGTGTCGGCCACCGCGGGCCTGCTGCTGCTGGCGCCCGCTCTCGCCCGCCGCTGGCAGGGGCGCCGGCTTCCCACTCGAGCTGTGGAGACCGTCGCCGCCAGCGTGGGGGCCCAGCTCGCGACGCTTCCCTGGTCGCTGCCCCGGTTCCACATGCTGTCGCCGCTGGCGCCGCTGCTCAACCTGCCGGCCGTGCCGTGGACGGGCCTGGCGCTGATCGCCTCGCTGGTCTGGACGGCTGTGGCCCTGGTCTCGCCATCGCTCGCCGGAGCCCTGCTGCCGGCGCTCGACCTCCTGGCGGTGCCCTTTTCCTGGCCCTCGAAGACCCCGCCGGAGGTCTGGCTGCCCGTGCCGCTCGCCATCTCGCCGGCGTGCGCCTGGCTGATCGCGGCAACCGTGGCCGCCCTTCTCCTCCTGCCGCGCCGCCGAACCTTCCGGCGCCACGCCGTCGAGCTCACCGTCCTTGCCGTCCCTGCCGTCCTTTTCGTCCTTGCTCTTCACCGGCCCAGCCCTCCCGACCCCGAGCTGGCGATGATCGACGTCGGCCAGGGCGATTCCATCCTGCTGCGCGACGGCGATCGCGCCCTGCTGGTGGACGGCGGCGGCTCTCGGGGGGGCGACATGGGAGGGCGGGCGCTGCTGCCGGCGCTGCTGGGAGAGGGGGTGAGCCGCCTGGATGCCCTGGTGATGACCCATCCCGATCACGACCATTGCGGCGGGCTGGTGGACATCGCCGCCTATCTCCCCGTGCGCGAGGTGTGGATGGCCCCCGGTTGGGACCGCTCCGGCTGCGCCGGCAAGCTGCTGTCGCTCCCCGGAGTGCGGCCCCGGTTCCTGTGGCGGGGAAAGAAGATCGCCTTCGGCCGCTGGCGCCTCATCGCGCTCCATCCGGCGGCGGACGATCACCATCCCGTCAACGAGCGCTCGCTGGTGCTGCTCGCCGAGGTCCATGGCCGGCGCGCGCTGCTCACCGGCGACATCGAGAGCTGGGCCGAGCACGATCTGGCGGACTGCTGCGCGCCGGCGCTGCGGGCCGACCTCCTGAAGGTCGCCCACCACGGCAGCCGCACCTCGTCCACCGAAACCTTCCTCGACGCCGTGGCGCCGCGCCTCGCCCTGATCTCGGTGGGGATCGACAACCGCTACCACCACCCCTCGCCCGAGGTCGTCGAGCGCCTGGGCCGTCACCAGGCCCGCGTGCTGCGCACCGACCGCGCCGGCGAGATCGTGGTGCGCTTCGGAACCGACCGGCGGCTGCGGCTGGAGCTGCCGGGGGAGCCGAGATGAGACGAGGAGACGAACTGCAGGACGATGAGCCCCTGAAAAGTCGAGTTGGCGTCCGTCTGAACAGGAACACGGCACGAGAGCACCGCCGGCCTGAAGCCAAGGAGGGATCTGCTGTGGATCTGCTGGACAAGACGGGACACACGATTCGACTCACTCGCCTCGATAGCGAGGTTCTCGCGGACCCGGTCACCCGGAGCCTCGGCGTCGCAGTCTCGACTCGGCGAAACCGGGACCCGATCAACGCCGCGGCTCTGGTGACGCGCGCATCCCGCGCCTTTTTCGAGATCGGTCGGGAGTCCGCCAGGGCTGCCGTTCCGGAGCCGCAGCAAGGGCCTCCTCCCGCGGTTTTCCGGGAAACGGCCAGCGGCTTGCTGCGGGTGGTCTACCGCGAGCTGGTGGTCCGCTTCGGGCCGGGGGTTTCAGACAAGCGCCGCCAGGCTATCCTGAAAAATTATCGTCTCGTGGTGCGCAGGATGAACGCGTTCGTCCCCCAGCAGGTCGTCGTTTATCACCCGGAGAGGAAATATTCCGGGGAGGACCTCGTGAGGATCTCGAACGAGCTGACGCAGCTCGAAGAGGTGGTGATGGTGACGCCGAACTTCGTCTCTCAATACAGTCGCTACATCCCTCCCAACATTCTGTCCCAGGAATGGCATCTGAAGAATCCTGGCAAGGATGAGGCGCTCAAAGGAGAAGACCTCAACGTCACCGAAGCCTGGAAGATCACGACCGGCAAACCGGATATCGTCGTCGCCATCCTCGACGACGGAGTGGACGTGGATCATCCCAACCTCAAGCCGAACATCTGGAAGAACCCTGATCCAACCGCCAAGGATCAGATCGGCCGGGACTTCTTCTTGCCCAATGATCACCCGGATCACTTCAATCCCCGGCCGAAGAAGTTTCAGTCCCCGTATGACCAGATGCAGGGGAACGACATCCATGGTACCTGCTGCGCCGGGCTCGTCGCAGCCGGGGGTCTGAATGGAGGTTCCGTAGGAGTGGCATCGAAGTGCCGTATCCTGCCCGTCAAGATCTTCCATGCCGACGATCTGGCGCCGGACGAGCGGGTTGCGGACGCGATCCGTTACGCGGCGAAGCATGCCGACATCCTCTCGTGCTCCTGGAACGGAGGAGAGAGCTCGGATGTGCGATTGGCTCTCGAGGACGCCGGAAGAGGACGTGAAGGGAGGGGAGCGGCGGTGTTCTGCGCCGCGGGGAACGGTTCTGGAAGCCCGGTCGGCTTTCCCGCTCGGGACCGCAACGCCATCGCGGTAGGGGCCTCGACGGACCAGGCGCAACGGGCGAGCTACTCGAATGTCGGACCGGAGCTCTCCGTCGTGGCGCCTTCGAGCGGAGGGGTGAACGCCATCTTCACGACGGATGTCTCGACCCCGAACCGGGGCTTCAATCTGGGGTCCGCCGCCCAGGGGGGAGCGGACGGACTACACACCAACAGATTTGGCGGTACGTCAGCCGCCACTCCTCTGGCAGCCGGAGTCGGCGCGCTCGTCCTCTCCAAGAACCCATCCCTCAGCCGGCAGGATCTGAAGAGCCTCCTCGAAAGGACGGCGAAAAAGATCGGCGGAGGCGACGGCGAGAACGGACACAGTAACGAGTTCGGCTTCGGGCGTGTCGATGCTGGGAAGGCCGTGTCGGGGGCTTAGCGACTCAAGAGGCGCGCCGATACCGGCTCAGAGTGTTGGCCCAGGCCGCCCGGATCCCCTCCTCCCTTTCCAGCCTCTCGACGATCTCCGGCAGATAGCCCCCGGAGGCGTCGAGGGGCTGGAACACTGCCTGCTGAGATACGAACTCGTTGCGGCGGAGCAACCGCAGACCATGCTCGGCTGCGAAGCGTTGCAGCTCCTGGTCGCCGAGGGCCTCCGCGAAGCGGACCGAGATCTCACCAGTGGGGTAGTGGGGCTCCCCCTCCTGGTCGAGGAGCACTGGCTGAACGGTACCCGCAGCGCCCACGATCTCCCGGGCGTGATCCCAAGCCGGCTTGGCGGCGCGGTCCGCCGGAAGGGACAGCAGCAGGGCGTCCGTCCCTTCCAAGGGCTGAAGCCGGCCAGAGGCCGTCATCCGGCGGGAGAGCGCTGGCCGCTCCTCGGGATTGGGGTGGACGACGAAGAGATGGCTGCTGGGGGACTGTTCCATGGACTCCATCCTCTTCTACAACCTCAGGTTAGCACACGCGGGTCCCCCGCCGAGATACCCTATCCACGCATGGACCCCCTCCTCGCCATCCTCGGCCCCACCGCCACCGGCAAGAGCGAGCTGGCGATGGCGCTCGCCGAGGAGCTGCGGGGGGAGATCGTCAGCGCCGACGCCCTCCAGGTCTACCGCGGCCTGGACATCGGCACGGCGAAGCCGGGGCCGGCCGACCGCGCGCGGGTGCCGCACCACCTGATCGACGTGCTGGAGCCGCACGAGGTCTACTCGGCGGGGGAGTTCGCGCGCCGGGCCCATCTCGCCATCGCCGGGATCCAGGGCCGCGGCCGGCTGCCGATCGTGGTGGGCGGGAGCGGCCTCTACCTGCGGGCGCTGTTCCAGGGGATCAGCCCGGTGCCGCCCGGCGATCCGGAGATGCGGCGCGAGCTGCGCGAGCGGCTGGCGGCGGAAGGGCTGCCGGCGTTGCGCGCGGAGCTCGCCGTGCTGGATTCGAAGACCGCGGCGCGGCTGGCGGCGGGGGATACCCAGCGGGTGCTGCGGGCGCTCGAGGTGGCGCGGGTGACCGGCCGTCCGCTATCCTCCTGGGTCGAGGAGCAACCCTTTGGGACTCAAGCCATTGCGGCCGTCCGCGTCGGATTGACGCTCCCGCGTGGCATCTTATACGATCGAATCGCAGGCCGCGTGGCCTGGATGATGGAAGCCGGCTGGCTCGGCGAGGTGGCTGGATTGCTCCGGCAGGGCCTCTCCCCCCGGCTTCCCGCATTCCAGGCGATAGGGTATCGTCAGCTCGTCCGTCACCTGGAGGGGGATGGGTCTCTCGAGCCGGCGGTCGCCGAGATCGTCAGAGAGACTCGGCGGTTCGCCAAACGTCAGGAGACCTGGTTTCGGAAAGAGCCGGAGGTCACCTGGTTCTCGGCCCAGGAACTAAAACGGCAGATTCCGGGGGTACTAAGACATGCCAAGCACAGGGGTCTCGGGAGGGCGTATGGCTAAGCACAACATCAACATTCAGGATGGGTATCTCTTCCAGAGCCTGAAGGAAGGGCAGACCATGTACCTCGAGCTGGTGACCGGCCGCCACCTGCTCGGGCGCCTGAAGAGGTTCGACCGGTTCGCCGTGGTGCTCGAGAGTGAAGGCAAAGAGATTCTCATCTACAAGCATGCCATCGCCACCATCTCCGCGGCGCCTCCGGCTCCCTGAGATCCGGCGCCGTTCCGGGCGCCGGATCGCCTCGGCCGCGATCCTCGGCGTCCTGCTGGCGGCGGGCCTGGCCTGCACTTCGGCTCCGCCGCCTTCGCCTGCCGTCCGGGGGCCCGTCGAGCGGGCTCCCGAGCCCCTAGCGCTGGAACCGGCCGACCGTCCGTACCTGATCGATCCCCTGGAGGGTTATCCCCGGGACGCTCCCCCGCGCCTCCGGGAGCGCGTGGAGAACGCCTGGCGCGATCTCCTGGAGGCCGGCGACACCACGGGCGCCGCCCGGGCGTCCGCCGAGATGCTGGAGGCCGAGCCGGATTTCCCGCCGGCCCAGGTCCTCGCCGCCCAGGTCGACTTCGCCGCCGGCGAGAACACCCGCGTGGTCGAGCGCCTGCTGCCCGTGGGCGACGCCCTGCCCACCTACACCGCGAGCCAGTTGCTGCTCGGCCGCGCCACCGAGCGGCTGGGCGACATCGCCCTCTCCTACTCGGCCTACCGGGCCATCGCCGCGCGCAACCCGCTGGCCCTGAAGCGGACCGGCGAGCTGCACCCCAGAGCCGTGGAGATCGTCTCCCGCCGGCTGGACGAGGCGGTGCGCAACCAGAAGCTGGACGACGCCGCCAAGCAGCTCCAGCTCCTCAAGAGCTGGGCGCCCTCCGAGACCGTCACCCTGGAGGCGTCGCGCAAGCTGGCGGTGGCGCGCGGCGACCATGCCGCCGAGCTCGAGGCCGTCAAGGAGCTCTCCTCCCGCCAGCCGGACGACCGCTCCCTGCTGGATCGCCGCGCCCAGCTCGAGCTCGAGGTGGGGGACCCCAGCGCCGGGCTGAAGATCGTCCAGGATCTCGCCGCCCGCAATCCCAAGGACCCGGCGCTGGCCGCGAAGCTCGAGTCGGCGAAGTTCCGCTGGCGCCTCTCCCAGCTCCCGCGCGACGTCCAGGAGGTCGCCTCCAGGCCCGAGCTGACCAAGGCGGACCTGGCCGTGCTGCTCTACTGGCTGGTGCCGCAGGTGCGCAACAGCCGCCCGACGGCCGGCCGCATCGCCACCGACGCGCTCGACCATCCCCACCGGGAGGAGATCGTCCGCGTGGTCAATCTCGACCTGATGGAGGTCGAGCCCACGCAGCACCGCTTCTTCCCCGGCTCGCCGGTGCGGCGCGGCGCCTCCCTGCGCGTCGTGCTGCGCACGCTGGCCCGCTTCGGGGCGGCCTCCTGCGCCGGCGGCAAGGCGGAGGGCGGAGACGTGTGCGACCTCTCCCAGGCCTGCGGTCTGCTGCCGGACGGCGAGGACTGCGAGGCGACGTCGCCGCTCTCGGGAGCCGACGGCGTGGAGATCCTCCGCCGGAGCCTCAAGCTCCTGGGCGGATCATGACCTTCACGATCCCGAATCTCCTCTGCCTGCTGCGCATGGGGTTGACCCCCCTGTTCATCATCATGGTGGTGAACGGGGACCTGCGCAAGGCGCTCCTGGTCTTCGTGGTGGCCGGCGTCACCGATGCCCTCGACGGCTTCATCGCCCGCTTCTGGCACCAGGAGTCGCCGCTCGGCGCCTACCTCGATCCGATCGCCGACAAGCTCCTCCTCACCACCGCCTACGTGGTGCTGTCGATCCCCAGCCTCAACCACGGCCCGCAGATCCCCGTCTGGGTGACGATCCTGGTGATCGCCCGCGACGTGCTGCTGGTCTCGGTGGCGCTGGTGATGTACCTGGCGCTGGGGGTGAAGACGTTCCCGCCCACGATCCTCAGCAAGGTCAACACCGTCTTCCAGGTGCTGGCCGTGGTGCTGGTGCTGGTCGCCGGCAGCTTCCCCAGCCTGCGCTGGATCGAGCTGGCCGCCGACACCTGCCTGTTCCTGGTCGCCGGCCTCACCCTGGCCTCCGGGCTCGACTACATCTACCGCGCCAGCCGGCGGAAGAAGGGCCCGGAGGAGGGCCTCCCGTCCACCTGACGCGTTCCCGGTTCTGATACCATCGGGGGAGGCAAGAAACCCCCGCGATGTCCGACTTCGTCCATCTCCATCTCCACAGCCAGTTCAGCCTGCTCGACGGGGCGAATCGCCTCGACGACGTGATCAAGGCGGCCGGCGAGGCCGGCATGCCCGCCGTGGCGTTGACCGACCACGGCAACATGTTCGGGGCCATCGAGGTCTACAACAAGGCGCGGGCCGCCGGCATCAAGCCGATCATCGGCATGGAGGCGTACGTGGCCCAGGGGAGCCGGCTCGACCGCACCCCGGGCCGCGGCAGCAGCAACCACCTGGTCCTCCTCGCCAAGGACGAGACCGGCTACCGCAACCTCCTCAAGCTCACCTCCGCCGCCTTCCTGGAGGGGTTCTATTACAAGCCCCGCGTCGACAAGGAGCTGCTGCGCCGGCACAGCGAGGGGCTGATCTGCCTCTCCGCCTGCCTCAAGGGGGAGATCAACGAGCACATCGTGGCCACCCGCGAGCGCGAGGCCGAGGCGGCGGCGCGGGAGTACCTGGAGATCTTCGGCGACGGCAACTTCTACCTGGAGATGCAGGACCACGGCATCCCCGAGCAGCGCATCGCCAACGAGGCGGTGCGGCGCATCGGCCAGCGCAACGGGATCCCGCTGGTGGTCTCCAACGACTGCCACTACCTGCGCCAGGACGACGCCTTCGCCCACGACGTGCTGCTCTGCATCGGCACGCAGAAGACCTTCTCCGACCCCGACCGCCTGAAGTACGCCTCGGACAACTTCTACATGAAGACGGCCGAGGAGATGCACCGGCTGTTCCCGGACGACCACGCGGCGATCGAGAACACCGTGGCCATCGCCGAGAAGTGCAACCTGGTGATCCCCACCGGCACCTACCACCTGCCGGAGTTCCCGGTGCCCGACGGCTACTCCCTCCAGAGCTACTTCGAGAAGGTGGCCCGCGAGGGGCTCTCCGCGCGGCTCGACGAGCTGCGCCGCCGCCGCGGCCAGGGGCTGGTCCGCCACCCCGACCAGGACTACCTCCAGCGGCTCGAGTACGAGATCCAGGTGATCAACAAGATGGGCTTCCCGGGCTACTTCCTGGTGGTCTGGGACTTCATCCGCCACGCCCGCGAGAACGACATCCCGGTGGGCCCGGGCCGCGGCTCGGCGGCCGGCTCGGTGGTCGCCTACGCGCTGCGCATCACCGACATCGATCCGCTGCAGTACGACCTGCTGTTCGAGCGGTTCTTGAACCCCGACCGTATCAGCATGCCCGACATCGACATCGACTTCTGCATGCGCCGCCGGGGCGAGGTCATCCACTACGTCGGCGAGAAGTACGGCCGCGACCGGGTGGCCCAGATCATCACCTTCGGGACCCTCGCCGCCAAGGCGGTGATCCGCGACGTCGGCCGGGTGATGGGCGTGCCCTACGCCAAGGTGGACCGCATCGCCAAGATGATCCCCGACATGACCCGGTCGCTCGCCGCCGTGGCCAGGGACGAGCCGCTCGCCGGCGAGGCCGCCCGCGACCCCGAGGTCAAGCAGATCATCGACGTCGGCAGCCGCCTCGAGGGGCTCACCCGCCACGCCTCCGTCCATGCCGCCGGCGTCGTCATCACGCCGAGCCGGCTCGACGAGCTCGTCCCGCTCTACCGGGTCACCAAGGGCGACGAAGAGCAGATCATGACCCAGTGGGACATGAACGTCATCGAGAGCCTCGGGCTCCTGAAGATGGACTTCCTGGGTCTGCGCACGCTGAC
>DASWRX010000273.1:0-31378 GCA_036402955.1 Thermoanaerobaculia bacterium
TCCTCTGGCGCATCTTTGATACCCGTGCTATCATAATTACAGCTAGAACGTTAATCATATCGCAATCGTCATGCGGGCGCTCTTCCCGCGTCGCGAAGTCTCACGGATTCGTGGCGGAACGCCAGGAGGCCTTATGCAAAATACTATTCTGCTTCTGGGTCCAGCGATCCGGTGCACCAACTACGAACGAGAGTTCCATGTCGAGGCGTCCACGCCGGCCGAGGCCGTGTCTCTGCTATGCCGGAAATTCCCCGATCTGCGGAGATTCATCTACGAGGACGCAGGGCAATTCAGGACCTATCTGCGGTTCTTCATCGATTCAGAGGCTTGCACCTGTGAGGCCATGCACGAACCCCCCAATCGAGAGAGCATCGAGATCTGCGTGACCGTCCCTGTCGCGGGGGGGTAGGTCATGCAGAAGGTCAAGGGAAGGCCCTTTCACTTTGTGTCGCGACTGCGGGCGTGGGACTTCTCGTCCATGGATGTGCTCTGCGGAAGACTGCTCGATCAGTGTTACGAGGGAGTGGAGCAGTGGGCCTATAGAAATCTCTGGCCGATGGTCGAGCAGGCGGTGGAGCGCGAGGTGATGGGAGAGCCCATTGGCGTTGTGCTGGAGCGGGTGGGAGGGCCGCTGCGATTTCCTGAAGACAGGAACATCTTGATTGAGATCGATGCCTGGGTGATCAAACGAAGAATCTTTGTTTTTGAATGCATCTTGTACCGGTGCGATAGAAAGCGGATCGAGCCTTTCGGGCATCTCTTCATTCCCATGATGCAGTGCAGGATCGAGGATGCCGAGACGCGGGCCGCCGTGCCGGTGCCGCTTTCCGAGACTTTCTCCGGGAGACTTACAGAGCTCGAGGGCGAGGCCGGCAGGATCATCCATCGGTACAGGACCGAGATCCGGCGGCTCGAGCCGGCCACCTGGAGCTGTCCGGTAGTCTACGAACGCGTCGTCACTCCTGAGCTGTGCGAGTTCACCGATATGGCCGCGTTCATGAACCACGTCGGCCAGATTGCCAGTGAAGGGCGAGAGCTGGTGTTGCAACACCTCAGGTCGGTCGACGGCGCGGGTTATGATGCTTTGCTGCGGTCCCTGGCTTGCCCCATGAAACTGCTGATCGTCGAGATCAAGAATCCGCTCTGGCTGCGCGAGCCGATGGCGATCCAGGTCAGGTCGTGCGTCAGCGGCGACTCCTTCCATTTTGATTTTGAGATCGGTTCCGTCAGGCCGAAGAGGTTGTGTGAGCGCATGCTCGTTTCTTACGGACCGGCCCTTCCACGCTGAGGCCAGGCATGGCCAAATTAGGTACCTGGCACTTTTGGAACAACCGCGCGCTCTTGGAACCGCTCCTCGGGCCGTTGTCAAACGGTTCCGCAACCGGCTGACGCCCGTTGCTACACTTCCTTGTCTCACAGAAACGCAGATTGCTTCCGCTTTGCTCCAGCAGACTGCTTAGCCACAGAGTCTGACCGGTGTACAATATCTAAAAAGCGAGGGGCAGGCATGGCCATATTGCGAATAGGTAACGTTGTATGCCGCCAACTCTACGGTCGAGCGGACGGCAACCGCAAAAAACGCGGTTCCCGCCGCTCACCTCAGAACGTCAAGCGCTCATCGCAGGTTGGGAGAATACAGAATGAACAAAGGTATTCGTGGTACCACCGATGACCTCAGGAATAAGCGGTTCTACCATGGCACACGGGCGGAGCTGAGGCCAGGAGACATGATCGAGCCCGGCAATCCTCCGGACGTCGGTGAGCAGGACAGGATGACAGCCCGTGTCTACCTGACTCCCAATCTGGACGAAGCCATTTGGGATGCAGAGCTCGTGGTCGGCGAAGGTCCTGGCAGAGTCTACATAGTAGAACCGACCGGTCAGATTGGAGATGCCTCAGACCTGACAGACCGGAAGCCCCCGGGCCATCCATCGATGTCATGTTGTTCCCGCGAGCCGTTGCAGGTCACGGGCGAGGTCACGGAGTGGCCTCTGTACCATGGCACTCGGGCTGACCTGAAGCCGGGGGACCTGATTGAGCCTGGCTATAACTCTAACTACGGTAAGAGGATGAAGGCAGCCTACGTCTATCTGGCCCGCACTTTGGATGCAGCCACGTGGGGAGCGGAGCTGGCCGCCGGCGAAGGTCTCGGCAGAATCTACATCGTGGAGCCGACTGGACCGATTGAAGATGACCCCAATCTGACGAACAAGAAGTTTCGGGGCAATCCGACGAAGTCGTACCGATCTCGGGAGCCGCTACGGGTCACGGGCGAGATCAAGGATTGGCAGGGGCACTCCCCTGAAGCGCTCAAAGCCATGAGGGACGGCCTTAAGCAACTTGAGCGACTTGGTGTTGACGCAATTGAAGACTGAACGAAGATCAAGGCGCGCTTGGCGCCGCCGCTGAGGCTCCCAAAATAGAACGCGGTTTGGGTCTATGAGAAGGGCAACCCGCTCTTTTTGAGGCCCCAAGGATTCCCACCTCCGGCGTTGGAGCGAGCGCCGGGGGGGACTACGTGCGGGGGACTACGTCGTTGTCAAGCCCAAAGACGCGGCTTGGATGAGGCGCAAGGGCCTTCTGGGGGGCAGAGACCGGACAAAAATCCTGGAAAAGATCGTCAAATCAACCTTCAGGACACACCTCTCCCTTTCACTGATTGCTCAGGACGACCTGTGACATGCGGCAGGCGGATCCGCGGCCTGCTCGACTCTATCCGCCGACGAACGGCAACGCCGGCGGAAAGCTCCCGATCGGGAAGTGCGGGTCGGGATCTCCCTTCTGCAGCTTCTCGAGGTCCCTGGCTCTTCGCGGGGGGCAGGCCATGGGGACGGGTCATCCAGGCGAAGTGGGAAGGGTGAAGCACAGCCGGCTGCCCTCGCCCGTCTTGCTCTCCGCCCAGATCGTCCCGCCGTGTGCTTCAACAATGCACCTGGAGATGTAAAGGCCGAGGCCCAGGCCTCGTCGATCGTTCTTGCCGGCCTGCCAGAACCGCTCGAAGATCAACTCCAGCGTGTCGCCGGGTATCCCCGGTCCGGTGTCACCGACGCAGCAGAAAGCCTTGCCTTCGGTGTGTTCGACGCGAATCGAAACCTTGCCGCCCTCAGGGCTGAATTTGATCGCATTCGTGAGGAGATTGGCGAGGACCTGCATGATCCGGTCGCGGTCGAAATTCGCCAGGATCGACGGTTCAGTGCTCTCCGACACCAGAGAAATTCTCTTCGCGGAGGCAACCGGCTCGAAGGTGGCTATCACCTCGGCCACCAGTGCACACAGGTCCTGGCGCATGGGTGTTACCGCAAGCTTGCCGGCATCGATGCTCGCGACATCGACCAGGTCTCCGACCAGCCGAATCATGCGGGCGGCATAGCGTTCGATGCGCTTCAGACCTGCGAGCACCGGCTGGCCGTTCTCATCGCCCGAAGCACGGATCGAGAGCAGGTCCGTGCTCACTACGATTCCTTGCAGCAGATTTCGCAAGTCGTGACTCACGATGCCCAGGAAGTCGTCCCGGTTGGAGATGGCGAAATCGGAACGCGCGCGCTCGGTCAGCAGATGCCTGTCGGTCTTCTCTCTCTCCAGAGGCAAGAGTCTGTGCAATGCAAGGGCGTACTCCTCGCGCTCCCGGCGGAGGCTCTCATCCGCGGTCGCCCGCTCACTCTCGAGAGTTGCGTCTTCCACCGCTCTCTCTTCGTCGACGGTCTCGCGCGCTCCAGCCGGCGATTCTCCCGAGCTCAACTTCTGGTCGGCCTTGCCACGCGCCTCGTTCAATACGCCATCGGCGATCTCCCGAGCCCGTTCGACGACCGCGTCGGCATCCTTTTCGAGAGCCTCCCGTTTCAAGAGCAGGGCCAGGTCGGCCTTCTGTCGCTCGTTCCGCAGGCTCTCATCTGTCTCGTCGCGCTCCGGGCTCGGTTTCTTGTCCTCGGAAATCATGCGTCATACTACCACCCAGGGCTGAATGCCATGATGTCGACCGGATAGAGCCGCTGGTCCCGGCCGCCGCAGCCGGCTGAAGCGCAAAAGCCGGTTTTGTCGCTTCCCCGCGGCCGTTGTTCCCGTCCGCCCGGTTTTTGCGATCCTGACGGCTTTTTTGCTGTCCCGGCCGGTTTTTTAGCTTTCCGAGCGCCCATCTTTCTTGGACGGCCGTTTTTCCGGCATCCCGAGCCGCGCCATCCGCCATCCGCTACGCTCCCATCGACCGGGATGTGGCGGGAATCGGCCTCCATCCGGACGGGAACGACGGCCGCCGGCTGCGGCGTTCGGAGTAGAATTGGACCGTGAACAAGCCGCATCCGGTCACCCTGGAGGGCCACGGCATCCGATTGGAGCCTCTGGCCTATCGACACCATGACGAGCTCCTCAGTGCCGCGGCCGATGGCAAGCTCTGGGAGCTATGGTTCACCGCGGTTCCGGAGCCGGACCAGACGCGCGATTACATAGCGAGCGCGCTCGCGGGCCAGGAGGCTGGGCACATGCTGCCGTGGGCGGTGCGCGAGCTCACGGGCGGCAGGATCATCGGCTCGACTCGCTATCACGACATCGTGGCCGCCATTGACCGCCTGGAGATCGGTTACACCTGGTATGCCAAACACTGGCAGCGCAGCCACGTCAACACCCGTTGCAAGCTCCTGCTGCTCGGCCACGCGTTCGATGCGCTCGGATGCCGGGTGGTCGGCCTGCGCACCGACAATTTCAACTTTGCCTCCCAGCGAGCGATCGAGGCGTTGGGCGCCAGGAAGGACGGCGTCCTCCGTCACCACCAGGCCCGCCGCGACGGAACGGTGCGCGACAGCGTGATGTACAGCATCCTCGCGAGTGAATGGCCCGACGTGAGACGGCACCTCGAGCTGCGCTCAGCTCGTCACGGCACGACCTCAGATTGAACGCGGCGTGCTCCCGCCCGTAGCGCCCACGAAGAAGGCGACCCAGCTCCCCGGATGTTAGGATGGGCTTTATGGACATCCTGAGAAGAAACCACGTCAAGCTCTCGGGCTCCGAAGGGGGCCAGGCCATGATCTTCGCGCATGGCTTCGGCTGCGACCAGAACATGTGGCGGTTCGTCGCTCCCGCCTTCGAGGATGAATACCGGGTGGTCCTCTTCGACCACGTGGGCGCCGGCCAGTCGGACGCCTCCGCCTACAACCGGGGCAAGTACGGATCTCTCCAGGGGTATGCCACCGACGTGCTCGAGATCTGCCGCGAGCTGGGGCTCACCCGCGCGATCTTCGTCGGGCACTCGGTGAGCGCGATGGTCGGGGTGCTCGCGGCCCTCCAGGAGCCGGACCGCTTCGAGAAGCTCGTCCTGGTCGGACCGTCCCCCTGTTACATCGACGACGGAGGCTATGTCGGCGGGTTCAGCCGGGAGGACATCGAAGGGCTGCTCGAGTCGCTGGACAGCAATTACCTGGGCTGGTCGAGCGCGATGGCGCCCATGATCATGGGGAATCCGGACCGTCCCGAGCTCGGCGCGGAACTGACCAACAGCTTCTGCCGCACCAACCCGGAGATCGCGAAGCACTTCGCGCGCGTCACCTTCCTCTCGGACAACCGCGCCGACCTGCCGAAGCTGAAGACCCCCGCGCTGATCCTGCAGTGCCGCGACGACGCGATCGCCTCGCAGGCCGTGGGGGGAGTACGTGCACCGCCAGCTCCCCGGCAGCGAGCTGGTGCAGATGAAAGCGACCGGGCACTGCCCCAATCTGAGCGCTCCGGGAGAGACCATCGCCGCCATCCAGGCCTTTCTGTAGGTGCGGGTGAAACTTGGCAGATCCTGATGGGACCCCCTCCGCGCCTCCCGCAGCGCTGTTCGAGGAGAGCGCCGAGGACCTCTACGACAACGCGCCCTGCGGCTATCTCTCGGCTCTTCCCGACGGCACCATCGTCAAGGTCAACCAGACCTTCCTGACCTGGACCGGCTATGCGCGGGAGGACCTCGTCGGCCGCCGGCGGTTCCAGGACCTGCTCACCGCCGGCGGCCGGATCTTCCACGAGACCCACTACGCGCCGCTGCTGCGGATGCAGGGAGCGGTGCGCGAGATTGCGGTCGAGATGGTCTGCGCGGACGGCCGCCGGCTGCCGGTATTGATCAACTCGGTGCTTCGGCAGGACGCGAGGGGAGAGCCGCTGCTCAGCCGCACGACCGTCTTCAACGCCACCGATCGCAAGGAGTACGAGCGCGAGCTGCTGCGCGAGCGGCAGCGGGCCGAGCAGGAGGCCAAGGCCAAGGCGGACCTCATCTCGATGATCAGTCACGAGATCCGCACGCCTCTCAACGCGATCATGGGGGTCGCGCACCTCCTCGGGACCACCGAGCTTTCGGCGCCGCAGCAGAAGTTCGTCCGCATTCTCCGCTCGTCGTCGGAGGGCCTGCTGGGCCTGATCAACAACATCCTCGATTTCAGCAAGATCGAGGCCGGCAAGACCCACCTGGAGGAGAGGAGCCTCGACCTTCGGCAGCTCGTCCAGGAGGTGGTCCAGAACCTTTCCACGAAGGCCGAGGAGAAGGGCCTGGAGCTCGCGGTGCACGTCGACGAGAGAGTGCCGGCCAGCGTCCTCGGGGACCCGATCAAGATCGGGCAGGTGCTCACCAATCTGCTGAGCAACGCCGTCAAGTTCACCTCTCAGGGGTCGGTGGCGGTGATGCTGGAGGTCCGAGAGATCATCGAGGGCGCGGTATCCATCGATTTTCAGATCGCCGACACAGGGATCGGAATCGCCCCGGACCGGCTGCCGCACATCTTCGACGAATTCACCCAGGCGAACTACGACATCGGCTTGAAGTACGGCGGCACCGGCCTCGGGCTTGCGATCAGCAAGAAGCTGGTGGAGCTCCAGGGCAGCAGGATCGGCGTCGAGAGCGAGCCGGGACGGGGGACGACGTTCTCCTTCACCCTGCGGCTGCGGGCGCCGGTGGCGGCTGCCGTGACGGTCGAGCCGGCGGAAGACGCCGAGGACCGGCAGCCGTTGCGGGGGCTGAAAGCCCTGGTGGCGGACGACAATGAGGTCAACGTGCTCGTCCTCACCGGTTTCCTCCGGAAATGGGGGGTCGAATTCGACGTCGTCACGACCGGGAGAGAGGCCGTCGAGCGGGTCAAGGAAAGGGCGTACGATCTGGTGCTGATGGATCTGCGGATGCCGGATCTGGACGGCTACGCCGCGACGAGGCACATCCGGTCCCTGCCGCACGAGAGACACAAGCGGCTGCCGATCTTCGCGGTCTCGGCTTCGACCCGAATGGGCGATCAACATGAGCTCGACTCCGCGGGTTTCACGGAGTTCATCGGCAAGCCGGTCAGTCCCGACATCCTGTTCGCGAAGATCGCCCGCCGCGTGTCCCCCGGAAAATAGGTTCAATCCGAGACGGCGCTGCGGCGGGCCGGCGAGGCGGGGAGTCTCTCCGCCTCGCCGCGCGCCGGCTCGACTCAAGCCCCCATGCCGAGCACGGCGGGATTGAAGATGAACATGCGGTCGCGGATGCTCTGCGGCGCCTGGGTGAGACCCCAGCCGATCGTGGCCGCCAGCTTCTCCGGCAGGTAATCGAGGTGGAGGTCCGTCGCGTCCCCCCAGCCGTGGACCGGCGGCATGCAGGAGGCGCTGCCGAGGGCGGCGAGGATCGCCGCCGCGCCGGTCTCCTCGTCCATCTCGCCGCGCTCGTAGCGGGCGAGCACGTCCTCGGCGAAGTTGACCAGGTCCGTGACCTCGTCCACTCCCGGCGGGCTGCAGCCGATCAGGGGATCCTTCTCCAGCCGGTCGAACAGCGACTTGTCCTTGGTCTCCAGATATTTGACACAGATGCTGAAGAGCCGCAGGTCGCCGAAGATCTCCGCGATCAGCCAGACGCGCAGCCAGGCATTCCACAGGGGGAAGCTCGGGAAGGCGCGGTAGGAGTTGTTGACCACGCGGTCGCTCTGGCGCAGCATGGCGTGCTGCAGGCTCTCGGCATAGGTGAAACGGTCGCGCGAGAACTTGTCCTCGTCCAGCGCCTGGAGCAGCGGGCCGGCGAGGGCGGAGAGCACCTCGAAGGTGGTGATCATGCCGCGCGAGTAGAGCGCGTCGATGAAGCCGTGGGCGTGCGCCATGAGGAAGTAGCGGTCGCCGGCGCCGCCGGTCGCCGAGTACTGCAGCCGGCCGGTCTTCACCCACTCGCGGACGGCCGTGGCCCCCTCGAACTGCTGGGCGATGCTCGGGTAGCGGTTGACGAATTTGAAGAACTCCTCTTCCGCCGGCATTCCGGTGTCGGGGTACCGCTTCATGTTGAGCGTCAGGCCGACGCTGCACACGTGGTTCTGCGAGTTGGGGACGTTGTCGAAGGGGATCATCCAGAACCAGCCGCCCTCGAAGACGTGGTGGAGCGTGCCTTCCGACCAGCCCGCTGAGAGTCCGGGCGACTCACCCGGCAGCAGGCAATCGTCGTAGACCTTGATTCCCTTCATGTGGGTGAAGATGGAGCGCGACTGGGTCTCCAGGGGGGTCGGCTTCTCGCGCAGGCCGAAGCGGTCGGCAAGCGGCGAGCGGAAGCCCGCTCCGTCCACCAGGAAACGCGCCGAGAACTCCTCGCCGGCGTCGGTGCGCAGGCGCACGCCGTCGTCCTCCACGTCGAACTCCCGGATGTCCACGCGATCGCGGTAGACGGCGCCGTAGCGTATCGCCACGTTCAGCATGTAGAGGTCGATGTCCTGGCGGAAGAGGTGGCTCTCGGAGGTCAGCGGCGTGCTCGGCGCGATGAGCAGGTTGGACTTCAGGGGGTCCTGCCGCTGCCCCTCCTCGTGATAGAGGAAGCCGAGGGCGCGCTTGATGCCGCAGGTCGGCCCGACGTGCTCGTAGATCGAATCCAGCCGGGTCAGGTGCTGGATCTCGGGCACGTCGAAGCGCTGGGCGAGGATCCACATCCACAGCGTGCTCTGGGGCAGCAACGCTTCGCCGACCGCGAAGCGCGGATGGCTCCCCTTCTCCAGCACCAGCACGCGCTTGCCCTGGCGCGCGAGGATCGCCGCCAGCATCGTCCCACCAATGCCTGCTCCCAGGATGACTACGTCGAAACGTTCATTGTCGTGCAATTTCGTCCCCTCCAATTTACGAGATCCGCCAGCCAGCACGCCCGGGCGGCGCGCCCGGCGAGGGCGGGAAGATGGTCCTGCAGACTCCAGGTCTGACGCTACAGTGCCGCATCCCTGGATTTGGGAGACAATCGGCGAGGCGCTGCCTCCAGGGGAGGTTTCAGGCGAACCCTGAAGCGTTGCGCCCGGAAGCGATTTCTTCTATGCTACCGCGCCTCGCCGATTTCTTAACCCAACCCTTGACGTCCAAACGAGGAGACAGCCGATGAACATGGAACGGGCCGTACAGATCACCTATTTCCTGCTTCGCGTCGTGGCGGGCTGGTTGTTCCTGCAGGCCGGCAGCGTAATCCTGTTCGGATGGTTCGGCGGCATGCCCGGCCAGGCGAGCTCCCCGCCCCTGATGTCTGAGATCGGCATCGGCGGGGTCCTCGAATTCTTCGGCGGCCTGGCGATCCTGCTCGGCCTCTTCACGCGGCCGGTCGCCTTCATCCTGTCCGGCGAGATGGCCGTGGCGTACTGGCAGTTCCACGCGCCGCACGGGACGTGGCCGCTCCAGAACCAGGGCATACCCGCCGTCCTGTTCTGCTTCATCTTCCTCTACATGGCCGCGCAGGGCGGCGGCGACTGGAGCCTCGACGCGCTGCTCCGGCGCCGGCGGGGCGCCTGACGGACTGAAAAAAATCTCGCGCGGCGTGTCGATCTCGGGTCCCGTCGTTCGACGTCATGATAGAGCCAGGATTCAGCACCCCGGTCGAGACGGACCGGCGGCCCGGCTCCCAACCCGACACCAGGAAAGGAAGCACCAACATGCGATTCATGATCATCGTCAAGGCCACCCAGGATTCCGAGGCGGGCGTGATGCCGAGCCAGGAGCTGCTGACCGCGATGGGCAAGTTCAACGAGGAGCTGGTGAAGGCCGGCGTGATGCTGGCGGGCGAGGGGCTCCAGCCGAGCTCCAAGGGCGCCCGCGTCAGGTTCTCCGGCGACAAGCGCACGGTGATCGACGGCCCCTTTACCGAGACCAAGGAGCTGATCGCCGGGTTCTGGCTGTGGGAGGTGAAGTCCCGGGAAGAGGCGATCGAGTGGGTCAAGCGCTGCCCCAATCCCATGCCAGGGGACTCCGAGATCGAGATCCGCCAGGTGTTCGAGGCGGCGGACTTCGGCGCCGAATTCACGCCCGAGCTCCGCGAGCAGGAGGAGCGCCTGCGCTCAGAGGTGGCCGCCAAGCAGTCGTCGTAGCCCGAGCCCGGCCTTGCGCCGGCGGATCGGAGATGGTCTGATCCGTCGGCGTGGCGGCCTCCGATTCTCATCCCGACACCATCCACCGAACGATCGACGCGGTCTGGCGGATCGAGTCGGCCCGGCTGATCGCCGGCCTGGCGCGGATCGTGCGCGACGTCGGCGTCGCCGAGGAGCTGGCGCAGGACGCGCTGGTGGCCGCGCTGGAGCAGTGGCCGGAGTCCGGCGTTCCGGCCAACCCGGGCGCCTGGCTCATGGCGACCGCCAAGCACCGCGCGATCGACCTCTTCCGCCGGCGCCGGATGCTCGAGCGCAAGCACGAGGAGCTCGGCCACGAGATCGAGGTCCGGCGGGAGACCGCGCCGGACCTCGACGCCGCGATCGACGACGACGTGGGCGACGATCTCCTGCGCCTGATGCTCATCTCCTGCCATCCGGTGCTCTCGTCCGAGGCGCGCGTGGCCCTCACTCTCCGCCTGCTCGGAGGCCTGACGACCGAGGAGATCGCCCGCGCCTTCCTCGTCCCCGAGCCGACCGTGGCCCAGCGGATCGTCCGCGCCAAGCGGACCTTGGCCGAGAAGCGCGTCCCTTTCGAGGCCCCCCGCGGCGCCGAGCTGGCGGCCCGCCTGTCGTCGGTGCTGGAGGTCGTGTACCTCATCTTCAACGAGGGCTACGCGGCGACCGCCGGCGACGACTGGATGCGGCCCGGGCTCTGCGAGGACGCGCTCCGTCTCGGCCGCATCCTGACCGGGCTGGCGCCGCGGGAGCCGGAGGTCCACGGGCTCGTCGCGCTGATGGAGATCCAGGCGTCGCGCTCGCGGGCGCGGACCGGTCCATCGGGCGAGCCGGTCCTGCTGCTCGACCAGAACCGCGCGCGCTGGGACCAGGTCCTGATCCGCCGCGGTCTGGCGGCGCTCGCGCGCGCCGACGCTCTCACCGAAACGCTGGGCGGCGCGCGGGGCTCCTACGCTTTGCAGGCCGCGATCGCCGCCTGTCACGCGCGGGCGCGGGCGCCGGAGCAGACGGACTGGGCGCGCATCGCGGCGCTCTACGCGGCGCTCGCCCAGGCGGCGCCCTCCCCGGTCGTGGAGCTGAACCGCGGCGTGGCGATCGCCATGGCGTTCGGCCCCGCGGCGGGCCTGGAGATCGTCGACGCGCTGGCCGCGGACCCCGCGCTCGCGGGCTACGCCCTGCTGCCGAGCGTGCGCGGCGATCTCCTGGCGCGGCTCGGCCGCTTCGCCGAGGCCCGCGCCGAGATCGAGCGCGCGGCTTCGCTCACCCGCAACGCGCGCGAGCGCGAGCTGCTGCTCGAGCGCGCCGCCGCGTTCGCCGGCCGCCTGTAGGAGGACGTCGCCGGCGGCGGGTGGACTCCCGGGCCGCGGCGGGGCACAATCCCGCTCCGTGGGTTTCTTCTCGCGTTCCAGCCACGAGACCGCCTGGTCGTTCGCCCTGCCGCGGCCGGACTTCGTCGCCGGCTCCTATGAGGGGCGCACCTTCCTCTCCCCCGCCAACCACCTCGGCGAGGACAGCGCGCACCGCCACCACGACTCCGTCCACGCCATCGCCGACGGCGTCGTGGAGGAGGCGTGCGCGGCCACCGGCTACGGCCGCGTGGTGGTCGTCGGGCACCGGCTGCCGGACGGCTCGCACGTCTGCTCCATCTACGGCCATCTCTGCGGGCACGCGGGCTATCCCCTGGCCCGGGACGGCGCCCGGGTGCGGCTGGGCGACGTGGTGGGCTACATCGGCAACCGGCACGAGAACGGCGACGGCCTCGAGCACCTCCACCTGGGGCTCCGCAAGGGACGCTACGACGGCGAGTTCTGCGGCTACGCGCGCTGGCCCCACTGCACGCCGAAGCACTATCACCCGCCGACCGAGTTCATCCGCGCCCGCGGCGGCGCCGTGCGCCTCTCCTCACGGATCGAGGCGTTCCCGCTGGCTCCCGGGAGCCGGGAGCTCACCTTCAAGGCCGTCGTGACGAATGGTTTCTTTTATGGCGGCGCGTTCGAGCTCCGCCTCCGCGTGCTCAGCGGGGAAACGGAGCGCTTCGCGAGCGAGGCCCAGACCCGCAAGCTGGCGCCCGGCGCCGCGGCCTCCCTGCTCTTCCCCACCCCGCTGACCGATGCCCGCACGCCGCCGGCCCTGCTCGAGGTCCGCCCGCCCGGGACCGAGAGCTGGCGTCCGGTCCCGGCGCCCGCGGACCGCGGCTGATCCCGTCAGGCCGTTTCGCCGAGCTCCTGCAGCTTGCGTTCGGCCTCCCAGCTCCGGTGCCAGTATTCCTGCTCGTCGGCCAGCTTCTTCCCGTGGCTCAGATAGGCGACCGCGAGCTGCCTCTCCCGCGCCTCGAGCATCGCCAGACCGAGGACGACGAGGCTGTGGGTCACGCGCAGACCCAGGCCGAGCTCGTTGGCGATGGTCAGCGACTTCATGGCGAGCTGGCGGGCGCTCTCCGCGTCGCCCTCCCGCAACGCCAGACGCGCGAGACTGAACTCGATCTCCGCTTCCTGCTTGCGCATCCCCAGCCGCCGCGCTTCGCGCAGGACGGCCCCGTACTCGATACGGGCGGCGTCCGGCCGGTTCTCGTTGGTGAGCAGGTGCCCTTCGGTGACCCGCGTGAGCAGCACGAGGTCCGGAAAGACACCGCCTTCCGCCAGGGCCCGGCTGGTGCGGATCAGCATCCTGGCCCGGGGAAAATCCCCCATCGCGATGTTCAGATCCGCCTGGTGCTTGATGAACAGGCTCTGCGCGCGGAGGTTCGGGCTCCCCGACAGGCGCTTGGTACACCGCTCGTAAAAGTCGGCGGCCCTGGGCAGGTTGCCGTGCAGGTGATGGATCAGCCCGCGGAGGCCGTCGACCCGCGCCCGGACCTCGTCGTCCAGGAGATCGGGATGAGATCTGCCGATCTGCTCCAGGAGCTTCCTGGCGGCCGGCAGACGCCCCATCTCGATGAAACACATCGTCAGGCTCAGCAGCGACTCGATCTCCAGCTCGCTGCCGGTCTCCGGGGCCTCGACCAGACGGCTGATCTCGTAGGTCTGCTCCCAGACCGAGTAGGCGTCGCGCACGTAGCCCTGCGCGCTCAGCGCCAGCGCCACGTCGTTGTAGAGCCACGCCAGCTCCGCGACGTAGAGGGGGCTCTCCGGGTCCTCGGCGTCCTGGGCGAGGCGGCCGTGCTCGCAGTACCTCCACCAGTGCTCGGCCGTGACCTGCTTGGCCAGCTTCGCCGTGCGGATGCCGAGTCGGACGTATTCCTCGTAGCTGTTGCACCACCGGGCCGCCGTGTTGGTCTCCATCCGCCCGCGCAGGAGGCTGAAGGCATCGCGGCAGAGGTTTCGCGCGTCGGTGCCGGTCTTGCCGAGCGCCTCCTGGGCCCGCTCGTCGATGGCGGCGAAGAGGTCCTGGACCTGCCGGTAGGCCTGTCCTCCCGGATCGATGCCGATGCGCCCCGAAAGAAACCCCGAGAACCCGAAATCCGGCAGCGCGTCCGGCGACTGTCCGTGGAAGGCCTGGAAGAGCTGGCTGCGGACGGTCGCGTGGACCGTGCAGGCGCGAGTGCCGTCACGGCCCTGGGTCTCGAAGAGGAAGTCCGAAGCCAGGAGGGCTTCCCTGAGCTCGTCGAGCGGCGGATAGCTCGGGGCCGGCTGGCGTTCTCCCAGCGGATGCGGCGTCGTGTCGACCTCCCGCCGCTCGTCCACCGCCTTGTCGTAACAGATCTGGAGAGTCTCGTCGCAGACCGGGCTGAGAAACAGCGCCAGGCGCTCCAGAAAAGGTTTCGCCAGCCCCTTCATCCGGGCGTCGATCCCCTGGAGCTGGACCTGGATCATCTTCCGCAACCGCTGGTCCTGCGTCCTGTCCGCGAGATCCACGATGAGCTTATCGAGACGCGGTTCCCTCTCGTCGGGATGGAGAGCTTCGAAATAATGCTTCGCCGTCAGCAATCCGAAGTTGTGCCCCTTGAGAACCGAGCAGAGGGCCGAGACCTTGTCGATCCGCAGGCCGGAGAAGAGCTTCGTCGATTGGAGATCGGCGCTGGTCAGCGGCTTCACGTTCAGGATCCGCGGTCTCGCGCCGCCGGTCTCGCCGGCGACCGCCTCGAGCTCGCTCGGCAGAGTCCGTCCCGCGAGCACCACCGTGCTGCGGCTCTCCGCGTCGGCGAAGACCCGTAGGAGCTGCCGGAACAGAGGGCTGTACGAAGTCGCCCACGGTCCGCCGTCGCTCTTGCAGAGCAGACGCTCGCAGCCATCCAGGATCAGCAGGTAACGCCCCGCGGCGAGGCACCGGCGCATCCGCTCGTCGCGGGGCAGGGCCCGGTCTCCTCCTGGGTCAAAATAGTCGAGCATGGTGTCGACGGCGGTCAGGAACTCGTTGCCGTAGTGGAGATTCCAGTAGAACGCTCCGTCGAAGCGGAGGGCTCCTCCCTCCGGCTTCAGGCTCTCCATCAATCTCAGGCAGTGCAGGGACTTGCCGCAGCCGGACGGGCCGATCAGGCCGATGATCCCGGGTTCCCGAACCTCCGCCTCGAACGTCTCCAGGCGGCCGAGAGGCACGGGGGTCGGCTTGAGCTCCAGGTGGGGCGTCGGCTTGTCTCTGGCGGCCTGGGGCCGCCGTACGCTCGGCTTGAGCAGCCATTCGCCGCGCGCCGTCTCCCAGCCCTCCTTGAGACCGCGGAGCTCGCGGCAGAGGGCCGCCGTTCTTCCCGCGGGAGTCTTGTCCTCGGTCTCATAGGCGATCACGTGGAGGCCGTACCGCTCGTAGAGCATCTCGTGGTTATAGCTGTCGCCTTTGGCGCTCTCGAGCAGGGCGAAGATCGGCCGCGATTTCTTCTTCAGCGGGTCGATCGCGCCGATGTGGCGCAAGGGCCGCAGCAGGTCGTCGTCGCGGAGGCTATAACCGACGAAGAGCAGCGGGTTGGAGGCGAGCAGAAGCTCCACGCTCTGGCGAAAGGCGGTGGCGGCTCCATTTCCCTCCATGATGTACCATTTCTGATAATCACGCTCGCTCGCGATGATCGAATCGACGTCGTCATAGCGGCCGTGGCAATGGAACACCATGTGCAGGTTGTCGCGGACCCCGCCCAGCGCGAAGAGCGAGAGCTCGTCGAAATTCTCGCTTTTCTGATCGAAGGACAGTTGGTGGTGGCCGTGCCCGGGCTCCGCATGGCGCGTCTCCGGGGGCTTCGGAATCGGAAAGCTTCCCGGCGGCACGAGCCCCTGTCGCAGCAGAGTGCCCTCGATCTCGCAATCATAGTTGGTGGTGACGAAGCGGTGGATGGGGAGGCCGATCAGCTCATCGTAGGGATTGTTGGCAAGCTTCCCTTTCGCCAGATTCTCTTTCCACTTGCCGAAGGTCCGCTCCATGTAGGCCTGGTAGACATCCCTCCTTTTGTTGCGCTCGAGCACCTCCTGGCAGGCGCCGATGAAGAGCATCATGGAATTTTCCTGCGAGCGAGGGGCATCCTTGAGAGCGCGAGCGTATTCGGTCAGGCGCCCGGCATCGCCGCTGGCATCGCCCAACGCCTGGATCGTCTCGCTGAGCACCTGCTCGGTGAACCCGGACCAGGTGGGGTAACCCAGCGGCACCGAGCAGCCGCTGCCCACGACCGCGATGGTGGTCTTGAGGTTCAGGGCGCGAAACAGCATCTGGCGGCTGTGGCGGGTCCGCGCCTCGGCGTCGACCCCCGACGGGAGCGGGAGCATGTGCGCCGCAAAGCTCAGCCAATCCTTCGTCTCCGCCATTGAGTCCCCCCTTCCTCGATCCGCGCCAGACACAATGGGGCCGCGTAAGCCTCCACGGCCGAGATCGCAGGTTGATTTCGGTATCAATAAATAATATTCGGGACGCGAGGTCGCGTCAACAAGGGCCTTCGCGCCGGGGTCGTTTTCAGGCGTCACAGGATTGCCGTTCCCGGACTGTTGCGGTCGGTCGGCAGAATGTGCTAAACATCCGTTGGCCACTCGCCAACGTGCCATGAAGATCTTCCTGGTCTCCGTACCGCTCGAGCTTCCGCTGGCGAATTATTGTCTCGCCGCCCAGCTTTCCGCCAGCCCGGAGACTCGGGATTGCGAGATCGAAATCCTCAATCTCGATACCTCCCGGCTGAACGAATACAACCGCAAGAGCGTTGAGATCTGGCGCTACGTGGCCCGCGTCGAGGCGGCGCGCCCGGACGTCGTCGCCTTCTCCGTCTACCTGTGGAACGACATCAGCGTCCGCGAGCTGGTCGCGATCACCGCGCGGCTCTACCCGGAGATCTCGATCCTGGTCGGCGGCCCCGAGCTGGCCACGCCGGAGGCGGCCCGGTCCTGGGTGGAGGGGGGCCGGGTGACCGCGGCGATCCGGGGCGAGGGCGAGATCACCCTGGTGGAGGTCGTCGAGCGGCTGGGCCGCGGCGAGGACCTCTCCGGCGTGCGCGGCTGCACCTGGTGGAACGGCGACTCCGTGGTCCATGAGCCGCCGCGGCCGCCGGTGGGAGATCTGTCCCTGCTGGCATCCCCCTATCTCACGGGCTGGATTCCGGACGATTTCTTCGATCGCGACGTGACCCATGGCAAAGGGACGTTCCCCCGTGCCCTCGTCGAGACCTACCGCGGTTGCTACATGCAGTGCTCGTACTGCCAGTGGGGAAACGGCTCCAAGCTGCGCTTCGAGTTCCCGCAGGACCGGGTGCGCGAGGAGCTCTCCTGGATCCTCTCCCGCCGGGTGAGCAAGCTGTGGATCGTCGACGCGATGTTCGGCTACAAGAAGCAGCTCGCCAAGGACCTCCTCCGCCACATCGTCGAGGAGAAGCGGCGCCACGGCGCGCGGACCGGCATCGTCTGCTATCACAACCAGGATTTCTACGATCCCGAGCTCTTCGAGCTCTACCGCGAGGCGGACGTCTCGGTCGAGGTCGATTTGCAGAGCACCAGCAGGGAGGTGCTCACCCGCGTCGGCCGGATGAAATGGTACGTGGACAGCTTCGATCGCCACCTCGACGCCTTCCGCCAACAGGCGGTGCCGACCACCGGCTCGAGCGATCTGATCATCGGGTTGCCGGGCGACCGGCTCTCCTCGTTCGCCGAATCGGTCGATTTTCTGCTGCGGCGGAACCTGAAGCTCAATCTCTATCAGACCTGCATGATTCCCGACACCCCGATGTCGCGGTCCGCCCGGGAGGACGGCGCCGTCTTCTCCCCGATCCCGCCGCGGGCGGTGTTCAGGAACGGCACCTTCCCCGTCCACGAGATGGTGGCCGCGCGGCTCATCGGCCATGGCGTCGATTTCTTCCGGCGCTATCCGAAGACGGCGCGGCTCCTGTGGCACCTGGGCTTCGAGCGCCCGGTCGATCTCTGCCAACGGCTGGGCGAGCTGCTGTGGCAGCGCTACGAGCTGATGTATGGCGAGAGCCACAGCAGCGACACGGCCCTGGCCGCGGAGCAGGACCGGATCGCGGAGGTCCTCCCCGAGCTCTGCCCGCGGGCCTGGCTGCTCCCCATCGCCCGCGATCTCTTCCGCCTGGAAGGAGCAGCGGCGAGGCTCGGCGCGCGTGACCGCCCGGTCCTCGCCGGCTCCGTGGAGGTGCCGCCGCGCGACGAGAGCTGGCTCGACGCCCGTCCCCGCTTCCGCCGCGAGGCGGTCGAGGAGGTGAGCCTGCGCTACCGCGTCGACCGGGCCCTGAACCTGTGGAACCGCACCGGCGAAGTGCCGCCGGAGGAGAGCTGGCGCGGCCTCGCCGAGGAACCGACGGTCGCGCTGGCGTATCTCCGCGAGGGCGGCCGCATCACCTACCGGATGATCGATCAGGATTTCACCCATCCGCTCCTGTTGCGATTCTCGGGCTACTTTTCCGTCGCGGCCTGCCTCGACAACCTTTCGCCGGACGGGCGTTTCCAGGATCTTTCGACACTCTGGGACAGGCTCGCCGGCCTCGCCCAGGCGGGGCTCCTCGAGCCCGGCCTCGCATGTCCGCAGGAATACGCGGCGGAGCTCGCCGCCCCGTCCAACCGGCCCATGATTGAGAAATAGTGGGCCACTAACCGTAAGGAGGGAACCTCATGGCCACACAGGGATCCACCGGCATCACCAAGGACGAAGTCGACTCTTTCCTCAAGCGCTTCACCGATCTGTATGAGAAGTCCGACGAGGGGTTCTTCGATCTGTTCGCGCACGACGCGACCGTCTTCAATCTCTACTCGAACCACCGCCTGGACGGCCGCGACGCGTTCCGCAAGTCGTTCGGACCCCACTTCAAGTCCCACGGCAAGCGGACGTCGGAGATCCTCTCGCGGGAGACCCAGATCGTCGGCGACACGGCGCTGGTGAGCTATAACAACCGGATCCAGGTCGACGACAAGCGGGTCGACCTACGGGGCTCGCTGCTCCTCAACAAGGAGAACGGCGGCCTCCAGGTGAAGCACCTCCACAATTCGTCGCTGACGGGCGTAGCGTCCGCCGCCGCCGGCAAGCCGGTCGAGGACATCCAGGTCCTGGAGGAGCGCGTCGCGACCTCGCTCTCCGCGATCGGCACGCCGAAGTAGCCCGCCGGCCCGCCGTCTCGGGAGATCGCCGCTCGGCCCTCAGTCCACCCCGAAGGGCCGGGCGCCGGTCAGCGGTAGGGGCGCAGCATGCTCGCCCCTACCGCTCATTCTTAATCCTCCACATATCGCAAACTGCAAACTGGCGGGACCGGCGGCGGCCCTGCCCCGCCGGGCCGGCATAGATGACGGTCACTTTCTTTGACACGCGGCGCTTGCTGCGTCATAGTTGATATAGAAAAATAAAAAACTTATCGAAACATCCGATCATCGCATCCTTCACAATTCACTATGGCCGGATCTCACGGCGATGTCCGCCCCGGCCTTTTGCAAGGAGAACACCATGAAACGCATCGTCCTTTTCCTGCTGACTCTCGCGATCGTCGCGCTGCCGGCCTTCGCGGCCCCGCCCGGCCTTTCGACGTGCAAGCTGTCGGCGTGCCCCACGGGGGCGACGCAGGTCAGTCCCGGGCAGTCGGTCCAGGCGGCCATCAACGCCGCGGCCAACGGGGCCAAGATCTGCGTCAAGCCCGGCACGTACGTTGGGAACCTGAGCTTCCTGGGCAAGCGGATCACCCTGGTCTCTTCCGGCGGCCCCAGCGTGACCATCCTCAAGGGAACCGGCGCGGGGACAGTGGTGAGCTTCATGAATTTTGAGGCGGCGGACAGCGTCATCGACGGCTTCACGATCACCAACGGCAAGGCCCAGTTCGGCGGCGGCATCCGCATGGCGAACGCCTCGCCGACCGTCCGCAACTGCATCGTCAGGAACAACATGGCCACGGGCGCGACCTACTCCCGGGGCGGCGGCGCCTTCATCGGCGGCCCGGCCGCCCGGCCGGTCATCACCTGCGTGCAGTTCGCGTTCAATCAGGCGACCTACGCCGGCGGCGGCCTGGGCATCGGCGGCTCCGCCGACGTCTATCTGCGGACCGACGACTTCGAGCAGAACACGGCCCCATACGGCGGCGCCGTCGCCGTCTACAACAGCGGCCGCCTCGACGTGGGCACGACCACGTTCATTTCCAATCGGGCCACGGGCGATGGGGGCGGCCTCCATTCGGGAGTCACATATGGCAACGTGCTGGTCCGCAACTCCTGCTTCAGGAGCAACACGGCCAACGGCAGCGGTGGCGGCATCTGGGTCCCGGCCGGCCTGGCTCAGGTCCTCAACTCCACGTTCGACGGCAACCAGGCGTCCACCGGCGGTGGGATCGCCGCGGGATTCGGCAGCTCGGTGGACGTCGACAGCACGATCTTCGTGAACAACCGGAACGCCGCGCTGGTCAACACGTCGCCCTCGGACACCTCCGTGGTGAACCACTTCAACGACTTTTTCAACAACGTCGGCAGCCCCGCCTATCAGGCCACCTACGGCGACCTGGGGCTCCTCGCGCTGGACCCGCTGCTCGGCGCCAACTGCTGCCCGGGCGCCGGTTCGCCCGTGCTCGGCGCCGGCAATCCGGACTATCACTTCAACAACACCGGCAACGGACAGCGGAACGATATGGGAGCCTGCGGCGGCCCGGCGATTTGATGGCGGTCAGGGTGGAATGATCTCGATGTCTTTTTGAGGGGACGATGTCTTTGCCCGGACGCTGGACGGACTTCAGATTCCAGGGCGACGGTCCGATCTTCGATAGCGACGTGTTCACGACGGGCGTTCCCAAGGATCGCCCGAGACCGAGACAACAAGGACGTCAATGACTCACGATGAGCCCAGGAGACGGGCAAACTCGCGCAGCCGGTCTTCCGAAGCGTCCGAGACCGCCCAGTAGGTCATCCCGCCCCGCGACCAGTGGAGAACGTGGAAGCCCTGGCGCGTGGCGGCGACGGGTTCCGGTCCTGGGCCGTCCGTGTCGTACGCGCCGGGCCAGGTGAAGACGTTGATCACGTGGCGGTCGGCACGGTAGACCAGGGCCGCCACCGGATGGTGGCCCAGATAGTCCAAGCGGCCGCCGACCAGCGGAAAGCCATGCGCCGCGAGGTCGACGACGGCCGGCGCGTAGTCGAGCCTGCCGGTGAACCAGGGCTTGACCGTGTGCTGATCGGTCGAGGCCACATCCGCCGGGTGCCCGGCGAGGAGCGAGCGGACGTGACCGGCCACGATCTCGTCCGTAATGTCCGGAGCGGGCGGCGCGGGCCGCGGCGGCCAGACCCGCCCCAGACTCCAGGAGGCGACCGCCACCAGCAGCAGGGCCGCGATCGTCTGCAGGCGCTGCAGGCGCCGCAACGACAGCCAAGGCCCGGCGGCCGGCCCGGCGGCGGCCGTGGAGCGGCGCAGGCGCCGGGCGAGCTCCGGCGAGGGGCGGAAGCGCAGGCCCGCGCCTTCGATCGCTCCCCGTAGGGCCCGCTGCGCGGCCAGCGCCCGGGCGCAGTCCGGACACTCCGCGAGGTGACGCTCGAAGGCCAGCGCGCTCGTCAGGTCCAGCTCCCCGTCGAGGTAGGCCCCGACCTCCGGCTCGGTGTGCGGACAGCTCATGGCCGCCCCTCCTTGACCCCGTTGGCGATCAAAAAATCCTGCAATTGGCGGCGGGCGCGCGACAGGCGGGACATCACGGTGCCGATCGGAACCGCGGCGATGGACGCGATCTCCTTGTACGACAGCCCTTCGAGCTCGCGCAGCACCATCGCCTCCCGCAGGTGCAGCGGCAGCGCCTCGAACCCCTGCCGCAGCAGCCGGCTGTCCGCCCGGCGCAGCAGCTCCACCTCGGGATCGGCGCCGCCCTCCACCGCCGAATGGATCTCCTCATCGAAGGGATCGGCCATCTCGGGACCGCGGCTGCGCTTTGCCAGCCCGTCGTAGAACGCGTTGCGGACGATGGCGAGCAGCCAGGCGCGGGCGTTCACCCCCTGGAAGCCGTCGAAGAACTGGAGAGCCCGCAAGACGGCGGTCTGCAGCACGTCCTCGGCGTCCTGGTCGTTGCGGGTCAGCCAGCGCGCCAGGTCCCAGGCGGCGTCGAGGTGCGGCAGGACGGTGCGGTCGAAACGGCTCCGCCGGTCGTCCTGCCGGTCGTCCCGTCTGAAGAGACGATCTCGTAGTCTGCTCAGCATCGCGTGGGGTTCCGCCTCCGCGAGGATATACCCGCCGCCGGCGGTCTGGGCGTACGGAGCCATCGGAAATCTCTGGAACGTGGAGATCCGCCCGCCCTACTTGACCGTCACCTGGATCGACGTCTGCGGGCCGGTCGGCACATGCCCCTTGTCGACCAGCTTGAGGGTGATCACGTGCACGCCCGGCGTCATCTTGGGCAGCATGTAGGTCCCCTTGAGATCGTGGATTCCCGGGCTCCGCTCTGCGTCCACCCAGACGTGGAAGTGATCGTCGCCCGGCCCGAGGGTGATCTGGTAGTCGAGGGGGTAGGACGCGCCGGCGTCGAGCTGGGCCTGATCCGCCGGTGTGAGGATCTGGATGCTGGCGGCGCCCGGCGTGTCGGCGGCGGAGACGCTCACGGCGAGCGCCAGGACGAGAAGGGACAGGGTGAGGACGAGGCGATGGGTTTTCATGGGCTCTCCTGGGTCTTAAGGGTTGCGCAGATCGGCGATCTGCCTTCGTCCGTCCTTGACCGGCTTTTTCCCGTTTTATTCCATCGTCCCCATCGACCGCCGCCGCGAAACGAGAGACAATGTCCAACGCCATGAAGCCTGCCCTGTTCCTCCTGCTTTCCAGCCTCGCGCTGTTCTGCGCCGGATGCGTCGTCGGCACGGCTCTCAGCGCCGCAAGAGCGGCGCCGGCCGGCAGCGTCGAACTCAGGAGCCCATCGCTCGGCGACCGGACCCTCAAGCCGGCGGCTTGCCGGTCCGGCGAGCATCAGCTCTTCCTCGGCGCGGACTTCCTCGACGGCCAGGGCCTCACCGCGCGCCTGATCCTCGAGCCCACCGGCAGGGCGAGCCTGCGGTTTTTCGAGGCGGCCCATCCGCTCGATCCAGGGGTTCTGTTCCAGCGCCAGGACTGCGGCCGGTTCGAGCTGTCCCTGGATCGCAACGGCTGGAGGATCAACGACATCTACGACCTTCACATCAGCCTCGACTTCGAATGCCACGCCGCCTCGGGCGAGGCCGCGACGGGACATCTCGTGGCGGATCACTGCCACTGAGCCCGCGAAGACTCTCCTGACCAGAAACTCCTGCCACCCCGCGATGGCACCGCCATCTCACAACGGCACGGCCAGCCCGGGCCGCGCTGCCATCGCCGCGAGGCGGTGGCCCTCGGGCCTCCCTCGGTTTATCCTGGGAGATCGCGGCCTGCGGAGGGCGGCATGGCTCTTGCCCTGCTCCCTCTCCGTCGCAGCCGAACCACCAAAAACGTTTCTTTCAGGAGGGTATGATGACGCCAGCCACCATGGAGCAGACGACGTTCAGTCCGGTGAGTCCGACGGAACAGACGACGTTCGGTCAGAATCCGACAGGGCCGACCGTAACCTACCGTTTTGCCGACCCTCTGGATCCCCAAAGCGCTCTGACCATCGAAGTGAGCGTGATCATTTTCCCTCCCGTCGTGAACGGGGGCGACCCCATCTTCGAAGCCCCCATGATCGCTATTCCGGGCTCAATCTCGAGCTCCGCAGGCTGCGACGTGATCTGGACACTGGTGGATGGCATCAACGCTTTCACAAATCTGGACTTCAGCAACACGACGGAGCAGCAGGGTATCGTGATTCCTTCGGCGAAGCATCCGCAAATTCCGGACGGCGTTGGAATCCTGGCGTCCTCAGTGGATCCGTCGACGGATCCACCGGCGTCGAATCAGTGGCGGGTCAGGATCCAGAACCAGGTCTCGGAAATCGGCTCCTTCGCCTATACCATTGCTATCTTATATGACCTCGGCAACGGGCCTTTGTCGGCAGGCCATGACCCTACGATCGTGGTAACCCCGGAGCCGATACTCTAGCGTGGACGAGTCAAAGCCTGGAACGTGGGCTCATTGCGCAGAGCGTCGAAGAAGGGGAGGGCGAACCAGTTGGCATCGACTTTCTGCGCCGCGGCCTTCCTGGCATGGAAGAGAGCGGAGCCGCGGTCGCCGATGAGGACGTAGACGACCGCGGCTTCATAGGAGAGCTGACCGTTGTCCGGGGTCAGCCGCAGGGCCTCCTGGATTGCCGCCAGGCTCTTCTCGCTCTCTCCGAGATGGGCGAAGGCCTGGGCCTGGACGCCGAGCATGTTCCAGTCGCCGGGAGTGGCGCGGCGAGAGGCGGACTCCGCGATGCCGGCATAGAGCTTCCGGGCTTCCGCCGGCCGGCCCAGGAGGGTCAGGCAATCCGCGAGGTTGAGAGCGGCCGACGGATCGCCTGGTTGGAGAGCGAGAGCCTGCCGGAGGACGGCCTCGGCTTCGCCATAACGGCGGAGGAGCAGGAGGTTGACCCCGAGGTTGGTCAGAGACCCGATCCCGGGGTCGCTCTTCGCGGCCTGCCGCAGCAGCGTCACGGCGCGCTCGGGATTTCGCAGCAGCTCGATCTGGGCGAGCGTCTTGAGCCCGTCAAGATTGCCGGGAGACCGCGCGAGGAGCTCTTCCAGGTGTCGGCGCGCGTCGTCGAGGCGGTTCTGGCGATACTCGGCGTTGGCCAGGGAAAGCAGGTTCGGCCAGGAAGGCTGGAGGCGGACCGCAGCCTGCATGAGCTCCAGACCCTCCGCGGGCCGGCCCCGGCGCTCGGCGAGCATGCCCCGCTGGAGGAGGCTTCCGGCCGGATCGATCTCCTCCAGCCTGGCGAGAGCGGCTTCGGCCTCGTCGAGACGTCCCGCCGACAGGTTCAGATCGAAGCGGGCTTCCAGGGGCCGGGGGTCCCCCGGCGCTATCCGGATCGCGTCCTGGACCACGGCGAGTCCACGCTCCAGATAGCGGGGGTCGCCGCCGGTTTCAGTGTACCGGCGGCGGGCGACCTTCGCTTCGAGGATGCAGATTTCGACGAAGGACGGGGCTCTTGTCCTCAGCTCTTCCAGGCGGGTCAGGACTTCATCGCTGGCTCCCTCCCGGTTGATCCGCCGTCTCAAATCGAGGAAGGCCTGGTAATCCCGCTCCTGGATCTCCAGCTTCAGCCTTGGAACGCGCAGCCGCCGGTCGCCGTAGCCCTGGCGGAGCGCGGCGGCGACGGCGTCGGCGAACAGCCGGGGACGTGCGGAGGGAACCTCCAGCGCTTCGGTCCACAGCACCCGTCCGTCCCGTCCGCCCAGGCGCCGCAGGCTCACGTGACAGAGATCGCCGGTGCAGTCGGCCGCTGAGGCGATCACCTCGCCGGCGGCCAGGGCCCGGGCGACGGCGACCGGCGGTCCTTTCACGGCGTTGACCTTGTTGACGTCCAGCGCGGCCAGACCTTCGAGGGAGGCGACGGTGCGCAGCAGCGCGGCCTGGAGGTTGGCGGTCACCCGCGCCTGGTCCTCCGCCGGGAGCGAGCCGGCGATCTCGGGCTTGAGCACCGCCACATAGACGGGCAGCGCCGGCTTGCGGGTCAGCAGGAAAACGGCGAGGGCTGCGGCGGCGAGGAGAATCGCGGCGCCGGCGAACCACCACGGCCGCAGCGTCCGCCGGCGAGGCAGGTGGACCGCGCCGCTGCTGGAGCTCCAGAACCCCGCGGCCTGGAGCTCCGAGAGCACGCCGGCGGCCGGCCGGCGATCCCCCGGCTTCTTGACCAGGCAATGAGAGACGATCCCTTCCAGAACGGGGGGCGTGTCCGGGCGGGCTTCGCGCAGGGGCGGCGGCTCCTCGTGGAGGATGGAGTGCACCATTCCCGCGCGCTCGCCGCCGAAGGGCTTCCGGCCCGTGAGCATCTCATAGAGCACCACGCCCAGCGCCCAGAGGTCGGCGGCGGTGCCCGAGCGTTCCCCCGCGAGCTGCTCGGGCGCCATGTAGGCGGCGGTCCCCACCGCCATCCCTTCCTCGGTGAGGGAATGGGCGTCGAGCCTGCGGGCGAGGCCGAAGTCGAGGAGCTTCACCCGTCCGTCCGGCAGCACCATGACGTTCTCCGGCTTGAGATCCCGGTGGACGATGCCGGCGGCATGGGCGGCGGCGAGCGCCGAGGCGAGCTGGCCGGCGATGGCGGCCGCCGTGGCCACGGACAGGCGCCGGTCCGGCTGGCCGGCAAGGAGCTGGGCCAGGGTCGTCCCCTTGTAGAAGGCCATGGCCAGAAAACGCTCGCCTTCGTGCTCGCCGACCTCGTAGACGGTGCCGATGTTCGGATGATCGAGGGCGGCGGCGGCCTGGGCCTCGCGGCGGAAGCGGACCTCGTCGGCGGGGCGCACGGCGCGCCAGTGATGGAGAAACTTGATCGCCACCTCACGGCCCAGCTCGACGTCCTCGGCGAGGTAGACGACCCCCATGCCGCCGCGGCCGAGAGGCCGGAGCAGCCGGTAGTGGGAGATCTGCCGGCCCGCGAAAGGCTCCTCCGCCGGGGCGGCTCTCGGCGGCGGGCCGTCGAGCAACGTGGCGCTGGCGGAGATGGGAAGGGCGGCGCCGCAGGCCGCGCAGCGGCTGTCGAACTCCGAGTTCGCCTTGCCGCAGGAGGAGCAGAGGAGCTCTTCCATCAGGCCCCTTCCGGCAGGCCGCCCAGGAGCTCGAGGGCCGCACGGTGGCGGGCCAGCAGCTTTTGCAGGTAGGTGCGATGGAGCCCCGCCTCGCGAGCGGCTCGCGAGACGTTGCCGTCGCAGCTCCGCATCAGCTCGACGAGGAAGCGCTGCTCGACCGCGGCCACGCTCGCCTCCCGCGATTCGTTCAACACCTCGCCCGTCAGCTCGGAGAAGGAGGGCTCGGCCGCTGGATCGCCCGCCACGCCCGCCATCTCCGGCGGCAGCAGGTCGAGGTCGAGATCCGGCCCGCGGGCCAGCAGGCAGGCCCGCTCGACGGCGTGGCCCAGCTCGCGGATGTTGCCCGGGTACGGATAGGCCTGAAGCGCCCGCTCGGCCCGCGGAGTCCAGCGCGGCCTCTCTCCGGGGCGCCGCCAGGACCGCCGCAGGAAATGATCGGCGAGGAGCGGCACGTCCCCCCGGCGCTCGCGCAGGGGGGGCAGCGTCAGATCGAGCACCTTGAGGCGGAAGTAGAGATCCTCGCGGAAGAGCTTCTCTTTCACCATCTGCCGCAGGTCGCGATGGGTGGCGGCGACGATCCTGACGTCCACCTTCTCCGTGCGGTCGGACCCCAGGCGCTGGATCTCGCCGAACTGGAGGAAGCGCAGCAGCTTCGCCTGCGCCTCGACGGGGATCTCGCCCACCTCGTCGAGGAACAGGGTGCCGCCGTGGGCCGAGGCGAGGCGGCCCGGGCGGTCGCGCTTGGCGTCGGTGAACGCTCCGGCGACGTGGCCGAAGAGCTCGGACTCGAGCAGGGTGCCGGGCAGCGCCGAGCAGTGGACGGTGACGAAGGGGCGCCCCCGGCGCGGGCTGTTGACGTGCAGCGCGCGGGCGATCAGCTCCTTGCCGGTGCCGGTCTCGCCGAGCACGAGGATCGGAGCGTCCGCGCCGGCCACCTGCGCGACGACCCGGAGCAGCTCCAGCATCCGTGGATCGCGGGTGACGATCCCCTCGAAGTCGTGCTGGGCGAACAGATCACGCTCCAGGCTGCGGTTGCGCCGCCGCAGCTCCTCGCGGTCGCTCGCCCGCTTGAGGAACAGGCCGGCGATCTCCGCCAGCTCGGTCAGGAAGGCGCGGCTCTCCGGGCTGAAGCTGTCGACGCGCTCCCGGTTCTCCAGGTAGACGACGCCGTAGACCTCGCCGGCATAGCGCAGCGGCGCCACCAGCACGCAGCAGCGGCCGATCACCAGTCCGCTCTCGCCCGAGGCGAAGCGGGGATCTTCGATCAGGTTGGGCAGATAGAGGAGGGTACCGGTGGCGATCGCCTCGCGCACGAGGGTCCGGCTGAACCGGCGCTCCAGATCGCTGCGCCGGCCGCGCTCCTCGCCGACCTCGAACTTCTGCTGGTAGGAGCCGTCCTCACGGACGACGACAAAGCCCGTCTCGGCGCCGCACCGCTCGACGAGTCGCCGCAGCAGGACCTCGGGGGCCCGTTCCGCGTCGTCCTCGGCCAGCAGGAGCTTCGAGATCTCATACAGATCCTCGTAGAGCACTCCGCCTGCCTCCAATCGGTGACATCTGCCTCTGGGGACAGGCAGAGCTTAACCGATTTCTGCTTCGCAGTGTTGAGCGGAGGGGAAAGTGGGCGTTTGGAGTGGTCCGGCGTGAGCAGAGCTCAGTAAAGGTGCTGCCTTCGCCCAGTGGCGGTCATGGGGCCGGAAAGCGGATGAAAAGCCTGGATTTAAAAGGTTTTCCGACATCGGCGTCCGCTGGCAGGAAGGTTGCTCTATAGGCTGATGTCGGCAACAAAAATCGGGCGGCTTGCTGAGCAGGCATGCTTCCCCACCTGATCTATCAAGCTCTGAGCATGTGCCGGAGCGACACCGATCGATTCGTGAGGTGTCAACCTAAACGTACGATTCAAAAGGAGAAGTAAGATGACCAACGACCTCGTTATCGCCTGGACCGGTACCGACAGCCGCCTCAACATCCAGTCCCCCAAGGGGGGCAAGGTCACGCTGGGGGAGACCTCACATAGTGCTCCCGCCGTGTCGATCTTCAAGGGCCGCCTCTATGTCGCTTGGACCGGGACGGACAGCCGGCTGAACGTCATCTCCTCGAATGACGGCAAGACGTTCGGCGGCAAGGTGACTCTCAACGAGACTTCGGCCTTCGGTCCTTCCCTCGGCGCCGATGGGAGCACCCTCTACCTCGGCTGGACGGGCACCGATAGCCATCTCAACCATCTGTCCTCGGCCGATGGCATTACATACGGAAGCAAGGTCACTTCAGGCGAGACCTCTTCCGTTGCAATGGCGGAGGTCGCCGGAGCCTTCTGACCCTGGGGTTCCGGGGGCGGTCAGGCGCTGGCCGCCCCCAGGCGTTTTTGTTTTTGACAGGAGCGAGCGAACGCCACGTCCCCCTCCGGTCCCCCTCCGAAGTGCCACGTCCCTGGAGAAATCCGTCCCTCGCCGAGGGGCCTTTTCCACTTGTCAAGCCCTCCGGGAGCCGCTTTGGGGGGGCCAGAGGCATTTCCGCTCACCGATTTGCGCCATCAACTTCCTGAAGTTCATGACAAATCGCACCTCCGGACACACCTCTCCTCTCCACCTTGAGCTAGGCGGAGCTGGAAACCAGACTCTCCGGACGGAAACCGCGGCGCCGGCGCCGGCCTACCCGCCGACGAACGGCAACGCCGGCGGGAAGCTGCCGACCGGGAAGCGCGGAGCGGGGTCTCCCCTCTGGAGCTTTTCGGCGGCCGTGCGGTAGGCCGCCACGAACCAGGCGAAGCCCTCATAGAAATAGTGACGCATGACTTTGCTCGCCGTGTGGAAAAGCGGAGCCGGGGACTTTTTGATCCTCTCGGGGCGGCTCACGGGATCCTGGGCGAGGATCGCCGCCGCACCGAACGGCTCGGCTCCCATCCGCTTCCGCGTTGCGGCGGCGTCCTCCTCGATCTCGGCGGCCATCTTCCCCACGCGCTCCCGGTAAGCCTCCGCAGACAGGTGCTTCCAGCGAAAGCCCAAAGCTCAGAGGGACGCCCCTCCGAAGTGCCACGTCCCTGGAGACGGCATGCGTGAGCCGCCGAGCTCGTCCATGGCGGCCAGTTCCGTGTTCAGAAGGTAGAACCGACCCCGGCGCTTGGAAGGCTCCCGGTTTTTCCCGCTACCGCCGGATCGCGTTCGAAGACGCCGTGGGAGTAAAGAGCTTCGTCGAGATCGTTCGTGGCCTGGGCCTGCTCGAGCCAGAGGTTCCAGTAGGCGATGAGCTCATCCTGCGAAAGGTTTCGAAGATCGAGATCCTCCTCGCTCAGGAACTCGTCGCGAAGATCGGTCATGAGTCAGCTCCTTTGGCCGGCTCGAAAGGAAGGACCCCTTCGGCGCGAGAAACCACCAGGCGATGTGCCGCCGGCAAGGACAGGGCAAGCCAGCGCAGGTCCAGCGGCGCTCCGAAGCGGTAGCGCGCGCCGTGCTCGGAGAGTACCTCCAGCACATGCTCGGCGGCTCAGCATCCTCGCGCAGGATCCAGTCGCCGTCCTTGCTCATGATGGCCAGCCGGTGGACGACCACAGCCTGGCCCGAGCTGAGGAGGGCCCGCAGGCGGCCACGGTTGAGCTCCTCAGTCAGATCGAGGTAGGGGTTGTTCATCGCCGTACGCCGAGGTGAGCTCACACGGCTACGACCTCGACGAGATCGCCGATCGCGCGGAAGTCTTCCGGGTTACGGGTGTAGAGCGGCAGGCCGGCGGCGCACGCGGTCGCTGCAAGGAGGAGGTCGACGGCACGCGCGCCCCTCGCCTTGCGTCCCGCGGCGACCACGGCGGAATAAACCCTCCCATAAGCGCGTGCCGCCTCAGCGTCGAAGGGCAGAGGATCGAACGCGGCTTCCGCGCGCTGGAGCCGGTCCTGGCGGCGCGCCCGCTCTTCGGGGTCTGGGGTGGCGTGCGGACCGGCGGCAAGCTCGGCCATCGTGATCGCGCTGACGGCAACCTCGATCGGAAGCCGTGAAGGCTCGATGTGCTCGAGATCGATGACCACCGAGGTGTCGAGGAGCCCGCGAGCGGGCCGCCGGTCAGACATCGGGTACAACGTCCTGGCCAGCCCACGCATCGACGTCGGCACGGAAGCGGCCAGGGTCGATGGCGGGCGCATTCCTGAAGATGGCAACGACGGCCGCCGCCGGCACGAATCGGTGGCGCCGCAGGGGAGTGAGCTCGCCTACCGGCACACCGTTGCGAGTGACGACGAAAGACTCTCCCTGGTCGAGCCGGCGCATGATTTCGCCGCTGTCATTGCGGAGCTCGCGCTGGGTGATGGATTCAGCCATGCTCCAATGGTAGCACATCGTGCTACGGTCCTCGTGGATCTGATGCCGCTTGCGGATCGCGGCGAACCAGGAGGCGAGGCGGTCGCACTCACGGACGACCTCGGGCGACCCGCCGTAACGACCGACAAGGTCTGGGGGCCCGGCCGCTGATCCAGCTTCCCGAGCGCCCATCTTTCTTGGATGGCCGCTTTTTTGGCGTCCCGCGCCCTGATCTTTCTTCCCGGACCGGCATCCTGGCGTCCCGCGCCCTGATCTTTCTTCCCGGACCGGCATCCTGGCGTCCCGGACGCTCATCTTGCAATCCGCGGCGCCATCTTTCTTCCCGCGCCGTTATCTTGCTTCCCGGCTTGCCGGGGCGCGTAGAAAAACCCTAGATGATCAGGCTAAGTCCCTGACCAGGCACCAGCGCGGGAAAACCGGAGCAAGGACGTACGGGACGGCAGGGACTGCAAGGACATGAGGAAGGGTGCCGATAGCGGATTCTTCTTTCCTTGGCGTCCTTGCTCGGCTTTTCCGCCGCGGCCGGCCGCTAGGGGAAGAGCGGGCAGTGGCCGTTGACCGGATTGAAGCAGGCGTAGGTATCGCAGCCGAAATAGCCACAGGCGAGGCAACAGAGCTTGGGCGCCGGGCAATGGGCGCCGGCACTCCGGCAGTCGGTTCCGGAGGCCACGGCCGGAACGGCCGGAACGCTGGCGGAGAGGGTCGCCAGGAAGTCCGCGGTGGAGACGGAGACGGCCTGCGA
>DASWRX010000274.1:0-14372 GCA_036402955.1 Thermoanaerobaculia bacterium
CCCGGCCCGAGGGCCAGGCCGGCCGGGATGGTGGTGGCCTCGCTGCCCACCTCGCTGTACCACTTGGAGACCCGGCCGGTCAGCAGCAGGGCCTCGAACCGGGAGTCGAAGTCCCGGGTGAGCTTCATGAACGCGTAACGAAGAAGCCGCGCACGAGCGTCGGCCGGAACGGCGAGGGTGGCCGGTTCAGGGGAATGGACGGTCATGGGGGAACTCTACCTCACCGCCGCAGCCCCCCCACCGCCTTTTCCAGGCGCTTGCGGTGGCGGTTTTCGGGGTCCATCTGGAGGAGGATCTTGAGGGCCAGCTCGGCTTTGGCGGCGTCCCCCTGGTCGATGAAGGTCTCGACCTGGCGGACTCCCTGCTCCAGGGCCTGCTGGCGGTGCTGGATGGACTCCAGCCGGGCGATCTCGGCGAACATGGCGGCGGCGCGCCGGTTCCCGTCGGGCGTCTTTCCCACCTCCTGGGCGACCTCCCGGGCGGCGGGCCAGTCGTGGTCCTGGACGCTCTGGCGGTAGCGCCGCTCGAAGACCGCCTCCTGCTCCTCGCGCTGGATGCCGGCGCGGGCCTCGGCGAGCTGCTCGCGGAGGAAATCGAGCGCCACGCGGGGCACGTCGAGCCGGGAGAGGGCATCGAGCTCCTCCTTCGCCTCCACCACCCGGTGGGCGGCGAGCAGCTCCTCGAAGCGCCGCCGGCGCCGCTCGATCTCGGCGTTCTCCCGGTCGTCGCGCTCGGCCCGCTCCAGCTCCTCGCCGAAGGCCTCGGCCAGCTTGCCGCTCGGATCGTTGCGGGCGGTCGTCTCCAGCTCGCGCCGGGCGGCCTGGAAGTCCTTGCGCTCGAGGGCCTCCCGCCCGGCGGCGAGCGCCGCCTCGGCCCGCTTCGTCCTCCCCGCCTCGTCGGCCAGCGTCTCGATCCACCCCTCGTAGTCGGCGCGCTTGGGATGGGCGGGCTGGATCTCGAGCAGCGTCTCCAGGGCCAGGCGGGCGAGCGGGAGCTGCTTGCGCTGGAGATAGCCGGTCAGCACCTGCTCGGTCTCGGCGGCCCGGCGGTCGCGCTCCGCCTGGTCCCGCGCCTGGGCGAGACGGTCCTTCAGGCGGTCGAGCCCCTGCGTGCGGGGCGCCGCGATCTCGATCCGTTCGATCTGCTCCTGCGCCTCGTCGAGACGCCCCGCCACCAGCGAGGCCTCGGCGCGGGAGAGCTCCACGGAGCTCTCCTGGACCCGCTTCGACGCCCGCTCGATCTGCGCCAGCAGGTCCAGGCGTTCCACCCGGGACAGCTCGCTCGAGCTGCGCCGGCGCGGCGGCTCCGCGGGCAAAGCCGGGGCGGGGGACGCCGGAGCCGCAGAAGCCGCCGCCGCCGCGAAGGCGGCCATGGGGATCTCCTTGGTCTCGACGGCGGTGAGCGACTGCTCGACCCGCTCGAGGGCGTTGATGAAGGCGCGGGCGTCGGGGAAGCGCTGCTCGCGGTCGCGCTCGAGGGCGCGGCGGAGCACGCGGTCGAGCTCGACCGGCACCTCCACCCGGGGGTTGCGCCCGCGCAGCGGCAGCGGGTCCTCGGAGAGGCGCTTGAAGATGAAGCCGTGCTGGTTCTCCGACTCGAACGGCGGCAGGCCGGCGATCATCTCGTAGAGCACGAGGCCGAAGGAGTAGAGGTCGCTGCGGTGGTCGAGGGCGCCGCCGGCCGGGCTCGCCTGCTCGGGCGAGCAGTACTGGAGCTTGCCCATGAACATGCCCACCTGGGTGATCTCGAAGTTGGCGTCCGTCTCCAGGGTGCGCGCGAGGCCGAGGTCGATGATCTTGAGCCGCAGGTTCCCGGCCTTGTCCTCGGTGATCATCAGGTTGTCGGGCGAGAGGTCGCGGTGGATGACGCCGGTGGCATGCACCGCCTCCAGCCCGTGGAGCGCCTGGATGCCGAGGCGGACGGCGGCGGCCACGGGAAATGAGCCCTGGCGGCGGATGCGGTCGCCCACGTCCTGCCCCTGGATGTGTTCCCAGACCATGTAGAAGCTGGCGTCCGGCAGCGTCGAGAAATCGTAGAGGATGGCGACGTTGGGGTGCTTGATCTGGGTGGCGAGGCGCGCCTCGCGCATGAACCGCTTCTGGGCGGAGGGGTCGGCGGCCAGGTCCTGGCGCAGGATCTTGATCACCCGCAGCTCCTGCAGATGGACGTGGCGCACCAGGTACACCTCGCCCATGCCGCCACTGCCGAGGCGCTGGACGATCTCGTACTTACCGTCGAGGATGGACCCCGGCTCCCGCACGCTCAAAGCGGCACCTCCGTACTGAAGAGGTGCCTATTGTAACCGGACGGCGTGGGAAGAGGGCGGGGACGAGCCCCGCCCCTACGAAAAACGGCCGCGACGTGAAAGTAGGGGCGGGGCTCGTCCCCGCCCTCGGGCCTACATCTCGTCCAGCAGCTTCTGGCGCTTGGCGTTGAACTCCTCCTGGGAGATCAGGCCCTCGTCGACCAAGCTCTTGAGCTGACGCAGCTTGTCGGCGACGGGATTGCCGGCCGCCGCCGCGGGTGCGGGCGCCGTCGGAGCCGGAGCGGCCGGAGCCGGGGCGGCGTTGCCTTGGCCGCCCTGCATGGCGTCGCGCATCATGCCGGGGAGCATGGCGCCGAGGCCGGCTCCCATGCCGAGGCCGAGGCCGGCCCCGACGGTGCCGCCGGCGGCGCCGCCGGGCTGCTGGGCGGCGTCGCCGATCGCCCGGGCGGTCTTGAACTTCATGTAGGCGTTCAGGTCGCCGAGCGCGCCCATGCCGCTGCGCTCGTCGATCATCTTCTGCACCTCCTCGGGCGGCGTGATGGCGCCCATGTAGAGGTCCACCAGCTCGATGCCATACTTGCCGAAATCGTCCGCCACCCGCGACTTCAGGGCCATCGCCAGCTCGTCGTAGAGCTTCGGCAGGTCGAAGATCGAGGTCAGGTTCTCGCCCAGCACGTCGGTCAGCCGGGCGACGATGACGTCGCGGAAGTAGTCCTCGACCTGCTCCTGGGCGTAGAGGCCGCGGCTGCCGACGACGGTGTTGACGAACACCTGGGCGTTGGCGATCCGCACGGCGAACTTGCCGAAGGCGCGCAGCCGCACCATGGCGAGGTCGTGGTCGCGGAAGATGACCGGCTCCTTGGTGCCCCACTTGAGGTCGAGGAAGGTCTTGGTCGAGACGAAGAAGACCGCCGCCTGAAAGGGTGACTGGCCGCCGAACGGGATGCTGAGGATGCTGGTGAGGACCGGGACGTTCTGGGTCTGCAGAGTGTGGCGTCCCGGGCCGAAGGTGTCGAGGGCCTTGCCGTCACGGAAGAAGACCGCCTGCTGGCTCTCCTGCACGATGAGCTGGCTGCCGAAGCGGACCGGCGCCGTGCCGTCGCTCGGCCACCGCGACACCATCGTGTGGCCGGTCGGGTCCTGATATTGGATGACGTCCATGTCGAAGTCTCCTTGTCGCTCCTGTATCTCAGATCTGTCGCTTCAGGCGGCGCCGGCGGGCGGCGCGCCCTGCAGAACGTTGCTGATGACCTGCTCGCGCTGCCGCCACTTGCCGTCGAGCGCCCGCACCTCCTGGAGCAGCCGGTCGAGCGCCGGGGACGGATCGTCGGCGCCGGGCGCCGGCAGGGCGGCGATGTCGCTCTCGACCTGCGCCAGGTCGTTCACCACCGACAGATCGAACTCGTAGAGGCGCTGCAGCTCGGCGTCGCCGATCTTCACCGGATCAAACAGCCCGCTCGCCCCGTAATCGCTGAACCGGATCGCCTGCGACAGGCCGTCGAGCTGGCGGTCCAGCCGGTCGAAGCCGTTGAGGGCCGCGAGCTTGCCGGCGTCCACCCAGGCGCGGGAGCGGTCCCGGAGCACCGCCTTGAGCCGCCCCAGCTCGGCCGCCAGGTGCTCGCGCAGTTGCCGGTCCACGTCCCGCCGCAGCTCGCGGTCCTGGAATCCCCGGTAACCGGGGATCTTCTCGCCCAGCCGCTCCAGCCAGTTGCGCTGTCCCCGGGATTCGTCGTAAGCGTTGCTCATCCGATGCCTCCTGTGCCGTGCGCGTCCCGCGCCATCCTACCGCAACCCCGGACGGAGAACCTCCCACCGCCCTGTCTCCCTGTTGATAGATGGCCGGCGGCCGCAAAACCTTTCCGCCCCGGCGAGATTTCCGTTATTCTTCGCAAAGTTTCCCCGTGAGGCAGTTGTTCGATTGCTCAACCGATCGCCTATGTCCCTTAGACCCCTTTGCGCTCTCGCGCTCGCAATACTGTTCGCGATACCGGCCATCGGCGGGCTCGCCGGCTGCCGAGGGCCGGGCCAGACGGTGCCGCCGCCGAGCCATCCCAACCTGGTGCTGGTGACCATCGACACGGTCCGGGCCGACCACCTGGGCTGCTACGGCGACCGCCAGGCGATCACGCCCTGGCTCGACGGCCTGGCGGGCGAGGGGATCCGGTTCACCCGCGCCTCGTCGACGGTGCCGCTGACCCTGCCGTCCCACACCAGCATCCTCTCGGGGCTGCTGCCGCCGCACCACGGTCTGCGCAACAACGGCGCCGGCCTGCTGCGCCCCGGCACGCCCACGCTGGCGACCGTGCTCGCCGGCGCCGGCTATCGCACCGCCGCCTTCCTCGGCGCCTTCGTGCTGGATCACCGTTTCGGCCTGAGCCCGGGGTTCGCGGTCTATGACGACGAGATCGAGCGCAATCCGCGGGCCGGCACCGTGCTGGAGGCGGAACGGCCGGGGCGCGAGGTGGTGGACCGGGCGCTCGCCTGGCTGGGGAAGGACGACGCGCGGCCTTTCTTCGTCTGGGTGCACCTCTACGACGCCCACGCTCCCTACACGCCGACGCCGGCCTGGGCCGCGCGCCATCCCGGCCGTCCCTACGACGGCGAGATCTCCGGGGTGGACGAGCAGGTGGGGCGGATCCTGGAAGAGCTGCGCCGCCGCGGTCTCGCGGACCGGACGGTGGTGGCGGTGGCGGCGGATCACGGCGAGGGGCTGGGCGAGCACGGCGAGATGACCCACGGGCTCCTGCTCTACGAGCCGACGCTGCACGTGCCGGTGCTGCTGCGCGCCCCCTGGGGCCTCAAGGCCCGGGTGGTCGACACCCCCGTGAGCCTCGTCGACCTCGCGCCGACGCTCGCCGGCCTGCTGGGCCAGCGCTTCCCCAACGCCGGCGCGCTCGACGGCCACGATCTCTCGCAGCCCCTGCTCGCCGGCAGGGAGCCCGCCCCCGAGGAGGTCTACGCCGAAACCCGGTACCCCGCGACCTTCGGCTGGAGCCCGCTCGCGGCCCTGCGCCGGCGCGAGCTCAAGTACATCTCGGCGCCGCACCCGGAGCTCTACGACCTGGGCAAGGACCCGGGCGAGAGCGCGAACCTGCTGGCGCAGGCCGCCTCCTCAGGAGATCCCGGGCGAGGCTTCGCGGCGCGGCTCGCCGCCATCGAGGCGAGCGCCGTGGCCGGATCACGGCCGGTCTCTCCCGCGGACACCGCCGAGGCCCGGGCCAAACTGGCGAGTCTGGGATACATCTCCGGGAGCCCGGGCGCGCCCCACCCGGCCTCCGGACCGCGGGCGAGCGCCCCCGATCCCAAGGCGGTGGTCCAGCTCTTCCAGCGCTTCGAGGAGGCGAACGCGCGGCTCGAGAGCGGCGACACCGGGCGGGCGGCGGGCGAGCTGGCGGCCCTGGTGGCCGCCGATCCCGCGAATCCGGTCTTCCGCGGCAAGCTCGCCGCGACGTGGCGCGAGCGGGGGGACATCGGCAAGGCGTTGCCGCTCTACCGGCAGGCGGCCGCGGACGCTCCCGAGGATGCCGAGGCCTGGTACGACCTGGCAGCGGCCCTGCGCGAGGCCGGCCAGCTCCCCGCGGCGCGGGGGGCGGTGGAGCGCGCCCTGAAGCTCGACGCCCGCATGCCCGACGCCCACAACACGCTGGGGATCATCGATCTGGGGGACGGCAGGCTCGACGACGCCCGGCGCGAGTTCACGGCCGCCACCGACCTCGATCCGCGCAACGCCGCCGCGCTCAACAACCTCGGCAACGTCCTGCGGGCGCAGGGGAAAGCCGACGAGGCGGCGCGCGCCTACCAGCGCGCCGTGGCCGTGGCGCCGACCTACGCCGAGCCGCTCAACGGCCTCGGCACGCTGGCGGTGGATCGCGACCGGCCGCGAGAAGCACTTCCCTATTTCGAGCGCGCTCTGGCTCTCGCCCCCGGCTATCACGAGGTCCGGCTGAACCGGGCCATCGCCCACGACCTCGCGGGCGACGCCGGCGAGGCCCTCAGCGCATACCAGGATTTCCTTGCCGCGACGCAGGGGGATCCGAAGTTCGAGCCACAGCGTCGTGTCGCGCAGCAGCTCCTCGCCCGGCTCGAAAGCCGGACCGCGGGGGGCGCGCCGGCCGAGAGGAGGTGAGCGTCCGCTCCACGGCGGTTCCGCAGCGCTCGTACGTACCGTTCCGTTCGACAGGCGAATGGATTTTGCTTTGCATACGATCCAAAGGAGACGAGTCATGAACCGTAGGACCCTTTCGGCGATACCGGCGATCCGCCATCTCGCGGTCGCGGCCCTGCTCGCGCTGGCCTGGGGGCTCTCCCTGCTGCCGGCCGTGCAGGCCCAGACCTCGGGCGGCACCCTCATCGGGCGCGTCCAGGACAAGAGCGGCGCGCCGCTCCCTGGCGCCACCGTCACCGCGACACAGAAGGGAACCGGGCTCACCCGCACCACCTCCACCGAGGCCGACGGCACCTTCCGGCTGCCGTCCGTGCCGGTCGGCTCCTACACCGTCGTGGTGGAGCTCAACGGCTTCGCCACGGTCACCACCGAGAACGTGGAGGTCAACGTCGCCAGCCAGCGCGAGATCACCGTCGACATGAGCCCGTCGACGCTCCAGGAGGCGATCACCGTCACCGCCGAGGCGCCGCTGGTGCAGACCACGCCGGCCATCGGCGCCGTAGTCGACCAGAAGCAGCTCGAGAACCTGCCGCTGAACGGCCGCCAGTTCGCCAACCTGGCGGTCCTCGCCCCCGGCACGTCGCTCAGCTACAACTCCGACCCGACCAAGCCGGGCCAGCTCACCGTGGCGCTCAACGGCGGCATCGGCCGCAATGTCAACTATGTGGTGGACGGCGGCGACAACACCGACGACACGATCGGCGGCGCCCTGCAGAACTTCAACCTGGAGAGCGTCGAGCAGTTCAACATCCAGACCCAGCAGTACAAGGCCGAGTACGGCCGCTCGACCGGCGGCGTACTGACGGTCGTCACCAAGACCGGCACCAACCAGATCCAGGGCAGCGCCTGGGGCTTCTTCCGCAAGGAAAGCCTGAACTCGGAGAAAGAGTCCGAGAAGCTCACCGGCGCCGGCAAGCAGCCCTACGACCGCAAGCAGTACGGCGCCTCCCTGGGCGGCCCGATCCTCAAGGACAAGGTCCACTACTTCGCCACCTACGAGAAGACCGACCGCAAGACCTCGTATACGATCGACACGATCCCCGAGCCCCACAAGCCTCCGGTGTTCCCCGATTTCCAGGGCAAGTCGGTCCAGATCCCCTTCCAGGACGAGCTGCTGACCGCCAAGGTCACCGACAACCTGTCGCCGAAGCAGTATCTCCAGGTCCGTTACGGCTACCAGAAGAACACCGACAAGTATGGCGCCAGCGCCCTCTCGCTCCCCAACTCGCTGGGCACGGTCACCAACAAGTACAGCTCGCTGCTCGCCGGCCACAGCGTGCAGATCGGCGCCGACAGCCTGAACGAGATCCTGTTCCAGTACACCAAGTTCAACAACATCATCACCGCCGACTCCACCGCTCCCTATCTCTATTTCCCCTCCGGAGCGCACAGCGGCCAGAACATCAACACCCCGCAGAGCACGAACCAGACGAAGTACCAGTACAAGGACGACTTCAGCTTCACCCGCACGATCGCCGGCCGCGCCAACAACTTCAAGACCGGCATCAACTACATCCATGAGCCGGTGCTCGGCGGCGACAGCACGACGGGAACGACCGGCCAGTTCTCCTACCAGGACAACAACCTCAATTCGCCGATCACCGACATCACCTTCTTCGGCGGTTTCTCCGGCGAGTCGACGCCGATCAACGAGTACAGCGGCTACTTCCAGGACGACATCCTGGTCAACGACCGGCTGACCGTCAACGTCGGGCTGCGCTACGACTACTGGTCGGGGTTCGACCTCGACCAGCATTCGAACCCGATCTGGAAGGCGCTCGCGACCCAGACGACGTACAACGAGTCCTACCTGCGCGATTTCCAGGGGGGCCGGGGAGGCAAGCTCTCGAACGACAAGAACAACTGGGCGCCGCGGATCGGCTTCACCCTCGACACCCAGGGGAACGGCCAGCAGTTGCTGCGCGGCGGCTGGGGCATCTACTACGACTTCCCCTACACCAACGCCACGATCCTGTTCCCGGCCATCTCCGTGCAGTCCGATTACGGCACCGTGTACAACTACCATAACGACCAGGGGATCCATAATCCGGACGGCTCGCTGTTCCACCCGGGGGATCCACTGCCGCCGAACCAGCTCCCCAACGCCGCCGTGAACCCGCCGAACGAGGTGGCCTCGCCGACCCTGGCAACCCCGTTCTCCCGCCAGGCCTCGCTCGGCTACTCCTGGCAGGTCAACAACTGGCTCGGGCTCAACTTCGAGGCGGTCAACATCGCCTACCGCGACATCCCCTACCGCTTTCGCGCCAACCCGTTCAATCCGGCCACGGTGGACGCCCAGGGGAACCCGCTGCGCCGGTTCCCTGACTTCGGCAACTTCCGGCTCTGGATGGGCAACGGCAAGGCGGACTACAACGGCGCCAACGTGAGCTTCCGCGCCCGGGCGACCGACAAGCTCGAGGTCCTCGGCTTCTACACCTACTCCCACGTGACCGGGAACGTGCTCGCGGGAGCCGACGAGTTCCGCCTGACGGACGTCAACTACGAGCCCAGCCTGCGGGGCTCCCGCGACGTCTCGATCAATCCGCTCAACCCGCTGTGCAACGCCTGCATCGGGCCGCTCAACACCGACGCCCGGCACCGCATCACCCTGAGCACCGTCTACCAGGCGCCGTGGGGGATCAACGTCTCCGCCATGTTCCGCTATCACTCGGCGACGCCTTACACCATCTACACGGCGACCGACCCGAACCACGACGGCTTCAAGTTCGACCTGCTGCCGGGGACCTCGCACGTCAACGCGGCGCGCGGGAGCTCCTTCTCGCAGTTCGACCTGCGGCTGTCCAAGGTCTTCAACGTCGGCCCCGTGGGGCTCGAGCTGATCGGCGAGGTGTTCAACCTGTTCAACGAGAAGAACCCCGCCGTCTACACCGTCCTGTTCGACAAGAACGGCAATGAGATCGGCACCAAGCCCACCGCCTACGCGGGCGATCCCCTGCAGGGCGAGCAGCGCCTGGCGCAGCTCGGCGTGCGGATCCGCTTCTAGGCTTCGCCGGCCTTCCGGTCCGTGTTCCTGGGGGGGCGCTCCGGCGCCCCCTTTTCCTTGGCCGGCGGCCAGTCGCGGGCGCTCGCGACCTCCTTCTTCTGCACCACCGGCACGGCGTGCTTGCTCGGCCGGATGTTCGAGCCGTAATGGCTGGCGTAGACCTCCGTGAACTCCGCGCCCAGGAACAGGATCTGGGACGAGTAGTAGATCCAGAGCAACACGATCACCAGCGAGCCCGCCGCGCCATAGGTGGAGGCGACGCTGCTCTTGGCCAGATAGAGACCGATCAGGAACTTGCCCAGGGTGAACAGCAGCGCCGTGGCGGCGGCACCGATCCACACGTCGCGCCAGGAGATCTCGACGTCCGGGAGGACCTTGAAGATCATCGCGAACAGCAGTGTGATCAGGCCGAACGAGACGACGAAGGTGAGCCCCTCGACGAGCACCTTGGCGGCCGGCAGCAGGTTCGTCGCCCACGCGGCGACCGCCGTCACCGCCGTGGCGACGACCAGCGAGACGAGCAGCAGGAAGCCGATCCCCAGGATCATGCCGAAGGAGAGCAGGCGGGTGCGGACGAAGCTCCAGATCCCGGCGCCCGGCCTGGGCTCGACGTTCCAGATGCGGTTGAGGGAGGTCTGGAGCTCCACGAAGACGCCGGTGGCGCCGAACAGGATCGTCACCAGGCCGACGACCGTGGCGAGCACGCCCGAGCCGTGCTTGCCGGCGTTGGCGATCATCGTCTGGATCGCCTGGCCGCCCTGCTCGCCCACCAGCCCCTGGAGCTGGGCCACGAGCTGCCCCTGGACCGCCTTTTCGCCCCAGACCAGGCCGGCGACGGCGATCACGATCAGCAGCAGCGGCGCCAGCGAGAAGATCGCGTAGTAGGCGAGCGCCGCCCCGAGATCGAGGGCGCCGTCCTCCTGCCACCCCTTGAAACTCTCCTTGACCAGACCGAATGCGGGTTTGACGTTCATGGATGTAAACCTCCTGGGTGGATCGTCAGGGAGCGGGCCGCGGCCGGGGCCCCTCCACGGGTTCGAAACGGAACGGGAACCTGTCGAACGAGAAGGACCAGCGCCCGGGCGACGGGCTGCTGAGGAACGGCGCCTCCATCCGCGGGTAGGCGGCGGCCTCTACGGACGAGCCGCCGAAGCGGGCCCGGCGGCCGGGGAGGAAGTCGGCGCGCGCGCCGTCGATCCCGGTGAAATGGATCTCGCCGTCTTCACCGGCTCCGCCGTCCCCGCTGATGCTGAGGCGCGCCGCCGCGGCCTTCTTCTTCCAGGCCGCGAAGTCGCCGTCCTCGGCGCGGCGGCCGGCCACCAGGGCCACGCTCGCCGGCTGGCGGCGCGGCACCGCCACCCAGGAGCCGGCGAGGTCGCGGCGCCGCTTGGGGTCCGTGCCGTAGTAGTCGGGGAACCGGTCGGTCGCCGGCGCGGTCTCCCAGCCCCCCGCGGTGACCAGGGCGACGTAGGCGTCGCCGCAGCGCGACACCACGACGTCGCCCATCACCTCGGGGGCCGACCAGGGCGGCGCCAGGAAGGCGTGCCCGAGACCGGCGCCCGGCGTGTCGAGGCGGGCGAGCACGACATTCCGGCTCGCCGCCGCCCGGTCCAGCGTGTTGAGCTGCGCCGCGTCGTCGCTCTCCGGCGTCCGCGTGCGGCTCCACAGATAGACCGGGGCGAACGCCGGGCTCTCCGCGTAGAGCGTCGCCACGATCTCCTGGCCGCCGGAGACGTGCAGGGCGAGCCCCTGCACCGACTGCGAGACGCCCAGAATGTAGTCCGGCGTGGCGTAGGCGTAGAGCGCGGCGTCGTAGGGCCGCCGCCTGGACTGCTGGATCCTGCGCTGCGCGCGGATCTCGTAGGGAGGCTGGCGGCGGCGGTCGGTCAGCAGGCGGACGACCCCCTCGGGGATCTGGTAATGGCTGACCGGCAGCTCCCCGCGGTCGGCGAAATTGATCTCCGCCGGATCGCCGGTCCCGGCGGCCAGCCAGGCCCAGGACTGCCACGGGCTGCTCTGCCGGCTGAGCGACCAGACGGCCGAGGTGCGGACCTTGGGGCCGGCCGGGTACCCGCCCACCTGCTCCTGCGCCCAGGTGGCGAACAGCACGTCGAGCTGCCGGCGGGCCAGCTCGCGCACGGCCGGTTGCGGCGCGAGATCCGCGAGCTGCAGCAGGCCGGTGATCGAGAGCGCCAGGTATCCCGGGCTCTCCGCCTCGTACCAGCCGTCGCGGTCGTGAGCCTCCAGGAAGGCCACGGCGAAGTCCCCCCAGCCGCGCGCCGTGGGCGAGTCCGGAGTCCCCGCCACCACCTGCCCCACCAGGCTGCGGGACATCGTGATCATCCGCTGGTTCTCGGTGTCCGCGAAAGACCAGGGGTTCCGGACCTGCGCCTCGCCGGGGGCCGGCGCCGAGTCCGCGACCTTGGCGCGCAGGCGGGCGACGAGGGCGGCCGGCAGCTCCCGGGGATATTGCAGCACGAGCCGCTCGAGCGGAAGCTGGGCGCGCGCGCACTTGTTGGTGGTCCAGCGGTCACACTGATCGAGCGCCCCGGCCGCGAAGCGGGCCGCCTCCTGCCGTAGCCTCGGCGCTTCCGGCCCGCCTTGGGAGGCCAGCGCCGCCGCCGCCAGGGCGCCGGACGCCAGCGGCTGCGGGCTCTCCCCCGCCGGCCGGCCCTCCCAGCGCCGGATCTGGTCGAGCTGCTGCTGGAGATAGATCACCTCGCGCTCGGAGAGCTGCTTCCAGGTCTCCTCCTTTGATGGCTGGGGATGGGGAGCCGGGACGGCTGGAGGCGCGGCGGCCACAGGAAGCGGAGCCGGAGCCGGCGGGCGCGGCGGCGGCTCGCCCAGGCAGGCCACGAGGCCCCCTGCGGCGGCGCTCGCGATCATCGCCAGCGCGGCGCGGACCGCGCCAAGCCGGCGCCGGCGCTCAGGGGTCTTCGGGGCCTGGTTGGTCTCCGGCATCGTCTCCTCTCCCGGTCTCAGGCATCATGCAGAATCGGGGCCGGCCCTACCATGGATCTTGCAAAGGACTAAGATGTCCGGGAACGATCCCGAGGAGGTCTCATGGACATGCACGTAGACTGGGGCGCCGTGTTGAAGGTGGTGACGGTCGTCGCCGTGGTGGCGCTGATCCTCGCCGGGCTGGCGCTGGCCCTGGCGTTCCGCCTGCTCCGCAAGGTCCGCGTGCCCGCCAACGCGGACTTCTTCACCACCGTGCGCGCGGTGCCGCTGGCGCTCGTCGTCGGCCTCGATCTCCTGGACCTCGCGCTCGACGTCTTCTCGGCGCCGATCATCTGGATGATCCTCAGCCGCTTCGGCCTCCAGGCCCTGCGCAACGTCGCCACCATCGAGGCGCTGATCCCGATCTCCGCCCCCATCCCCACGCTGACCCTGGCCTGGCTCGCCGCCCGGATGTTCAACCTCGGGCAGCCGCACGACCCGGACCTCATCGAAACCCGGCGGGTCGAGCCCGGGCACTTCGTTCCCCGGCCCCCCGGGTGAGGTCCGGCTTGAATCCCGCCGCTATCTCACGTCCGTCAGCACCACCCGTCCGTTGAGATTCTGGAGCGGGCGGCGGTTGCCGGCGGGGAACAGCGGCGTCCCGTAAAAGATCCTCTCGAAGGCCTGGATCTGTGGCCCCGTCATTGTGACCGGGGTCTTGAGCACGCACCACTGAAGCCCCTGGCCGCAGGTGGGCGTGGTCAGCGATCCCGCGTAACGATACGAGGCGAGGTTCGCCGGCAACAGGGCCGCGAGGTTCAGCGCCGCGATCCAAGACGGTCTGCACGTTTCCGCCGTCAGGTGCTTCCAGACCTCGGTCAACGCGGGATTGGCCGCTCCCGGCTCGATGAAGATCCCGACCGCCACCGAGCTCCCGCCCGGCCCCTCGTGCACCAGGTGGAGCTCGATCGGCTCCTCCCTCCCCGCGATCCGGTGCTCGCTCCGGGTGTGGAAATGGAACCTCACGAGCCGGTAGTCGACGCCGTTGATGCGGAGCGTCACCCGGTTGGCCGGAGCCGCGGAGGGAATCGTGACCTCGATGGAGTGGCCGTTGTTCTCCACCCGAAGCTGGTTGACGGTCCCATAGGAGAACTGCAACGGCGGCAGGCTCGCCGTCCTTGGATTGACGATATTGATCGGCGACTGCTCCCGACCGTTGCCGCACTGGTGGGGAAAGAGGTCCTTCCAGCGGGCGGGGCCGTTGGATTCTTGATACCCCCAATTCTCGTGGCCGCAGGTGGAATCCACCTTCGCCGGACTGGCGGCGTGGCTGGCGGACAGGATCAGGATGGAAAGCACGGCGGCGGCGAACAAGCGGGCCCTGGGACTCGAAACTTTCATGGCTCCTCCTTGGTCAGGTCGATCGTCTGTCTGATCGTCTGCCGTATCGAGCCCACAAATCTCACTTCATGGCAGATTTCTTGCTATCCCCTTCCTCGGACCTCGCGATTGCTCCAACGGACGAGGCACTGACTTCCGAGAAAGGAGCCGGGAATGGACTTCGCAGAGCGCTCACAGGTGATGTGGGCCGGCATCCTCGCTTTCCTGCCCAGCTTGTTCGGCGCCATCCTGATCCTGCTGGTGGGCCTCATCGTCGCCAAGCTGCTCGAAAAGGCGACCGACGCGCTGCTGGAGAAGCTCCACTTCGACCAGGCGCTCGACCGCGGCGGGGTCAACCGCGCCCTCGCCCGCGCCGGCACCCGGCTCGACCCCTCGGCTCTCGTGGCCCGGCTGGTCTTCTGGACGGTCGCCCTGATCGCCATCCTGATGGCGAGCAACGCCCTCGGCCTGACCGCCGTCTCGGCGATGTTCCACTCGCTGATCGCCTACATCCCGAACGTCATCGTGGCGGTGCTGATCGTGATCCTCGGCATGGTGATCGGGGAGTTCGTCAAGGACGTGATCGCGGCCTCGATGGGCGGCGTCTCCGGCTTCTC
>DASWRX010000275.1:0-1899 GCA_036402955.1 Thermoanaerobaculia bacterium
GCGAGGTGAAGATCGGCACCATCTCGGCGGCGAGCCGTTTCAGCTCGTCCGTCCGCCCCTGTTCGGCGTAGAGCAGCGCCAGCTCCAGCGAAACCAGGGCCGTATCATACGGGATACCCTCCGCCACGAAGCCGTCCCGGGCGGCCTGGAACTGCGTCTCGGCGCGCCGGAGCTGGCCCAAGCCCCGGGCGATCTTGCCCCGCACCCATCGGCGGCGGTTCTGGACCCACGGCTCGTTGAAGCTGCGGTAGAGAGGACGGGCGTCGCGGTAGAGGCGCTGAGCTTCAGGGAAGCGGCCAAGCTCGGCGAGGACGAAGACGAGATTATGACGAGCGCAGAGAAGCAGGCGGGGATCTCGCTCGGGATCGATTAATTCCACAGCTCTGGTCAGGACCGGCACAGAGTCCTCAGAATGGCCCATGTAGTTGTAGGCGGTAGATAAATTTACGAGGGACCGTCCCGCCCGATGCCGCTCTCCATGGCTGAGGAAAAGATCCACCGCTCTACGGAGAAGGCGAATTGATTCGTCAAAGCGTCGCTCGGCTCTCCTGAGGGAAGCCTTGAGATCCAGGAAGATCGCCCTCTCCAGGCCGTCCCGCGTTCCCTTTTGGAGTTGCTGGTAGGCCCGGCCGAAGGCTTCATCGGCTCCCTGGAAGTCGAACCGCAGCCGGCAGGCGTTGCCGACGAAGGCCCAGGCGCGCGCCCGCAGGTCCGCGATGCGCTCCGCTCCATACCGCTCGCGGTCCAGGTGGTCGGCGAGGCGGAGCGCCAGCAGGCCCAGGTGCTCTCCAAAATCGGGGTCCTGGAGGCTCGCTTCCAGGCTCCGTTCCACCAGCAGCTCGAAGAGGCCCCAGGTCTGGAAGCGGGGGACGTCGCGCAGGAGCAGGTCGCGGTCCTCGGCGGGCTGCTCGAGCAACTCCACGTAGAGGCCCGGCGCGTCGTCCCGCTCCTTCTCGAGGATGGCCTCCCACTCCGAGAGCGAGCGCCGGGTCTCGGACAGCGCCGCCTCGTAGCCGGTCGCCTCCCCCGGCCCGGCCGCAGCTTCCGCGTCCCGCCGGAGCTCGCGCGGCAGGTAGAAGGTGCGCGAGCGGCAGTAGGAGCACGCCGCGAGATGCCGCGCCATCGCGAGCTGGTCGGCGCCGAGCGATAGCAGGAACTCCTCCAGGAACTGGTCATTCGGATGGATCTTCAAACTCCGCCTCCTTCCGCCACCGTTGGCAGCTCTCGATGTGGTCCGCAGCAGCCACCCTTCCCTGTCTTCCCGATACAGCCGCTCCTTCGCGAGCAGCGTGCGGCAGGCGTCGTCGATGAACTGCCGCGCCAGGGGCACGGGCACGCGATAGGCGCGGAGCACCGCCTCCAGCACGGGGGAGATCCGGGCGAGGATCTCGGAACACGAGTCGATCGATCGCGCCATGGGGCGAAAGGGTAGCATCCCTTCATAAGATCTGTTGCCGCTGGAGGACAAATCGGGACAACTTCGGGAAAGAAAAAACGCCGGCTCCGGGAACCGGCGTTTTCAGAAAGCGGCGCCGACGCTCTAGCCGTCGGGGTCCATCATCCCCCCGGCGTCCGTGGTGGAGGGCGGAGCGAGGAGATGAGGGCGGCCGTTCGGGTCCAGATCGCTTCCTGCCTTGGTCTTATAACCGTTCGGGTCCATCGTTCCCCCTTCGTCGGAGGTGGCGGAAGAGGTCGCAGGGGAACGGGGGGCGCCGTTGGGATCCATCATCCCGCCTTCCTTGGTCCAGGCCGGGAAGCACGAGGCCGCCCACTGCCAGAGCGCGTCGAGGAAGCCGGTGGGGGAGGGGTGGACGGCGACGGGACGGGCGTGGACCGCGCCGGACGCCAGGACCAGCAGGGCCAGGGCGAGGGCGAGGGAACGGATCGCTCGATGCATCG
>DASWRX010000276.1:0-39607 GCA_036402955.1 Thermoanaerobaculia bacterium
GGTCAGCACCTCGTCGCCGGGATCGGCGAACAGCTTGAACAGGTGGGAGTAGGACTCGCTCGTCGAGGCCGTCAGCACGAGGTCGTCCGGCGACACCGGGTCCCCCGGCGTGGAGAGGGCGGCGGCGAGCGCCTCGCGCGCCGCGGGAATCCCTCGCGGGTCCGGCGCGTAGTCCGGCCTCGCGCCGCGGCGCAGGAGCTCGGCCAGCTCCTCCTCCGGGTACGGGATCCCCACCCGCGTCGGGTTTGTCTCCGTGAGGTCGACCGTCGCCAGCCCGCGCGCCGACCGCGCCGCCATCGCCCGCGTCAGGCGGTTCTGCTCGTGCTTCCAGGGAAAGCGGCGTGAAAGGCGGGGCATGGGGAGACGGCGACCGCGTCAGGGCGTGGCTCCGGCTCCTGCCGCCTCGCGCCACTCGGTCATCCCGGCGAGCCAGCCGAGTTCGGCTCCCGCGACCTTCTCGAGCGAGGCGCCGAGCGCCTGCGGCCAGGGGCGGCCGGCCTTGACCCTCTGGTGCGCGATGAAGGCCATGCTTTGCAGGCCCTGCCACGCCGTGACGACCTCGGCGCCCAGGGACGCGACCTCCCCCGTCCCGAAGCGCGGAAAGCGCGACCCGAGCTCGCGCCACCATTCGAGGTGCAGGGCGCGGCTCCGCGCTCCCAGCCAGGAGACCAGGGACAGCCAGCCCAGGTCTTTCTCTCCCACAGCCCCGGCAGCCAGCCAGGGGACCGCGGAGCCGAGGCCGCGGCCCGCGACCAGCGCTTGCCGGTAGGCCGTCACGTTCCGGCCGACCAGGTCGAGAACGTCCTCTTCGGCGAGCGGCCGGGGAACGCCGCGCTCGACGAGGTGAAGCAACTGAAAGCCCGGTTCGTCCGGAGGCGGAACGAGTGCCCTCAGGTCGCCGAGGGGCTTCCAATCCCGGAGAGGGCTGGCCGAGCCATAGGGGGTGGCGTTCGAGTAGCAGTCCACGACGTGCGCGAGCTGCCGGGCGCCGTCGAGCCCGTCGAGAACAAAGGCGTGCTCGAAGTGCTCATGCCCGCAATAGGGGTTCCAGGCGACGCTCCCCGCGTCGGCATGGACCAGCAGCGGGAAACCCTCCTGGAGTCGGCTCCGCGCCAGGGCCAGGAGGGCGGTGGTATCGGCAGCCCGATCGACGGCGCAAGCCAGCCCCGCCCATCGTTCGAGGGTCCCGGCGAGCGCGGAGTGCTCGAAGCGGGCCCGCCGCTCCGCCGGGATCAGCTCGACGTGGAACTGCCCGCCCAAGAGGGTCGTGATCTCGCGCGCGCCAAGGAAACGGAGCAGGGCCTCGAGGTTGGCGCCGGCGCAGGGGAGCATGCCGGACAGCTCCCCCAGAGGGACGCCGAGCAGGATCGCCTCCGAGCCGTCCGCGGCGGCTCCGGCCGCCGCCGCGCCGGACGGGTTCTCGCTCCCCTCGCGGGCGCTCGCCCGCACGGTCTCGGCGAGGCGCCGCGGCGTGCCGAAGCTCTCCGGCGCGATGAGCTCCGGGCGGATCTCCACCCCGAACTCCTCCTCGAGCTTGGCGAGCAGGGCGACGATCACCATCGAGTCGACGCCGGAGAGAGTCAGGATCTCGGTCTCCGGATCGAGCGGCGCGGCGGGGTCGGGGAGGACGGCGCGCAAGCAGGCCATTATCCGGGCGAGCATCCGGGCGAGCAGGACCGGATCTTCAGCGGTCAAGGGGGGTCTCCAATCCCTCGGCGAGGCGGAGCCGGTCGACCTTGCCGCTACGGCCCGTCGGCAGCTCCCGCAGGACGCGAATCCCGGCGGGCACCATGTAGCCCGGCAGGTGCTCGCGGCACCAGCGCAGCAGCGCTGCCTCGCCGAGCGCGGCGCCGGCGGCCGGTACCACAAAAGCATGAAGGGTATGGGTCAGGTCGGGATCCGGCCTGGCGACGACCGCCGCCTGGGCGACCTCCGGATGGCGGTGGAGGACGGCTTCGACCTCGCCCAGCTCGACCCGGAAGCCGCGGGTCTTGATCATGGAATCGCGCCGCCCCACAAACTGGAGATCGCCGTCCTCCCGCCAGTACCCCAGATCTCCCGTCCGGTACCAGACCTTCCCTGCCGGGTCCGTCCACATCCGGTCGGGACCGGCGCCTCCCCAGTACCCCGCGAAGACGGACGGGCCGTGCACGATGATCTCCCCCTGCCGGGGACCGTGAGCGCTCACGGCGCCGTCGTCGAGCAGGAGCGCGATCTCCGCCCCCGCGACCGCCCGGCCGATCGGCACCCGCTCGAAGGGCCGGTCGTCGAGCTCGAAGCAGGTGACCACGTTGGTCTCGACAGGTCCGTAGAGATTGAAGATGCGGGCGCCGGGCACGGCGCGGCGGAGCCGTTCCAGGTGGGCGGCCGGGAACTCCTCGCCGGCGTAGAGCAGGGTGCGCAGCGGCCCGAGGGGCCGCACCTCGAGGCCGCGCTTCAGGATCGCCAGCAGGGCCGAGGGCACGGCGTACAGCACCGTCGCCCCCTCGCCGGCGAGCAGGCGGCTGGTGGCCTCGGGAAAGAGCACGACCTCGTCGGGAATCAGGAGGAGGCAGGCCCCCTTGCGCAGCCCGACGTACAGATCGAAGACCGGCAGATCGAAGTGCAGGGGGGCATGGACGGCCACGCGGTCCTGCGCGTCCAGGTCGAACCGTTCCGCCGCCCAGTCGACGAAGGCCGCGGCGTTGCCGTGGCTGATGGGGACCCCCTTGGGTTCGCCCGTCGAGCCGGAGGTGAACAGCAGGTAGGCGAGGTCGCCGGCCGCGACCGGCGCCGCTGGGAGGGAGAGATCCGCGTCCTCGGCGATCTCGGACAGGGGCGCGCATGCGAGGCCGGCGCCGGCGAGCTCGCGCGCGAGGCCGGCGTGCGCGGCGCCGTGGAACAGCCCGCGGGGAGCGGCGCGGTCGAGGATGGCCTGCAGACGCGCCCTGGGACTGCGGGTGTCGAGAGGCAGGTAGGCTGCGCCGGCGAAAAGGGCGCCGAGAAAACCGGCGACGGCCTCGGGAGACTTGGCGGCGAGCACCGCGACCGGCCCGTTGCCGGACGGGCGCTCCCGGAGCAGCTCGCGGGCGAAAGCGAGCGCGCTCCCGACCACCGCCCGGTAGCTGTAGGACCTGCCCTTGAAGCGGAGCGCCGGCGCCTCGGGAGTCGCCCGCGCCTGCTCCAGGACGGCCTCTTGGATGGAGCGGACGAACGCCATCGCCGACGACCGGACGGGCTCAGCCGAAGAGCCCCGAAAGGCCGGAGCTCTCGACCAGCATCAGCTTGCCGTTGGCGGCGAGCAGGCGATCGTTGCTGAACATCAGGGCGGCGGACCGCAGATCGCGGAACGTCCTTTCGAGCCCGAGCTCGCTCCGCCGCAGGTAGCCGTCGTTGAGCCCCACGAGCTCGATCAGGCGGTCCGCGACGGAGAACGCCAGCGTCGAGCCCGCGACCTTGAGGTTGTTGATCAGCAGGTTGAGCCGGATGTCCTGGTAGGCGGCGAACGGGGCGCGCTCGCGGCGCAGGCCATCCAGCTCCGAGGCCACCCGGCCGAGCAGCGACTCGATGAGGTCGAGCGAGACCCGGATGCCCGCCAGGCGCTCGAGGAGCAGCTCCGAGCCGAGCTTGCGCCCCCCCTTGGCCGCCCCCTCGCGCAGGCCGCGGATGACACGCCGGACCGCCCCGCGGGCGGCCCCGAACCAGCTCGCCACCCAGCCGACGTGGCCGACCGGGATCATCGACTGCAGGGCGATGGCGCGAAACGGCGTCGCCAGGACCCGCTCGCAGGCCACGGTCACGTCGAACTTCATCGGCACGCTCGTGGTGCCACGCATCCCCATCGCGTCCCAGCCGCCCTCGACGGTGATCCTGCCGTCGCCCGGCCTGACGCAGACCAGGCGGACGTCGCTCGTCGGCTTGTCCTCTCCGGCCCGCATGGTGACGAGGTAGAGACCGGCCTCGCCGCCGGCCGTCACCACCGGAGCCGCCCGGCGGACGTGGTAACCGCTCTCCCGCGCGACGAGCGGAGCGAGGGCGGTCAGCAGGTCCCCGCCCTTGCCGTACTCGCTGGTCACCGAGCCGACGACCGGTCCCTCGCGCGCGATCTCTTCCAGGGTCTCGCCGTGGCTCTCCTCCCCGTGATCCGCCAGGGAGGCCACCTGCTGGCCGTGCATCGCCCAGATCATGGCGGTCGACAGGCAGCTTTCGCCGAGGATCGCGGCGATCCGGGAGAAGGTCGTGAGGTCTCCACCGAAGCCGCCGAAGCGGTCCGGAACGAAGTAACCCATCAATCTTGCATCGCGCAGCGCCGCCACGCTCTCCCGCGGAAACCGGCCCTCACGATCCACCTCGGCGGCCCAGCGCCTGAGGACCGTCTCGCTCACGGCGCCCGCCGCTTCGATCAGCCGGTCCCGGGGGCCGCCCGTCACGCCGTCTCCGCCTGGCTCAGCAGAGAGGCGATCACCCCCACCAGGGTGACGCGGTTCTGGAACGTGTCGGCCACCAGCAGCTCGTCCGGCACCACGACGCCGAACTCCTCTTCGATCTCCAGCAGCAGGTTGATCGCGTTCATCGAGTTGAGGCCGAGCTCGCGGAGGCTCGCCTCCGGCGCCAGCTCCTGACCGGGCGCGAGGAAGGTCAGCTGCTTGCGCAGCAGCCGCGTCAGCCGCTCGCCGAGGTCGTCCATGGTCATGTCCGCCATGCAGCTCGCCCCCTGCCGCTCCGGATCACTGCCGCTCGAAGGCCACGCGCAGGCTCTTGAGGCCGCGGAAACCGGGGTTGGACAGCCACTCGAAATCCTTGATCGTCAAGCGCAGGTTCGACAGGCGATCGACCAGGCGGCCGATCGCCGCCTGGCCCTCGATGCGGGCCATGTTCTGCCCCAGGCAGTAGTGGATTCCCTGACCGAAGGAGAGGTGCCGGATGTCCGGCCGGGTGATGTCCAGACGGTATGGATCGGGATATCTCTCGACGTCGTAATTCGCGGCGCCGACCACCAGCGAGACCACCTGCCCTTTCCTGATCGGGTTTCCCTTGTACTCGAAGTCCTCCTTGACCACCCGCCGCGCGAACTGCACCGGACTCTCGAACCGCAGGATCTCCTCGACGGCGTTGGTGATCCGGGACGGTTCGCGGCGCAGCAACGCGAGCTGATCGGGATGGTTGAGCAGCGCGTAGATCCCATTGCCGATCAGGTTCTTCGTCGTCTCGTTGCCGGCGAAGAGAATCAGCACGCATTGTGACAGCAACTCTTCCTCGGTAAGGATGTCGCCGTCCTCTTCGGCAGCGATCAGAACGCTCAGCAGATCGTTCTTGACCGGCCGGCTCCGGCGCTCCGCGATGACGACGCGGAAATAGTCTTCGAACTCGACGAGGCTCTGCTGGGCTCGCGTCATCAGATCGAGATTGAATTTCTCGGAGCCCATGTACGCGGCGATCGTCTGCGACCAGCGGGTGAAGGTGTCGCGGTCCCGGCGCTCCACGCCGAGGACCTCGGCGATGGTATTGATCGTGATCACGCGCGCGTAGTCGTGGATGAGGTCCGCTTCCCCGGCGGCCTGGAAGGCATCCAGCAGCTCGTCGACCAGATGCGTGACGAAGGGCCGGACCTTGTCCAGCACCTCGCCGGTGAACCCCCGGCTGAGCAGCTTGCGCAACCGCGTATGCTTCGGGGGATCGAAAAAGACCATCCAGCGCGAGTGCAGATTGATCAGGGTGTCGAAATCCCCTTTGCTCTCGTCCGGCAACTGATCGACGATCCCCCGGAAGCGGGCGTTCGACAGGCGCTGCGAATCGCGCAGCAGGCTCTGCACGTCCTCATACGAGGTGAAGACCCACGCCCCGCCCCACAGGGTGTCGCTCCAGAAGATCGGGGATTCGGCGCGCAGGCGGTCGTAGAAACCGTAGGGGTTATCCACGATCTCCGGGTCCGCCAGATTGATTTGGGAGAATTTGTCGAGTCTCGCAGGGGCCATCCGGAAGGTCCTCGGCAGCGATAAATCTTTTATTCACGCCAGTTACATGCCCCACAACAGTACCGGTCTTCGCCACCGCTGTCAAGGCGCCGGGGGCGCATCGCGGCGCTCCTCCCGGGCCAGTTGCCAGGCCGCCGGCCGGGCGGTATGATGACCGCGAACTACAGAATGGAAGCAATCACACAAACCGCCACGAGCGGTGGACTCCCTGCCCGGTGAGCGCCAGCGGCATCAGCTTCGGCTTCAGCGAAACGGAAGAGCGGCTGCGCCATCGCGTCGAGGCGTTCGCCGCCGCGGCGGTGGCGCCGGGCGCCGTCGCCCGCGATCGCGACGCCCGCTTCGATCCCGGGATCTGGCGCCAGGCAGCCGAGTCCGGTCTCACGGGCATCGCCCTGCCCGAGGCGTACGGCGGGGGCGGCGCCAGCGTGGTCGCGACCTGCCTCGCCCTCGAGGCCCTCCAGCGCGCGGGCGGAGACTCGGGGCTGAGCTTCGCCGTCGCCGCCCACCTGATCCTCTGCGCCGTCCCGATCTGGCTGCACGGCACGGCCGAGCAGAAGAACCGGTTCCTTCCCGACCTGTGCGCCGGCCGCTCGATCGGCGCCTACGCCGCGACGGAGCCGAACGCCGGATCGGACGCGACGGCCGTCGAGACCACGGCGGTGCGCCGGGAGGGCGGCTACGAGATCTCGGGAATCAAGACCTTCGTGACCAACGGCTCGCTGGCGGACGTCGTCGTGGTGCTCGCCCGCACGTCGGCCGAGCCGAAGCCGTTCGGGCTGGGCCTGACGTGCTTCCTGGTCGAGCCCAAGCGGACGCCCGGGGTCATCGTCGAGGAGGACCTCGACCCCTGCGGTTACCGCTCCTGCCGGGTGTCGCGGCTCCGTTTCGACCGCGCTTTCGTGCCGGAGTCGGGCCGGCTGGGCGAGGAGGGGCGCGGCTTCCACCGCGTCGCCCTCACCTGCGCCGACTGGGAGCGCTCGGCGATGATCGCTCCGGTAGTCGGCGAGATGCGGCGCAGCTTCGACGCCTGCGTGGAGTTCGCCCTCGACCGCAAGGCGGGGGGCCAGCCCATCGCCGGCCTGCAGATGATCCAGGCGATAATCGCCGAGATGCGCGGCCGGCTCGAGGCCGCGCGCTGGGCGGTGTACCGGGTGGCCTGGCTGCAGGACAACGCGCTTCCCCGCGATGTCGAGGGGCCGCTCGCCAAGCACCTGGTGGCCGAGGGCGCGATGCAGAACGCCGTGCAGGCGGTGCAGGTGTTCGGCGGCGCGGGCTATCTGCGCGGCTCGCCCGTCGAGCGCACACTGCGCGACGCCAAGCTCGCCGCCATCGGCGGCGGTACGCACGAGATCCAGAAGCTCGCGCTGGCGAGCGCCGTGTTCAGAGAGCTCCAGTCGTCTCAACACTCACGTCAATACTCACGCCACGGGGCGGCGCGCGGCGCGGCCCCCGGCATGGAACCTTCCACGAGGTAAACCGGATGTGGCATCGACGTGCGGCGGGTGACGGGTCCTATCTACTGCTCCTCGGCTTCGATCTCTTCCTGCGCGAACGGTCGGTCGTCGCGGCCCAGCGCGTCTTCCCCGGCCCGGTCGTGGGGATGGCCTGCTACGGCAGGCCCTGGCTGCAGCGCAACCGTTTCATCGACCATGTCCTGCCGGGCAGCCCGCTGAGCGAGGAGGCGGTGCTCGCGGCGGTCACGGACTTCGAGGCGACGACGGGCCTGCGCCCCCGGGCCGTCGTCCCGCTGCTCGACCTGACGCTCAAGCCCGGCCTCCGGGCCGCGGAGCGCTACGGGCTGCCGTACCTGACGGCCGACTGCATCGAGAGCTCGCGGGACAAGGACAGGATGAAGCAGATCTTCCACCGGCACGGGCTTCCCGCCGCCCGCCACGCCGTGTTCTCGGGCCGCGCAGACCTCGAGGCCGCCGTCGCCCAGGTGGGCCTGCCCTGCGTTCTGAAGCCGCGCGAGCTGGGCGGCAGCCTGGGCGTCGTGCGCGTCGACCGCGCCGAGGATCTCGCGGCGGCCTTCGCCCATTGCCTGAACGCGCTCGACAGCCACGCGGACCAGCTCTACGTCGGTCGCGGGCGGTTCCAGGCCGAAAGCTACATCCCCGCGGAGGCGGAGGTCTCGGTCGAGGTCTTCAACCACGGCGCGCGGCGCCAGGTCATCGCGGTCACCGACAAGGCCCTGGGCCCGCCGCCGTTCTTCGCCGAGATGGGCCACGCGGTGCCCAGCGCCTACTCGGGGAACGCCCGGCTCCGGGAGCTGGCGCTCGCCGCCTGCGCCGCCCTGGGGATCGACCGCGGCATCGCGCACGTCGAGATCCGCATCAGCTCCCCCGACCGGATGTTCCTGATCGAGGTGGGAGCCCGTCCCGCCGGCGACGCCCTCCTCGACCAGGTGGAGCGGGCCTACGGCTTCAGCCCCTACGAATACCACGTCCGTTCCTACCTCGACGAGGTCGGCGAGTTTCCGCCGACGCCGGAGCCGGCGGGGACCTCTGCCATCGCCTTCCTCAAGGCCAGGCCGGGCACGATCCAGGAGATCCACCTCCCCGCCGAATTGCCGCCCGAGGTGGTGAGCCTCTACATCACGGCCAAGCCCGGGAGCGTCGCGGGAAGCCCCAGCGACTACGACCAGCGCGAAGGGGCCATCGAGCTCTTCTGGCCGGAGATCGCGACCGACGCGCCGCCGACCCGGCACATCGAAGTTGCCCGTCAGTTGACGGAACGAATTTTCACGGTCGCCTAGACGCGGCTCCGGAATCCTCCGGGAGCTCGCGGCGACCACCAAGGAGAGACGATGCTGAGCTATATCTGCGAGTTCAATCTCAATGTCTCGGGCGAGAAGGCCGATTCCTATCTCCATCGGATCGTCCGCGAGTGGCCCGCCCTTTGGGAGAAGCTGCCGGGCGTCCACGGCACCCTGCTGCTGCAGAACGCCTTCGCTCTGGGCGGCAAGTTCGCCTACGCCTTCCGGGTCGACATCGAATCGTTCAAGACTCTCCAGGTCATCGACGACGCCCTGAAGTCGGACGACCGGCAGTGGCGGAAGATCCGCAGCGAGTACTTCGAGCACCGCACCGAGGTGAGAGCCCGGCTGCTGCAGCAGGGCGGCGGCGGCGAGTCATACCTCAGGCCGGCGGGCGGTGGCGACGGCCTGATCCACCTGGTGGTCTCCCATGACGGCGGCGGCGACGCCGGAGGGGCCAAGGCCCCGGCCTTCGCGAGGTCGCAGGGGGTCCAGGCCGTGCAGCAGCACTCCGCCTTCCTCCAGGCCAGCGCCGTGGCGGGGCGCAACGAGACCTGGCTCCGGCTCGCCAACCTCGCGAGCCTCGACGAGGTCCACAACTCGTTCGCGCAGCTCGGGGCGAGCTCCGGCACGCGCGTGACGAGCCACCTGTTCGGCGAGCTGCGCGAGGTGAACGGAGTCCTGCACGCCGGCGCCTGATGGACCTTGGGGAGCAGCCAGGAAGCGCGGTGCCCGGCCCGCGAGACCCCGCCGCGGCGGGCGGGGACCGCTACCGCCGGCTGGCCCGGGTGGTAGGGGTGGAGGCTCCCGGGCACCTGCGGAGGAAGCGGGGCGTCGTCGTCGGCTGCGGCGCCCTGGGCAGCAGCGTGGCCGAGCTCCTGGTCCGCTCCGGCATCGGCGCTCTCCGGCTGATCGATCGCGACGTGGTCGAGGAGCACAATCTCGCCGACCAGAGCCTCTACACCGAGCAGGACGCGGCCGCCGCCCGGCCCAAGGCGGAAGCGGCGGCCGCGCGTCTCCGCGCGGTCGACGGCGAGACCCGCCTCGAGGCGCGGGTCGCCGACTTCTCGCCAGGAAACGCTGCGGCCCTGGTCGCCGGCGCGGACGTCGTCCTCGACTGCGCGGACAACCTCGAGACCAAGTACCTGATCAACGACGTGGCCGTGGCGAGCTCCATCCCCTGGATCTACGCCGGGTGCGCGGGGACGCAGGGCACGGTGCTCGCCGTGCGCCCCGGGCAGAGCCACTGCTTCCGCTGCGTCTGGCCGGAGCCTCCCCCCGCCGGCTGGGTCGACGGCTGCGAGACGATGGGGATCCTCCCGGCGACCGCCGCCTTCATCGCCGCGGTCCAGGTGACGGAAGCCCTGAAGATCCTCCTCGATCGCGCCGCCGAGCTCCTCGCGGGGGTGACCTGCTTCGACCTCTGGACGGCGGCCGTGCGGCAGATCCCGCTGGCCGAGTTCCGGCGGGAGGGCAGGACCTGTCCCGCCTGCGGCCTGGGAGATCTCAAGTTCCTCCGCGGCGAGGGGAGGTCGGCGGCCACCCTCCTCTGCGGCCGGGACACGGTCCTGCTCTCGGTGGCCGGCGGCGGCTTCGACTTCGCCGGGGCGCGCCGCCGCCTGGAGGAGCGTCTCCCGGTCGCTGGGGACGACGACTGCTTCCGGTTCGACGCCGAGGGGTGCCGGTTCATGGTGTTCGCCACCGGCAAGGCCCTCATCCACGGCATCGACGACCCGCGCCAGGCGCGCATCCTCTATGGCCGCTACCTCCTTCCCTAAGGACGGCGGGCCGCCCCTGACGGTGAGCCCGCGGACGGCAGCCGGCCCGGAGATCGTCGTCGTCGTCTCGGACGGCACGTTCGGGGGGATCCAGCCGTTCGGCCGGGCGATCCTCGAGCTCGGGGCGAGGCCGGTGCTGTTCACCGCGCCGGTGGGCGAGGCCAGGCTCGCCGCCTTCCGGGAGACCTATCCGGAGGTCCACGAGCTGGAGACGCCGGACGACCCGGCGGCGCTGGCCGGCCGCGCCCGGGAGGTCGCGGCCCGGGGCCGGCTGACCGGCCTCTTCTCCTGCTTCGACGGCCTCTCGCTGCCCGCCGCCCACGCCGCCGCGGCCCTCGGCCTGCCCCACCCCGCTCTCGACGGGCTGACGGCGGCCCGCAACAAGTGGGCGATGCGGCGCGCGCTGGCGGCGGCCGGCGTTCCCTCGACGCCGTACGCCCTCCTGTCGTCGGTCGAAGAGATCTCCGCGGTCGCCGCCGCGGTCGGCTTCCCGGCGGTGATCAAGCCGCTCAACGGCACCGCCAGCCACCTGGTGCGCCGGGTCGACGGCGACCGGGAGCTGACCGCTGCCTACACGGACCTGCGGCGCCGCGTCGCCGACAGCTTCCCCCACCTCTACCGCGGGCCGGTGGCGAGCCCGGACGGCTCGCGCCTCGATCCGCGGCGGCAGTTCCTGGTCGAGGCCCTCCTCTCCGGCCGCGAGTACACCCTCGAGCTGATCGCGCGCGGCCGCGGGTTCGAGCGGGTGGCGATCTTCGAGAAGCTCCTCGTCGATCCGTCGGGATTCCTCGAGCGGGCCTTCACCAGCCCCCCTCTCCACCTCGACCCCACGGGGAGCGAGCGGCTGTGGGACTACACCGAGCGCTGCCTCCGGGCGGCGGGGATCGCCGACACCGTCGTCCACGTCGAGGTCATCGACACCGGCGACGGCCCCCGCCTCGTCGAGATCAACGCCGGCCGGCCGGCGGGGCAGATCCTGGTGCGGGCGGTGCGCGACGCCACGGGTTGCGAGCTCCTCCTGGAGATCCTCGCGCTGGCGACGGGACGGCCGGCGCCGCCGCGCCCCCCCGCGCCGCTGCCCGGCCGCATCACCACGTTCACCGTGTTCCCGCCCCACAGCGGCACCCTGGCGGAGATCGACAACCTCGCCGCGGTGGGCGCCCTGCCCGGGGTGGTGGACGTGATCTGCTACTGTAAGCCAGGAGACTACCTGGACGTCGACGACAAGGAATTCTTCGCCGTGAACATCCTGCTCGCGGGCGTCGAGCCCGCCGCGCTGCTCGACCTCTACGGGCGGATCGAGTCGCTGATCCGCTTCCGCTTCTCCGACGATCCCCGCGAGGACGGCGGCGCCGGCCATGCTCGGTCCTGAGCTGGCGGCCGACCTGGCGGCGCGCTTCGGCACCCCGCTCTACGCCTATGACCTGGGCGCCGTGCGCGAGCGGGCGCGGGCGCTCGCGGCCTGCCTGCCGGGGGGCTCGCGCCTGCTCTTCTCGCTCAAGGCCAATCCCCTGCCGGCGATCGGGGCGGTGCTCGCGGGTCTCGGCTGCGGCGCCGAGGTCTCGTCGACGGGGGAGTTGCAAGCCGCCCTCGCCGCGGGCTTCGCGCCGGCGGCCATCCTCTACACGGGACCGGCGAAGACGCCCGACGAGATCGTGGCGGCCCTCGCCCGGGGGGTCCGCGACTACTCCTGCGAGTCGTTCGCCGATCTCGAGCGGCTGAGTCATCTGGCCGGCCAGGCCGGGGTCCGGCCCCGCGTCCTCCTGCGGGTCAACCCGGCCCGGGCATCACGGGCGCTCCTCGCGATGTCGGGGGTGCGCAGCCAGTTCGGGTTCGAGGAGGAGCTCCTGCTCGCCGAGCCGGCCCGGCTGGCGGCGGCCCGGGAGGTCGAGATCGCCGGGATCCACGTCTACTTCGGCACCCAGATCCAGGGCGCCGAGGCCCTCGTCTCGGCTTTCGAGGAGGCGACGGATACCGCCGAGCGCATCGCCGAAGCCACCGGCCGCAGGTTCGCCGTGCTCGACCTCGGCGGCGGCTTTGCCTGGCCCTTCGCCACCGCGGGCGAGGGCGGCACGCTCGCCGGGCTGGCGCCGGCGCTCGCCGCCCTCCCCGCGCGGTCGCGCCGGAACCGCGGCGCCGAGCTGTGGTTCGAGTCCGGCCGCTATCTGACCGCCTCGTCGGGGACCCTCCTCACCACCGTCCTCGACGTCAAGGCCTCGAAGGGAGGCAACCGCTTCGTGCTGGCCGACACCGGCATCCACCATCTGGGCGGCATGTCCGGACTGGGGCGGATCGCCCGTTCCAACCTCTCCGTGGAGAGCTCGGCGGCGGCCTCGAACCGTCCGGCCGAGGTCGTCGACCTCGCCGGCCCCCTCTGCACCCCTCTCGACTGCATGGGCCGCAACGTCACGGTCCCCGCTCCCCGGCCCGGCGATCTGCTGCGCATCCCCAACGTCGGCGCCTACGGGCTGACCGCCAGCCTGATGGGGTTTCTCAGCCGGCCGGCGCCGGTCGAGGTCGTCTACGAGGGGACCGAGATCCTGGAGGCCTCCCGGCTGGCGAGCGCTCGCGAGACCCTCGTCACGCGGGCGCCCCGAGACCCAGACGGCGGAGCGCCTCCCGGCGCACGGTGACACGGTCGATCTTGCCGCCGCCGCCGGTCGCCGGGAATTCCTCCATCCGCAGGACCCGCTTGGGGACCATGTAGAAGGGCAGGGCGCGGTTCAGCGCCGCCAGCAGGTCCGGCTCGCCCGGGACCGCCCCCTCCGGCCCCGTATAGACGAGGACCACGTCCTCCCCCGCGGCCTCGCTGAGGACGCCGAAGGCGACCGCCGCCGAGACCCCCGCCTGCTGCACGGCGATCTCCTCGACCTCGGTCGGGCTGATCCGGAAGCCCTGGCTCTTGATCATCGCGTCCTTGCGCGAGACGTAGTAGAGGAAGCCCTCCTCGTCGGTCTTGACGATATCGCCGGAGAAGACCACCCGCTCGCCGGGAAACCGGGGGATCTCCCGGAACCGCTCGGCGGTCGCCTGGGGGTTGTTCCAGTAGCCCTTGGCGATGCAGCCGCCGCGGTGGACCAACTCGCCGGGGACGTGAGGCGGACAGATCTCCCCCTGCTCGTCGAGCACGTGGAGCTCCACCTCCGGGATCGCCTTGCCGATCGAGGTGGGGCGCCGCGCCAGCTCGGAGGGGGGAAGATAGCTCGAGCGGAAGGCCTCGGTGAGGCCGTACATCAGGTAGATCTCGGCCTGCGGGAAGCGCCCTCGCAGGTGGTCGAGCATCTTCGGCCAGACCCGGCCGCCCGTCGAGCAGACGTAGCGCAGAGCCGAGAAGTCCCACTCGCGGCCGCGCGCCGGGAAGCGCTCGTCGAACAGGCGGCTGATCAGGACGGGCATCAGCGGCAGCGCCGTGATCCGTTTCGCCGCCAGCAGCTCGAAGCCGTCGCGCGGGAAGAGAAAGTCGTGGAGATAGAGGGAGGCGCCGGTGTAGAGGGTCTGCCAGAGCTGGTTCAGGCCGTAGTCGAAATTGAAGGTCAGCAGGAAGGCGATCCGGTCCTCGCTCGTCGTGTTGAGATAGGAGGCCACGATCCGCGCTCCGTCCGCGAGGTTGCGGTGCGAGATGACGATGCCCTTCGGGCGGCCGGTCGAGCCCGACGAGTAGATGATCGCCGCCGCGTCGTCGCCCGCGCCGGCGAAGAACCGCCGCGGCGAGCCCGCCGCCGCCAGGAGGCGCGGCAGCGACGGCAGCCCCTCCCGTTCCTCCCCCCGTCCGACCAGCAGCTTGAGCGCGGGGTGGCCGCCCGCCAGCTCGGGAACCCGGCCCGCGTCGGCGATCATCGCCGCCATCCCGCAGTCGGCGATCACGTGGTCGACGTTGTCGCGCTTGAGAGTCGGATGGAGCGGCACGAACACCGCCTGCGCGAACAGCGACCCGAGGATGGCGACGACCTGCTCCAGGCTCTTCTCCATCAGGATGCCGACGCGGTCCCCCGGGCGGACCCCGGTCTCCCGCAGCACCTCCGCGGTCGCCAGGGCCCGCCGGTACAACTCGGCGAACGTCAGCGACCCGGTCGCCGCGAAGAGGCCCTCGCGCTCGCCATGGGCGGCGAGCGTCCGGTCGAGCATCCAGGGTATGGTCGCGTCCTTCGCCATCCCTCGCCTCAGGGGGTCTCGCGGGCGACGCGGAAGCCCACGCAGTTGAGACAGCTCTCCTCGACGCAGGAGAAGCGCTTGGAATTCCGCAGGCCGGGCGGCTCGCGCAGGATGAAGGCGCCGCCCTTGATCACCCGCGATCCCGGGAGCGCCGCCGCCGGATCGGCGCGGTCCAGGGAGGTGGCATACTCGTCGAGCGACCACTCGAAGACGTTGCCGGTCAAATGCAGGAAGCCCATCTCGGACTCCGGCCCTAAGTCGGCGCGGGCCGGACCGCTCGCGTTGCAGTGGTAGCGCGAGCGGACGAACTGGTTGCCCAGGCTCCACTTGAGCCGCCCTCCCGCGGTGGCGGCGTACTGCCATTCCACCTCACCCGGCAGCCGGAAGGCGCGGCCGGTGAGCTCGCTCAGCCAGGCGCAGTAGGCCGCCGCGCCGAACCACGACACGTAGACCACCGGGAACGGCTCGAAGCCCGCCGTGCAGGCGAAGGAATCGGGGCCGGCCCTCACCAGGCCGGCCACCGGCGCGGCGGGAAAGGCCGCCCAGCGGTCGCGCGGGTGGGGCGAGCGCCAGCCCCGCGTCGCGTTCAGGAAGGCGAGAAACTGTCCGTTGGTGACCGGCGTGCGGCCCATCGCGAACGGGCGTTGCGCCACTTCGCGCACCGGCTGCTCGTCCGGATCCCCATCCCCCCACAGATCGCCCATGGCGAACGCGCCGCCCGGCACCTCGACCATCTCCGGGACCTCCGGGATCTCCGGCGGCGGATCAGAGCTCATCGCGGGGTCCCTCGTGGCTTGAGGCGGGGGCTCAGAGGCTCCGCGCCATCCGGAACCCGTAGATCATGCACTTGGTGCCCTGGTTGATCGCGTAGCGGAAGGTGGTGCGGAGCTTCTCCGGCCCGTCCATGAAGCTGCCGCCGCGGACGACCCGGAAGGACCCTCCCGCGCCGCCCCGCGGGCGCGCCGCCACGGCCGCGGTATAGGGGGTGTAACGATCGTGGCACCACTCGCAGACGTTGCCCAGCATCTCGTGGAGCCCGAGCTCGTTGGCGGGCAGGCTCCCTACCGGCATGGGCGACCACGGGTAGACGCAGAAGCCGCCGATCTTGCGGACGCTCGCCCGCAGGCCCTCGGCGCCGCCACGGTAGCCCCGGTGGTTGTGGAGGGAAGGATCGAAGCCGTCGCCCGGCGAGCGGCCGCCGCCGCCGCAGGCGAGCTCCCACTCAGCCTCGGTCGGCAGCCGGAAACCGTTGCGGTCGAGGTCGCCGTCGAGCCGCTTGAGATCGTAGACCGCCTCCAGCCCCCACTGCCGCGACACCCAGTTGCAGTACGCCATCGCCCCGGCGGCGTTGACCTGGATCATGGGGTAGTCGTCGGCGTCCTCGCAGAGCCGGTAGCCGGCGGGGCCTTTGACGATGAAGCAGGGATTGATGTAGTCGCACCACTTTTCCTGGAAGCCCGGATCGCCGGCGACGAGCTCGAAGTAATCCCCCGCCGTGACGCAGAAGCGCCCGATCTCGAAGCTGTCCAGGAAGACCTCGTGGGCCGGCCGCTCCTGCTCGAAGCCGTCGCCCTGGCGGTCCCCCATCCAGAAGCGGCTGGAGGGAATCGCGACCAGATCGCACGACCTGCTGACCCTGCAGGAGTTGGCCAGGACCATCGCTTCGCTCCGGCAGCCGTCAGTGGATGACCTTGAGCAGGGACGGCTTCTTCTCCGCCGGCGTGTCGCAGTTGCGGAAGCAGACGTGCGTGCCGTCCACGTGCTTGCTCTTGACGAAGGAGAGGAGCGACTCCGGCCGGCTCTCCACGAGCTTGCTCAGGCGGGTGGCGAAGACGTTGCCGATCACCGACGGAGCGCCCAGCTCGCAGAGCATGATGTCGCCGTTGCTGTGGACGTGGAGCTGGTTCTTGCCCTCGATGCAGCCGGCGAAGAAGACCCCCTCGCGGCCGTAGTACTGGCGGATCTTGGGGAAGTGCGGGCTGGTCGGCTTGATGTAGGCCGACAGGCAACTGAAGTACATGTTCATGCCCGGCCGCTGGTGCTCGATCAGGTTGCCGAGGAGCAGGGCGAGCTCCTCGACGGGGGTGGTCGACTTGTAGCCCTCGTGGACGCCGGGGATCTCCATCTGGATCTCGTGCTTGGTGACGCCGAGAGCGGCGATGAAGTCGTGGATCTCGACCAGGTGCTCCTTCGTCTCGTTGAACACGATGGTCTCGACCACGGTGTCGATCGAGGGGCTGGCCACCGACTCGCGGATCGCGTTGATGATCTTCGGGAACACGTCCGGCCGGACGCGGTAGAACCGTGCGTGCTCCTCCGCGCTGGTGAAGTCGAGGGAGAAGTGGAAGATGCTGAGGCCGGCGTCGTTCAGGATCCGGACCTTCTCGCGGTCGAGGAGGCTGCCGTTGGTGTTGATCTGGGTCTCGATGCCCCGCGACGCGCAGTACTCGACCACCTTCAGACAGTCGTCGAACCGGAGCAGCACCTCGCCGCCCGAAAGCTTGACCCGCTGGAGATCCGGCAGATCGCTGATGATGTCGATGGCGGCGTCGCCGGTCAGCACCTGGCGCTCGTTGAGGTCGAAGGCGCCGCAGTAGGAGCACCGGAAGTTGCATCGGGAAGTGATGGCGAGCTCGACGCTCCTGAGCTGAATCTGATCGCTGGCCTCTACTTCGATCGCTTTGAAAGCCATGGGGGCTCCTTTCGCCTAGCCTGAGCGGTGCTCCGTGGATACCGAGCCGATTTCAGAAAAAAACCTCGTAAATGGCTCTGGCATGATGATTCATTCGATCCCTCTATCTCGTGCTTGGATTATACCCCAGAGCGGGCCAGGACCAAAGAGGGCGCACGACCGCCGCCGGCTCGATCCCCAGCTCAATCCCCAGCTCAATCTCCGGCTCAATCATGGGCGATGAGCAGCAGGCTGCGCGAGCGCGCCAGGACGCAGTCGAGCGCGAGGTCGAGATTGAGCGGATCGAGGGAGGCGAAGCTCTCGTCGAGGACCGCCAGATCCCCCCGCTGGAGGAGGGCGCGGGCGATGAAGAGGCGGCTCCTCTCTCCATGGGAGAGTTGCCATCCCGTCTCGCCGACCAGTTGCTGGAGCCCCGCGGGCATGCGGGCCAGCAGGTCTCCCAGCCCCAGCTCGCGGCAGACCTCCCCGGCTTCGGCGAGGTCCTGCGGCGACGGCGGCCAGCCACGCCCCATCAGGAGATTGAAGGCGAGCGTCTCGCTGAGCACGTGGTTCTCGTGGAACTGGGGGGACAGCACGATGCGCCGCCTCCAGGCTTTCTCGCCCACGGTGAAGCGGTCGAGACCGCCGAGCACGAGCAGGCCCGAGTCCGGCTCGCGCAGGCCCGCCAGGATCGAGCCCAGGGTCGACTTGCCCCCGCCCGAGGGCCCCTCGAGCAGCACGCGGTCCCCTGGGTGGATCTCCAGGCTGCACCCGTCGAGAACGGGCTGGGACCGCCCGCGGTGGCGGAACACCAGGTCGCGGACCGCGAGCATCGGCCCCGCCCCGGCCCGCTGCAGGTCGTCGGCGAGCTCCGCCTCGGCCGCCGGCGCGCCGAGCCGCCGCTCGCGCGCCGAGGCGTGGAACAGGAGCGCGGCCTGCTGCCAACTGATCAGCGATCCCGCCAGGTACGAGAAGCCCTCCGCCAGCCGGCCGAACCCGCGGTAGGCCATCAGCGCGCCACCCACCCCCACCGCCAGGCCGGCGACCGTCGTGCCGCCGGCGACGAACGCCGGCAGCAGGACGGCGACCCCGATCAGCAGCCAGCCGCGCGGCACCAGCGACAGGAACAGGGCCTGGCCACGGTCGATGCGCCGCGACTCCCCGAGGTATCGATCGAGGAGCTGGTCCTCCCGCAGATGCCAGCGCTCGGGCGGCTCCTGGGCGAGGCGGGTCCGGTGCCCCACCAGGCTCTCCACCAGCTCGTGCGTCATGGCGAGCCGGGCCGCCGTCCATCGCTGCCGCCGGGCGAAGTACCGGGAGCCGAGCAGGCAGACGACGGCCGCCCACACGGCCAACGCCAGGACGTGCCAGCCGCCACCGCTCCCCTGGCTGAGCACGACCAGCGCCAGCATCAGCTCGATCGTGGCGGTGGCGGCCAGGAAGCCGCCGAGCAGAGCGTTGGTCTCGGCCGCCTCCGATTCGATCACCCGGCCCAGGAGCTGGCCGGCCCCCTGATGGCGGATCTCGTCCGGGTCGAGCCGGAGGGTGCCGTGCAGGAGCCGGCGCTTGAGCAGCGCCCCCGCCCCCACCGCCGTCTTCACCTGGAACCAGCCGCTCAGCAGCCGGGGCGGCAGGGCCGAGAAGAGGACGAGCCCCCAGGCCCACAGCCAGCCGCGGTCGAGCCGCCCGGCGAGGACGCCGCCGCCGAGCACCCACCAGGAGACCAGCAGCAGGAGGTACGAGAGGGCATAGAAACCGAGCGTCCGCCGGAGCTGCCGGAAGACGCCGGCCGCCCTGAGCTGCCGCCAGAAGCTCGCCTCGGGGGACGGGCGCAGCAGCCAGCAATCCGACAGGTAGGTCTTGCCGAGCTGCTCGCGCAGCAGCGCCCGCCGGGCCTGCGCCAGCCGCCGGGAGGGCACCCGCGCGCGCTCCAGGAGCCGGTCGATCCCCGGCCCGACTCCAGCCTCGGCCTCGCGGCGGAAGGCCGCGGCCACCCGCTCCGGATCCAGCCGGCGGCGCCGCAGGTCCGGCGCCAGGACCTCGAGCCGGCCCCGGCGGACGCCGAGCACCGCCAGCAGGAAAGCCCCCGCCTCGGCCGGGATCCGCAGCAGGACCGGACCGCCGGAGCGGACCAGCCGGCCGGCCTCGCCGTGGAAGACGCCGACCGGCTCGACCTCGACGCCGAGCCGCTCGGCGGCGGCCTCGATGTCGCGGCCGGGGTCCGCCGTCTCCCCGGACCAGGGGGGCGGCGGCGCCGGCGGGACGGCCCGGGCGAGCAGGCCGCTCTGGCGGGCCAGCGCCTCCAGCGCCTCGCCGGCCTGGAACAGGGGCCAGCCGAGAGCCTCCAGGCTCACCGCGCCCCCGCCCCCGCCGGCCTGCCCGCGCGGACCGTCGTCTCCTTCACGCTTCCCCCCTCGACGTGCAGGCGCCGCCACGCGGCCTTGCGCGCGAAGGACTCCCGCATCGCCCGCTCGGCCGCCAGCAACTGGGCATAGCGCGACTGTGGGTCCGCGGCCAGATCGCCGGGCCGGCCGCTCTCGGCGAGCCGCCCCCCCTCGACGACGAGGACGCGGTCGAAGGCGAGCGTGTGCTCGATGTCGTGGGTGACGAAGAGCAGGGTCGCCCGCTGCCACCAACTGCGGGCGCGCGCCATCAGCTCGAGCCGCTGGCCGCGGCCCAGGCCCCGGAAGGGCTCGTCGAGGATGACCAGGCGCGCGTCCGGGCGCAGCAGCGCCCTGCCCAGGCGGACCCGCTGGCCCTCGCCGCCCGACACCAGGGCGCCCCCTTCGCCGAGCGGCGTCTGGAGCCCCTGGGGAAGATGGATCATCAGCTCGCGCAGGGTCGCCGCCTCGACGGCCGTCCCTGCCAGGCCGTGCGCCGAGGGCGCCGCGCCATACTGGAGGTTGTCGAGCAGGGAGCGGTTCCAGAGCTGCACCTCGGGGTCGACCCAGGCCGTCTGGCGGCGGAGCCGCTCCAGGCGGCGGGCGTCGAGCGGCTCGCCGTCCACCAGGACGCGGCCGGCCGCGGGGCGCGACCAGCCGAGGAGCACGCCGACCAGGCTCGACTTGCCGGCTCCCGAAGGGCCGACGACCGCCACGTGCTCCCCGGCCTCGACCGCCGCCTCGACGCCGTCGAGCACGACGTGCCCGGCCCGCACCACGCGCACCCCCTCCATCCGGAACGACGTCCCCGGGCGGCCGCTCTCGGCAGCCATGGCGGCGCCGGACGGCTCGCCGGCCCCCGCCGCCTCCTCCGCCCCGAGGATCGCCAGCAGGCGCAGGGCGACGTTGCGGTACTGCGGGATCTGCTGGCCGGTGGTGACGAGCTGCTGGCCCAGATCCTGGAGGCTGAGCGTCCAGTAGACGAGCAGGAGGACCGGCCCGAGATCCCCGCTGACCGCGGCGTGCCGGAAGACCAGGGCGACGGCGAGCGCCGTTCCCGTCACCGCCTGCACGCCGTCCACCAGCAGCCGCGTCCGCTCCTTGCGGAGCATCGCCCCGACCCACTGGACGAGCAGCCCCTCGTGCTCGCGCCGCAGCGGCCGCTCGGCCGCGTGGTTGCGCACCGGCACCAGGCCGAGGAGGCCGTCGAGGTAGAAGCGGCTCAGGGCGCCCGCGTGGTTGCGCGCCCGCAGGTCCCGTTCCGCCAGGAACGGCTGGAAGGCGAGCGGCAGCCCCAGGGCCAGGACGGCCGTCAGCGCGACGAAGGGGAGGAGCTCCGGCGCCAGCCAGACGATGCCGGTGGCGGTCAGCAGGAGCTGGCTCACCGTCCGCACGGCGTTGCCGGCCAGCACCGGGATGGCGCGCACCAGGTGGACGCTGTGGCTGCGCTCGGCCACGTCCGAGTTGAGGCGGCTGCGGAAGTAGAGGTCGGTCAGGCGGGCGGTCTTCTCGAGGAAAGCCTTGCGCAGACGGATCTCGAGCTGCCGGCCGAGCCGCAGCAGGCCCTGGGCGGTGGGGAGGTCGAGCGCCAGCATGCCGGCCAGGAAGAGGAGGAAGACGGCCGCCGCCGCCAGGCGCTGCTCGGGAATGGCGAGGCGGCTGCCGGCGTCGAGCAGGCCGCGCAGGAGCAGGATCTCGAGCACCGAAAAGGCGGCCCCCGCCACCAGGCCGACGGCCACCGCGGCGAGCCCCGCCCCGCCGCTCGCGCGGAGGAGCCGCAGCAGCTCGCGCTCGGGACGGACGTCCGGGGTCTTGAGAGCGGCGAGCAGCTCGGGCGAGAGCGGCTCCCTCTCCTCCCCCCCGGGTGGGGCGGGGCCCGCCGGCGTTTCCCCGTCCCGCAGCCCCGTGGCCCGCACCAGCACCGCCCCCTTGAGGATCAGCTCCGGCTCGCCGGAGAAGACGCCGCCCGCGGGACGGGCCGAAAAGTAGCGGACGGGGACGCCCCCCGACGGATCGCCGCCGGCGCTCGCCGCCTCCTCCAGGCAGGCGCGGATCAGTCCCGCCGCGCCCGGGCCGGGCCGCAGCCCGCCGGACCGCACCACCGCCCCGGTCATCCGCACCGCCGCGTCGAGCACGGCGAGCGTCCGCCAGCCGGCGTCGGCGAGGGCCCGGTCCAGCAACTCCTCGCGGTCGGCCTCCCCCACCCGCAGCACTCCGATGCGCTGGCGCAGCACGGCGAGGTAGTCCTCCGAGCCCGCCCACTCCCGCCAGTCCGCGGCCGGGACGGTGAGCTCGTGGACGTACAGCTCGCCCACCAGATCGGTGAGGCGCAGGTGACGCCGCCCCACCTTGGGATCCATGACCTGTACCCAGGCGCCTAGGCGGCGCCAGACGACGACGAAGTGAGGCGCCCCGGAGGGGCTGCTCGACACCAGGATGGCCGGCCAGGCGCGGGCCTCCTCGTAGAGCAGGTGGTCGACCGGCAGCAGGACCTGCTCGGCCGCCAGGCCGAGCTGTACGGCCACGTCCTCCATCGTGTCGATGGTGGTGCCGTCGACGTCGGTCTGGCAGACCTCCCGCAGGCGGTCGTAGCTGACGTCGACGCCGAAGCCGCCCAGGAAGCTCTTGAGGGCGGCCGGGCCGCAGTCCATGGCCGAGGTCTGGACCACCTCGGGGGCGAAGAGGCGGCGCTTCCCGGGCGCGGCGCTCATGTGCGCGGCCAGCCGGCGGCCCGCAGGAGCAGCGCCACCGGTGAGACCCGCTCGACCTCGACCTCGAGGGTGCCGGGCAGGCCATGGCGAAGCGGGATGGTGGAGCCGGACCGCTCCGCCAGGGTGAAGACGATCCAGACGCGCCCCTGCCGGGGCTCGTCGGAGACCCAGGCGACGCGGGAGTCGAGGCTGCCGTACTCGGTCCAGGGGAAGCCCTCGAGGCGCAGGCGGGCCGGCTGCCCCGGCCGGATGCGCGCCAGCGACGAGGACGGGAGGAAGGTGGCGACCCCCTGCAGCTTGCCCGGCGGCAGAATGGTCGCCAGTTGGGCGCCGGCGTCCACCACCGACCCGGGCTGCACCCGGGCGACCTCGGCCAGGCGGCCGGAGATCGGCGCCCGCACGACGCGGTGCTTCTCCTCCTCGCGCAGCCGGCCGGAGGTGGCGGCGGAGACCCCGAACTGGCCCTGGAGCCCGGCGAGATCGCGCCGGATCTGGTCGACCCGCGCCTGCCGGTCCTGGAGGTCGCGCCCGCTCTCGACGAGCAGGCGCGCCTCCTCCTGGCGCAGCGCCTCGGCTTCCTTGTGGCGCTGGCGGGCGAGCGAGCGGGCGCGAGTGACGTCGAGCTCCGGCAGCAGGCCCGACTGGTACAGCCGGGCGTTGCGTCCCGCCTCGTCCTCGGCCAGCTCGGCCGCCGAGACGGCGGCCTCGTAGCGCGAGCGGGCCTCCGCGACCGCCGCCGCCCCCACCTCGCGGGCCCGCGCCCAGCCCTGCTGCTCGGTGGCCTCGGACCGCCGCAGGCTCTCGATCTCCCGGCTCGTGGCGCTCTGCCGGGCCTGCTCCTCCGCCAGGCGCCCCCGCTCGACTCCGGAGTCCAGCTCGAACAGCGTCTGCCCGGCCGCCACCCGCTGCCCCACCTCGGCGGCGACCCGCACGATCCGCCCGGACACGTCGGCGGCGACCGTCCGCGGCGCCCCCGCCACCTCCAGGCGCGCCTCCTCGCTCGTCACGTAGACCGGCAGCCGCGCCGCCACGAACCAGACCGACCAGAGCCCGAGGAGAGTCACCACGGAGAGGATGCCGAGGATCGACCCGGCCGCGAGATCGCCTTCGAGCGATCGCAGGGTCCGGGTGAAGGGATTCGACATCGGAAAGAGACCGTTCGCTGGTTGCGAGAGCCTGAGCCTGATTATAGAGGAGCGATCAGAGGAGCGATCAGAGGAGCGATCAGAGGAGCGATCAGAGGAGCGATCTGGATCAGGCGGCGGTAGAAGTTCAGCTTGCCGCCGATCATCAGGGCGGCGCTCAGGTGATGGGTGCCGGGCCGGAAGTCCGCCGGCACCTCCACCCGCAGGTCGAGCCGCGCGGAGCCGCCCGGCGCGACCTCGGCCGCGGCGAGCTCGCCGTCACGGCTGCGGCCGCGGGCGAAGTGCTTGAGGACCGGCACGGCGGCCGCGGTCAGCGGCACGGCGTAGGGATTGGTCACCTCCAGCGAGAGCTCCAGGCTCGAGCCGGCGGCGCAGCGGTCGGGCGCCGCCAGGAAGCGGCCCAGCCCGGGGTCCCCGTCGTAGACCGGACCGCAGGCGAGGCAGTAGCCGAACTCGCGGGTGGCCGGGCCGAGCGCGGCGCGGACCACGATCCGGCGCGTCGGCTGGCCGCAGTAGGCGCAGCTCCCCTCATCCGTCTCCGAGAGCGTCCAGGGATAGTAGGAGGACCAGCTCCCCGGCTGCAGCCGGAAGTCCGACGTCATCACCCCGGCATAGAGGCTGAGCGCGGCCTCCATCAGGCGCTCGAGCCGCTCGACCAGAGCCTCCCAGGTCTCCGCGAGCCGGCGGGCCGGGATGCACTCGCCGGCCACGATCATGGTCAGCGGCCAGCGGTTCAGCAGATCCTCGAGCTCGAGCAGGGCGTCGGCGAGAGCGGAGACCACCTCCGGGTCGCCCGCCGCGGCCAGCGCGGGGAGATAGCAGTCGAAAAACGACAGGTCGGCGAGGATCCGGCGGGCGCTCTCGCCGGGGTCGGCGAGCTCCGGCCGGGAGATGAGCCGGAAGCGGAGCGGCGAGGGGGCGCCCGCCGGCACGGTGGCGTAGAGAGTCCCGTCGAGGTCGAGCGCCGCCGTGACCTCCTGGCCCTCCCCGACCTCGGCGATCAGCACCGGCGAGGGGGGGAGAGCGGACGCCGGCAGCGCCGCCACCAGGTCCAGCAGACCGCCGGCGGCGGCCGCCGCACCGGCGGCATCGCCGCGAACGAAGATCGCGACGCGGTCCCCCTCCACCACGGCCGCGGCCGGCACGAGCCCCGGCGACAGCCGGGTCTCGGGATCCCCGAAGCAGAGGAATTCCGCCTTCTTGCCATACCGCAGCCGGTGCTGGTTGAGGCGGTTGGCGACCGCTCCGAAGGGGAGGCCGGCGTTCGCCAGGTAGTAGAGCATCGCGAGGTCCGGCCGCTGGATGGTGACCACCGAGACCGCCGTCAGCAGGGCCTCCGCCGGGGTGTAGCGGAGCAGGCCCTCGCCGAGGGTCGCGTGCCGCGCGAAGGGATGGTCCGTCGTGGCCACCCCGAAACAGGTCGGGAAGATCAGGCGCCGGCCGCGCAGGGAGTCGGCGGCCGTCTCGATCTCGCCGGTGGTCGCGGCCCACTCGCAGGGATCGCCATGGAAGCAGGAGTAGACGTCCAGGTCGCCCGGCCCGACCGGCGCCGTGGAGCGGCGGCAGAGCAGGGCGCCGCCCAGGCTCATGTGGGCGCCGTTCGAATGCCCGAGCAGGTACAGCGCCTCGGCCGGTTCCAGGAGCCCTGCGTGGATGCTCGCCGGCTCCCCCTGCGGCTGCTCGAGCCGAGCCCCGCGGACCGAGAACCCCGGACCCAGCGAGCTGAACAGCACCTGCCGGCCGGACGGGGGGGCCACCGACGGCGCCGGCGAAAACCGCCGCGCCGCCTCCAGGAGCCCGGCCTCGCCCTGGCCGAAGACGACCCCCAGCGACGCCTCGGGGGCGCCGGTCGCCGCCTGATGCGCCAGGCGCATCAGGTCCACCGGCTCCACGTCCGCGGCGTCGAGGACGACCAGGACCGTTCCGGCCCGACCGGCCAGCAGCGGCGGCAGGTCGTCGAGCCGGGCGGCGCTGGCGTGGGCGAAGGAGCGGAGGCGGCAGAGGTGGGCGGCGGCGGCCTCGGCGGCGGCGCCCACCGCGATCACCGAGCCCTTGGCGGATTCCATCTCCTGTCTCTCCTCAGTCTCTCTTCAGTCTCTCCTCAGAAAGGGGGGGACCGCGAAAATGGAAAAGGCCTCAGAGGGAAACGCTCCCCCCTGAGGCCCCTCCACAGCACGGCAACTACAGGCAGCTCACGGTGCCGGACTCGCCGGCCTTGACGCCGGTCCGGACGTTGGGCAGCTTCTTCATGACCCTGCCTCCTTGCCACTCAGATCCATGGGCGGCGAGGAGCCGGCTGACGCAACGAGTGGCGGCCGATCAGCCCGACGGCTCCACGTCGGTTGCCTCTTCATGATAGCTCAGGAGGCCTGCGCTTTCAAGGATGCGATGGAAGACGGCGGACACCAGGGGAAAGATGAAGAAACCCGGCGGAGATCCTTCCCGCCGGGTCTCTCCCACCGCACGGCGGCACGAGGGCTACAGGCAGCTTACGGTGCCGGTGGCGGGCGCGACCGGAGAGGGGGTCTTGGTGGCCGGGGCGACGTCGGTGCCGCCGGCCTTGACGCCGGTGCGGACATTCGGCAGCTTCTTCATTGCATGCTCCTTCCGCCACTCGTTGGCAAGGACCCGGCGACAGGACCGGCCGAGGCAGCGAGTGGCGCCTGGTCAGCCGGATGGCCCTGCGTCGGCATGGCGGCGCAATGGTAGCTCGAACGTCAAACGCTTGCAAGAATACAAATTTTCGGATCGGCCGGCGTGGCGATGAGGGGAAGGGAAGGGCCCCGGTGGGCATCCTGCGCCCGCCGGGGCCTTTCGAGGGTGAGGCGACTACAGGCAGCTCTGTACGTCGGACGCAGACACACCGCCCGCCTTCACACCGGTCCGGACCGTCGGCAGCTTCTTCATGATTCCGTCTCCTTTCGCCACTCGTGGTAAAAACTCGACGACGGAGCCCGCTGACGCAGCGAGTGGCGGCTGTTCAGCTCGTCGGGCTCCGGGTCGGGCATCGCTCATCCTTGAGAGACTCCTCTCAAGAGAACAGTTTCAGGAAGCGGGGGCTCGTGATGTAGTAATTTTCATCGTAGTCGTGGATCATTCGGTCGCCGTTGAGGATCTTGGCGAGCGAGCCCCGCGCCTGCGTGATCTCCAGCGGCGAAAAGTGCGGCGTCCGCAGGCAGCCGAGATAGAACGTGATCACTTCCGGGTCCCGCTCGAGATCGAACGCGAGCAGGTTCCGGTGGTGGCGGTAGTCGACCGTGCCGGGAAGCAGGGAGAGATTGTAGACGTTGAAGTAGGCCGTCGTTCCCCTGGCGGCCGCTTCGACCGCCTCACGCACCTCCAGACAGCGGTCGAACGAGAGGCGCAGGACCTCCTCGTCATCCTCCGGCCGGCCGATGATCAGGTTGAAGGTCAGCGAGTGAATGCCGGTCTCGGCCAGCGCCAGGATGACCTCCTTGGCCCGGGAGAGCGGCTTGAGCTTGCGGAAGAGCCGGGAGCTGTCGTCGGTCAGGTTCTCGAGCGGGATCGTGGCGCGATAGCACCCCCTGACGGCATCCCCCCCGAGGTCGCGCCAGAACATGGCGTCGATCAGCTCGTGATCGATCCGCCCGCGGTGCTCGTACTGGCCGAACTCGAGGCCGTTGGTGAACTCCCACGAGAATCCCAGGTCGCGGGCGAGGCGGAACATCGCCAGGAGCTCCTCGCGCCCGTCCGGATAGAGGTAGTCGCCGTTGGGCCTGCGATGGATCCGCGACAGGAGGTTGTCCTCCTGGAAGAGCAGGGTGTTGATCCCCCGCGACCGGAAGTACTTGAAGTGCTCCTCGATCCTGGGCAGCGACATGTAGCGGTAGCGCCCCTTGGTGAAGGGCGTGGCGCAGAAAGTGCAGGCCTGGGCGCAGCCGCGCGAGGTCTCGACGCTGATGAACGGGCCGTGGAGCCCGAAGGGGGGGCGTCCCTCGCCGGTGTCGGTGTAGGTCGCCAGGTCGACGCCGTCGAGGTCGGGAGGGGGAAGGCTGTCGACGTCGAGCCGCTCGCGCAGGAAGGTGTCCTGATTGTGGACGAACGAGCCGCCGTCCTGGTAGACGATGCTGGGGACGGCGGCGAGCCCGCTGCCGCGGTCCAGGCTCTCGATGAGCTCGCGGAAGACGAGCTCGCCCTCCCCCTTGACCACGATGTCGGCGCCGTTGCGCAGGAAGTACTCGGGATCGCCGGCGGCGTCGGTGCCGCCCACGATCACCGTGCACCGGGGGTTGCGGCGCTTGGCGTGCCGCGCGAAGTCCGCCGCGATCAGGCGGGAATGGGTGAAATTGGCGTTGATGCCGACGATGTCGCTGTCGCGGATCTCGTCGTCGACCGCCTCGAAGGGACAGCCGAGGCGGTACTTCTCGAGCACCATCCCCTCGAACTCGATCTCGCCGTACCGGGTCGCCTGCCGGTCGCGCGTCTGCATGTCGACGATGCGGACGTTCGCCGTCTCCCGGACCCAGGCCGCGAGCGCCGTCAGCGGCGCCTTGTGCATGTGGGTCCGCACCGTGCCCAGGTACTGCTCCTCGCCCCGGATGCACTGCCCGGGAGCTGGCACCGCGAAGAGCGCAACGTTGAGCATGGCTCCTTCAGTATAGAAGGGGGATTCCATGACCGCAACGTGCCCGGGCTCACGCGGGCTGTTTCCTTGAAGATTGTGAAGCCCTGCCGTTGACATCTCGCCGTTGACATCTCGATACGCCTGCAATAAGGTAGGAGGCGCATTGCGAGAGGTCCGGCGGCCTCGGCCGCCGGGCTCGGCAACCTGGGACGGACACCCAAGGTGCCTCCCGCCCTTCCGGGGGTGGGGATGCGGTCGCTGGCAAGCGACAACCAAGTGTCCTCGCAAGGAACCCGCTCTCGCGATCGACGAGGCGGGTTTTTTTGTTGCCCGCCCAAGAACCTGGGAGAACGTCTTGAACCATCGCACTCACGAGACATCCGCCGCCAGCCGGCCGGCGGTCCACCGCACCTTCGAGACCCCGCTCCCCGAGCGTCCGGACGACCTCGACGAACGCCGGGAGCGCCTGCTCGCCGCTCTCGCGGCGCGGGTGCTGGTGATGGACGGCGCCACCGGCACCGCCATGCAGGCCCAGAACCTGACGCCCGAGGACTTCGGCGGCCCCGAGCTCGACGGCTGCAACGACTATCTCTGCATCACCCGGCCCGACGTCGTCGACCGGGTGCACGCGGGCTATCTGGAGGCCGGCGCCGACATCCTCAAGACCAACTCCTTCGGCGCCACCCCGATCGTGCTCACCGAGTACGCCCTCGAGGACACGACCTACGCGGTGAACGAGGCCGCCGCCCGCCTCGCCCGCGTCGCCGCCGCCCGCTACGACACTCCGGACAAGCCGCGCTTCGTCTGCGGCTCGATGGGCCCCACGACGCGCGCCATCTCGGTCACCGGCAACGTCACCTTCGAGGAGCTCCAGGAGAGCTACCGGGTGCAGGCGCTGGGGCTGATGGCCGGCGGCGCCGACTACCTGCTGCTGGAGACCGTCCAGGACACGCGCAACCTCAAGGCCGGCCTGATGGGGCTCGATCAGGCGTTCACCGCCGCGGGGTGGCGGCTGCCGGTCGCGGTATCGGCGACCGTCGAGACCAGCGGCACCATGCTCGCCGGCCAGGACGCCGAGGCGTTCGCCGTCTCGATGAGCTACACGGACTTCCTCTACGTGGGCCTCAACTGCGCCACCGGCCCCGACCTCATGTCCGACCATCTGCGGACGCTCGCGGGGATGGTCCGCACCCGCGTCGCCTGCGTCCCCAACGCCGGGCTGCCGGACGAGGACGGGCGCTACAGCCAGGGGCCGGCCATCTTCGAGCGGGTGCTGGGCCGCTATCTGGAGGCGGGCTGGCTCAACGTCATCGGCGGCTGCTGCGGCACCACGTCGGCGCACGTCGAGGCGATGACGCGGGCCGCCGCCGGCGTCCGGCCGCGGCCGGTGCCCCACCACCGCCGCGCCATGATCTCCGGCCTCGAGGCGGTCGAGCTGACGCCCGACAACCGCCCGCTGCTGATCGGCGAGCGCACCAACGTCCTCGGCAGCCGCAAGTTCAAGCGCCTGATCCGCGAGGGGCAGCACGAGGCCGCGGCCGAGGTCGGGCGGGCGCAGGTGCGGGCGGGCGCGCAGGTGCTCGACGTCTGCCTCCAGGACCCCGACCGCGAGGAGACGGCCGACGTCGAGGCCTTCCTCGACCGCCTGATCCGGCTGGTCAAGGTGCCGATCATGATCGACTCGACCGACGCCGCCGTGATGGCGCGGGCGCTCACCTACTGCCAGGGCAAGGCGATCCTGAACTCGATCAACCTGGAGGACGGCCGCTCACGCTTCGAGAAGGTCGTGCCCCTCGCCCGCCTCTACGGCGCGGCGCTGGTGGTGGGCACCATCGACGAGAAGGGGATGGCGGTCACCGTCGAGCGCAAGGTCGAGGTGGCGCGGCGCAGCTTCCAGATCCTCACCGGCGAGATGGGCGTCGCCGCCGAGGACATCTGGTGGGATGCCCTGGTCTTCCCCTGCGGCACCGGCGATCAGACCTATCTCGGCTCGGCGGCGCAGACGATCGAGGGCATCCGCGCCCTCAAGGAGCTGTTCCCCGACACCAAGACCATCCTCGGCGTCTCGAACGTCAGCTTCGGGCTCCCCGAGGCGGGGCGCGAGGTCCTCAACTCGGTCTTCCTCTATCACTGCACCAAGGCCGGCCTCGACGCGGCCATCGTCAACACCGAGAAGCTGGCGCGCTACGCCGACATCCCCGAGGAGGAGCGGCGGCTGGCCGAGGAGCTGATCTTCCTGCCGCTCAGCGACGTCGAGTCCGGCGAGCGGGCGGTCGCCGCCTTCACCGCCTTCTTCCGCGGCCGCGCCACCGGCGCCGAGACCCGGCCGGCGCGCGCCGGGCTGCCCCTGGAGGAGCGGCTCGCCCGCGCCGTAGTCGAGGGCAGCAAGGAGGGGCTGGTGGCGGATCTCGACCTCGCCCTCGCCGACCCGCGCTGGCCGAGCCCGCTCGACATCATCAACGGGCCGCTGATGGCCGGCATGGCCGAGGTCGGGCGCCTGTTCAACGACAACCAGCTCATCGTCGCCGAGGTGCTGCAGAGCGCCGAGGTGATGAAGGCCGCGGTCTCCTACCTGGAGCCGCTGATGGAGAAGAAGGCGGACGGCTCCGGCCGCGGCCGGGTGATCCTCGCCACCGTCAAGGGGGACGTCCACGACATCGGCAAGAACCTGGTCGACATCGTGCTGAGCAACAACGGCTTCCAGGTGGTCAACCTGGGGATCAAGGTCCCCTCCGAGCGGCTGATCCAGGCGGTCGGCGAGCACCGGCCGGACATCATCGGCCTCTCGGGATTGCTGGTCAAGAGCGCGCAGCAGATGGTCGCGACCGCCGAGGACCTCAGGGCGGCGGGGATCTCGGTGCCGCTGCTGGTGGGGGGCGCGGCCCTGACCCGCCGCTTCACCCACAAGAAGATCGCCCCCGCCTACGGCGCGCTCTGCACCTACGCCAAGGACGCCATGCACGGCCTGTCGCTGGTCGAGCGGCTGACCGACGCCGCGGCGCGGCCGGGCCTGGAGGCGGAGGTGGCCGAGCTCCAGGCCGCCGACACCGCGCCCACGGCCGAGCCCTCCCCCGCCGCCGAGGGCGCGGCGCCCGCCGTCGTCGAGGTGCGCCGCGATCTCCCCGTGCCGCCGCCGCCCGACCTCGACCGCCACGCCCAGGAGATGGACCTCGATCAGATCTGGGCGCTGCTCAACCCGCAGATGCTCTACGGCAAGCACCTGGGGATCAAGGGCTCGGTCCGCCAGCTCGAGGCCGAGGGGGACCCCAAGCTCGCCAAGCTCAAGGCGGTGATCGACGAGCTCAAGGCCGTGGCCCGCGACGGCGGCCTGCACGCGCGGGCGGTCTGGCGCTTCTTCCCCGCCGAGGCGGCGGGAGACCGCCTGACCCTCCTCGACCCCGAGACCGGCGATCCCGCCGCGGTCTGGGACCTGCCGCGGCAGGCCCGGCCCGGCGGCCTCTGCCTCACCGACTACGTGCTCCCGGGCGATCACGTGGCTCTCTTCGTCACCACCGCCGGCGCCGGCGTGCGCGAGCGGGTGGAAGAGTGGAAGCTGAAGGGGGAGTACCTGAAGAGCCACGCCTTCGCGGCCCTCGCCCTGGAGACCGCCGAGGCCGCGGCCGAGTGCCTCCACGCCAACCTGCGGGCCGCCTGGGGCTTCCCCGACCCGCCCGGCGCCCTGCCCCAGGACCGCTTCTCCGGCCGCTACCGCGGCAAGCGCTACAGCTTCGGCTACCCCGCCTGCCCCGACCTCGCCATGCAGCGCCAGCTCTTCGCCGCCCTGCGCCCCGAGGAGATCGGCGTCGAGCTCACCGAAGGGGACATGATGGACCCCGAGGCGAGCGTCTCGGCGCTGGTCTTCCAGCACCCGGAAGCGCGGTATTTCGGCGTGTGAAAGATGGGGCTCCGAAGGAGCCCAGGCATGTAGCCTGGGGCGCAAGCCCCAGGTAGACGGTTCCCCAACAGACCCAGAGCCCCGGAGGGGCGACGGCAGATCATCGCTCCGAGGAAGACTGCCGTCGCCCCTCCGGGGCTCTGGACCCGTTTGGGAATCCCGTTCCTGGGGCTGACGCCCCAGGCTACATGCCGTTGCCCCTTGCGGGGCAATCCAAAAACCGGGCGAGATGGCTGGAAGAGGGTGGGCGCAACCGGTACCAGTTGTATCCGCGATGGGGATGTCGCAGAATCCCTCGTCCCCGATTTTTCATCGGATTGCCGCAACGTGATCGCCCCAACCCCAACGGCGCCGGCCCTCGATCCGGACATGGACCCCGCCCGCGGGCCCGTTCCCCTGCTCCTGCACGAGATCTTCGAGCGCACCGCCCGCCGGCTGCCGGACCAGGTGGCGATCGACGTCCCCCCCGCCGGCGCCGGCGCCGCGCCGCGCGCTCGCTTCACCTACGCCGAGATCGACGCGCTGGCCGGCGCCCTGGCGGCCCGCCTGGCGCCGTTCGTCCAGGGAGAGGGGGTGGTGGCCATCCTGCTGCCCCGCCGCGACCATCTCCTCTACGTGGCGCAACTGGCGGTGCTGAAGGCCGGCGGCGCCTACACCTGCGTCGAGCCGGGCATGCCGCCCGAGCGGCTGCGCTTCATCCTCGAGGACTCGCGGGCGATCGCCGCCCTGGTCTCCCCCGAGTCGCGCGGCCTGCTCGCCGGCCTCGGCTTCCCCGCCGATCGCACGCTGGAGGTCGCGGCGACCCCAGAAATCCCGGCGGCTCCGGCGCCCCTCTCGCGGCCGCCGTGGCTCTCCCCCTCGACGCTCTGCTACGTGATCTACACCTCCGGCACCACCGGCAATCCGAAGGGGGTGATGGTCGAGCACCACGGCATCGTCAACCTCGCGCTCGCCAACGTGGGCTACTTCGGGCTCGGCCCCGCCGACCGCGTCGGCCAGAGCTCCTCGGCCGCCTACGACTCCTCGGTCGAGGAGATCTGGCTCGCCTTCGCCTGCGGCGCCACGCTGGTGGTGATGGACGACGACGTGGTGCGGCTGGGGCCGGACCTGGTGCCGTGGCTCCGCGCCGAGCGGATCGCCATGTTCTGCCCGCCGCCCACCCTGCTCCGCATGGCCGCCTGCGACGATCCGGAGCGCGAGCTGCCCGACCTGCGCATTCTCTACGTGGGGGGCGAGGAGCTGCCCGTCGACGTCGCCAACCGCTGGGCGCCGGGCCGCTGGCTGGAGAACGGCTACGGCCCCACCGAGTGCACGGTCACCGTGGTGCGCGGACGGGTGCTGGCCGGCGCGCCGGTCACCATCGGCCGGCCGGTGCCCAACGCTCGCGGGTGGGTGCTCGACGAGGCGCTGAACGAGGCGCCGCCCGGCGACACCGGCGAGCTCTGCATCGGCGGCCAGAGCGTCACCCGCGGCTACCTGAACCGGCCCGACCTCACCCGCGAGAAGTTCGTCGACCACCCGCGCTGCGGGCGGATCTACCGCACCGGCGACCTGGTCCGCCGGCTGGGCTCGGGGGACTTCGTCTACCTCGGCCGCGCCGACTCGCAGGTCAAGATCCGCGGCCATCGCATCGAGCTCTCCGCCGTCGAGGCCGAGCTCTGCGCCCTGCCCGGCGTGCGCGCCGCCGCCTGCAAGGTGCAGGACCTCGGCGCCGGCAAGGAGCTGGTCGCCTTCCTCGTCGCGGATACCGCCGATACCGCGGATACCGCCTCCCGGCCCGCCGCCGACCGCCTGCGCGCGGCCTTGAGCGCCCGGCTGCCCGCGCCCATGGTGCCGGTGCGCTTCGGATTCCTGCCGGAGCTGCCGGTGAGCCCCGCGAGCGGCAAGCTGGACCGCAAGTCGCTGCCCGACCTGCCGCCGGAGACGGCGCCCGGCCGCGAGGTGGTGCCGCCGCGCAGCGAGGCCGAGCGCCTGGTGGCCCGCGCCTTCTCGGACCAGCTCCACCGCGGCGCCCCGGTCTCCATCCACGACGACTTCTTCCTCGACCTCGGCGGCAACTCGCTGCTGGCGGCGCAGGCCGTCTCCAGCCTGCGCAGGCAGGGGCTCACCGCGGCGCTCACCGTGCGCGACGTCTACGAGGCGCGCACCGTGGCGGCGCTCGCCGCGCTGGCCGAAAACGCCGGGACCGCGAAAACCCCCACCAGAGAGCCCGGCGAGCGCAAGGTGGCGAAGCGCGCGGGGCTCGCCGCCGTCCTGCAGCTCGGCTTCATCCTCGGCAAGGCCCTCGCCGGCTCGATCCTGGCGTACCTGATCGCCTTCCGCCTGCTGCCGGCGTTCGCGGGGGACATCGAGACCACCACCTTCCTGCTGCTGATCCCCGGGCTGGCGCTCGTGGCGCTGGCGATCTACGCGCCGCTCGCGCTGCTGATGGTGGTGACGGCGAAGAAGCTGCTCGTCGGCCGCTACCGGCCGGGGCGGTACGCCTACATGGGGGGCTTCTACCTGCGGAGCTGGATCGTGCAGCAGCTCGCCCGCGCCATCCCCTGGGAGCTGCTCGAGGGCACGGTGTTCAAGAACACCTTCCTCCGCGCCCTGGGCGCCCGCATCGGCCGGGACGTCTACATCCACCGCGGCGTGGACCTGCGCGCCGGCGGCTGGGACCTGCTGGAGATCGGCGACGGCGCCACCATCGGGCGCGACGCCTCGCTGGGGCTGATCGAGTACGCGGACCAGGAGATGGTGCTCGGCACCGTCACCATCGGCGCCGGCTGCACGCTCGACACCCGGGCGCGGATGGCGCCGCAAAGCGCCATGGAAGCCGGCGCCGTGCTCACCAGCCTGTCGATGCTGCCGTCGCGCGCCACCCTCCCTGCCGGCGAGATGTGGCAGGGGGTGCCGGCGGCCTTCCAGGCGCCGGCGCCGGCCGCGCCGCCGACCGTCGCCGGCGCGCGCTCCTGGCCGGCTCCCGTGCACGGCGTGGTGCTGCTGCTGGCGCGCTTTCTGACCGCCCAGCTCTCCTGGCTGCCGCTGATGATCGTGGCGGCGGTGCTCGAGAGCCGCGCCGAGACCTCCTGGATCGAGGCGCTCTACTCCCCCGACTCGTTCGCGGCCGCGCCCATCCTGCTGGCGCTCGCGCTCACCGCCGCCGGCTTCGCCCTGGCGCTGCCCTTCGAGGCCCTCGCCGTCCGCCTGCTGGGCGCCGTGCGGCCGGGCACCTATCCCCTCTACGGCTGGACCTCGCTCGCCATCTTCGTCAAGGAACGGATGGTGGAGGCCGCGGGGAACTCCCTGAGCGGCACGCTGCTCTGGCCGCGCTGGCTGCGCGGGGCGGGGATGCGCGTCGGCGCCAAGTGCGAGATCAGCACGATCATGGAGGTGATCCCCGAGCTGGTGGAGATCGGCGAGGAGTGCTTCTTCGCCGACGGCATCTACCTCGGCCGGCCGTGGCTGCACCGCGGCACCATCACCGCCGCCCGCACCACGTTCCAGAAGAACACCTTCCTCGGCAATCACGTCGTGATCCCCGGCGGCGCCGAGCTGCCCACCGACATCCTGATCGGGATCTCGACCGTGGCCGACGCCGGCCGCATCCGGCCCGGCACCTCGTGGTTCGGCAACCCCTGCTTCGAGCTGCCGCGGCGCGAGGTCGTGGAGAGCGACCGCAGCCTGACCCACGACCCCTCCCCCGCCCGCTACGTCACGCGGGTGTTCTGGGAGTACCTGCGGATGGCGATCCCGCTGGTGCCGGCGCTGCTCGGCATCCTGTGGTTCAAGCTGCTGCCCCACTGGCACGACACGCAGCCGCCCGCCACCTTCTTCGCGCTCACCCTGCCCGCCTTCACCATCGGCGCCGGCGCCTGCCTCGTCCTCCTCGTGCTGCTCGCCAAGTGGCTGCTGCTGGGCCGCGTGCGCGCCGGGCGGCATCCGCTGTGGTCCTGCTGGTGCAGCCGCTGGGACTTCCTCTACGTGGTGTGGGCCGCCTACGTGCGTGGCAGCCTGTCGAGCTTCGAGGGCACCCCCTTCATGGCCTGGTGGCTGCGCGCCACCGGCTCCCGCATCGGCCGCCGCGTGGTGCTCGGCACCTCGTTCGCCCAGGTGGTCGATCCCGACATGCTGGAGATCGGCGACGACGCCACCGTCTCCTGCCTGCTGCAACTGCACAGCTTCGAGGACCGGGTGCTGAAGATCGCCCCCGCCCGCATCGGCGCCCGCGCCACCGTCGGCAACGGCACGGTGCTGCTCTACGGCGCCAACATCGGCGACGGCGCCCGGGTCGAGGACGGCAGCGTGGTGATGAAGAACGAGACCCTGCTGCCCGACCAGTACTACGTCGGCTGCCCGACGCGGCCCGCGCGCTCCCCGGAGCCCGAACCGGCGTTGTCTCCAGCGCCGGTTCCGCGGTGAGGCCGTGGCGCGCGCGGGCCGGTCTCCACGGGCTCAGCAGCCGATGGAGCAGGCGCCTCCGGTCGCGCAGCCGGCGCTGCATTCCAGGCAGGTGACGGTGTCCCCGCTGCCCGAGCCCGTGCACCGGGCGTTGTAGCTGGTGCAGACTCCGGCGAGCGTCCCGCCGCCGGCGACGCCTTCCAGGCGCAGGTTGTCCAGCGTGCGCAGCGTCTCGCGGTTGAGGGTGAGCTTCCTGGCCTTCTTCATGACGGTCTCCTTTTCAGAACGATCCTGATGAGTGGTGGATGGCGAACGCGCTCGCCATCACCCCTCCTGTTTAGCGGGGCGGCGCGCCAGGGTCGATGAGCGGAAGGTGAGCTGGGGATAAGCCGGGCTCGGCCAGGATCTGTCAGTGCAGGATTGCATAGATCCGTAGGGTGCGCTGTGCACACCAGGGGCGGCGGCGGTGCGCACAGCGCACCCTACGGTTGCCGCCGCACCAGATCGCGGGTGACGTCCGCCAGGGTCGGCGTGCCGGCCAGGGCCATCGCCAGGTCGAGCTCGTCCCGCAGCAGGCGCAGGACGCCGGCGGCGCCGGCTTCCCCGTCCACGGCGAGCCCCCAGAGGACCGGCCGGCCCACGAGGACCGCCCGGGCGCCCAGGGCCACGGCCTTCAGCACGTCGGTGCCCCGCCGCACGCCGCCGTCCACCAGCACCTCGACCGCGTGGCCGTGGGCGGCCAGGGCGTCGGCGATCTCCGGCAGCACGTCGAGGGTGGCCGGCGAGGTGTCGAGCTGGCGGCCGCCGTGGTTCGAGACCACGATGCCGGCGGCGCCCGCCTCGGCGGCGCGCAGGGCGTCGTCGGCCCGCACGATCCCCTTGATCAGCACCGGCAGGGTGGTGATCGACCGCAGCCAGGCCACGTCCCGCCACGACAGCGACGGATCGATCAGGGAGGAGACGTAGGCGGCGAGCCCCGAGTCCGCCTCGGCCCGGGGCAGCGCGCCGTAGCCCTCCGGCAGCATGTTGGCGACCGAGAGGCCCGGCGGCAGATGGAAGCGGTTGCGCACGTCCCGCTCGCGCCGCCCGATCAGCGGCGCGTCCACGGTGAGCACCAGCGCCCGGCAGCCGGCGGCCTCGGCCCGCCGCACCAGCCCCTCCGTGGCCGTGCGGTCGCGGTAGACGTAGAGCTGGAACCACACCGGCCCGGACGCCGCGGCCACCACCGCCTCGACCGGCGTGTTGGAGAGCGTGGAGAGGATCATCACCGTCCCCGCCGCGCCGGCGGCCCGCGCCGTGGCGATCTCCCCCTCCGGGCAGGCGAGGCAATGAAAGGCGGTGGGAGCGACCAGCACCGGCATCGCCACCGGCCGGCCGAGGACCGTGGCCGTCAGGTCGCGGCGGGAGACGTCCACCAGCACCCGGTAGGCGAGCGAGAGGCGGTCGTAGGCGGCGCGGTTCTCGCGCAGCGTCACCTCGTCGTTGGCGCCGCTGGCGTAATAGTCGTAGGCCTCCCGCGAGAGCCGCTCGCGGGCGAGCGCTTCCAGCTCGAAGACGTTGACCGGTTCCATCTCGCGGGGTCTCCTCTGTCAGGTCCCCACCCGCGCCGCCAGCCGCTTGGGAGCGATGAGCCGGTAGCTGTCTCCGGCGAGCTCGGCCACCTCGTCCCAGTCCACGTCGCCGACGTCCAGGCGCAGCGCGACCCAGCCCCTCGGTCCGACGTAGGCGGGCAGGTAGAACCGCGCGGGATCGGCGGCGATCCGCTCCGCGTTCTCGCCCAGCGCCGTCTTGCAGGTGACGGCCACGATGCCGTCGCCGTGGTGATTGTCGAGGTAGTACGCGAAAACCTTCTTGCGCACGAGGAACGCCGCGTGGCTGCCGGTGTCCCGGCGCGACGTCTCCGGGAAGCCGAGGCAGATCTCCGTCAGCCGGGCGAGGCGGGGATCGTCCATGGCGGCCATCCTACGTCATCCGCCCGGCGGCCATCGTGATGGCGATCCACCCCTGGAAAAGCTCCCCATCATCGCGTATCATCAGGGCAGCTCCTCGAAAAACCGGAGGCGTGCCGAACACACGCCTCCGGACCTTACGGCCTACTGAGCTTCACGGTGCGGTGGGATTTCGGGGGGCCCCTTCTTCTCCTCTCCGCCCCCAGGGGGCTTCTCCACCGTGGCGCCGGCCGGACCGGCTTCGACCGCCGGCGGAACGGCGGGGTCGCCGGCGGCGGCACCGTCAGCGGGTTCTTCTTCTTGCGGGCCCGGATCGGCTTGGCCCCGAACTCCAGCAGCCGTTCGCTGTCCACTCCGAAGTACGCCTTGAGCACGGCCCTCACCTTGGCCACCTGCCGCTTGCCCTGCAGCATCAGGGCCTTGCGCTCCTTGGACTCGTCCTGCTTGACGCCCCGGCGCATGTCCAGCCGGGCGTTCAGGTCCTTGGCGGCCGCCAGGATCTGCTCCATCGGGACCGTGTAGACGTCGAGACTGGGAACTTCCGCCGAGTGGGCCTTCGCGTTGGCGACGACGTTCTCCCAGGCGGTGATGACACTGGCAATCGAGTTCTTAGGCATTGTCGTATCTCCTTTTAAGTTTTGGTTGAGTTTTGAATCCGTTTTTCGTCAAGGCCCCCGCGGGGACCCTCCAACCGGCATGGGGCTCCAGCCCCTCCGGACCCGCCCGGACTTCAGGCGTCATGCCCTGCACCTTCCGCATCCACATCTGAACCTCCTTGGTTCGAGACATCCGGCGCCGTCATGACGCCGGAAACTCAATCATTTCTGTTTTGGTCCCGCGAGGCTCTGTATAGAGCGCCCCCGAGACTCCGTTAATGCCCTGCTGTGGGCCATATGATCCTGGTATAGACGCTATCTGTCAACCCCGATCTTCGTCCCGAGCCTTTCCCAACTTATAGAGATTCTGCTAATCTTCTTCGGTAGCCGTACGCCGCGTCCAACCAGGGCAGGCCTGCCCGGGCCCTCTCGGTCAGGCCTCCCGCTACCGAAGGAGATGGGTGATGAAGAAATTGTTTGCCGTACCGGCCGTCGCGATGCTCGCCTGGCTGAGCGTTGCCGCTCCCGCGCGGGCGATCTACAACTACTGTTACAGCAACTATCAGTATTGCCTCTCCGAGTGCGCCGCCGGCGACACCAATTGCCGCTTGAACTGCCTGGACGCCTACAACGCCTGCCGGTATTTCTGAAG
>DASWRX010000277.1:0-6586 GCA_036402955.1 Thermoanaerobaculia bacterium
GGCTCACGGCTATGGAGGTTGTGGAGAAATGCTCTTCAGGCTTGTGAGACGGGAGGTCTCTGACTGGCGCCGCTGAGCCGCGAGAACGTTGGGCGGCGCTATGGCGAATCGCGCGGGTCCCGCATTCGAGCTGCGGCGATGCTTCCAACAAATCGTATGACGAGGTTTCTATGAGCCCAAAGAAGGAAACGCAAAAATCCGCCAAGCGCACTACCACCAACAACAAGAAATCCGAGGGATTCACCGACGACGAACGAGCCGCGATGAAGGAGCGCGCCCAAGAACTGCAGGCGGAAGCGCGCCGCGGCGCGCGCGCGGATCAGGGGGACGGGGAAAGCGACGTGCTCGCGAAGATCGCCGCGATGCCGGAACCGGATCGCGCCATGGCCGAGCGGCTCCATGCGATCATCAAAACCAGCGCGCCAGCCCTCTCGCCGAGAACCTGGTACGGGATGCCCGCGTATGCCAAGGACGGTAAGGTCGTCTGCTTCTTCCAAAGCGGGCAGAAATTCAAATCGCGGTACGCGACGTTCGGTTTCAGCGACAAGGCGAACCTCGACGACGGCGCCATGTGGCCGACCTCCTTCGCACTGAAGGAGCTGACTGCGGCCGAAGAGGCAAGGATCGGCGCGCTCGTGAAGAGAGCGGCGAGCTGAGCTCCCGCAACTCCGCCCGTTGCCACGTTCGTGGCAGGGAGCCCCCGCCCGGCGAGGCTGTGTCGTTGGAGCAGGAGATCATGATCAGGACGTCTTCCCCCGCGCAGCAGTTCCGTTGTAGCATGCAGGGGACGTTTAGCGCTCACTAGCAACGGTTGGGCGGCATGGATGGGATGACGTGCGGGCAAAACACGATGGCATACGCTGATTCTCGCGTAACGATCCACATGGCGGCGAGTCTGGACGGCTTCATCGCTCGCAGGGACGGGAGCGTTGACTGGCTCGAGACCTCAGACGAATTCGTAGACGGCGACACCATGGATCCAGGATTCGTCGAGGCCTTCCTCAAGACGATCGACTGCTACGTCATGGGATCGCGAACCTATGAGACTGCGCTTCGTTTTGAAGCCCAAGGGTTGGGGTGGCCGTACGGCGATAAACCCACCTTCGTCCTCACGAGTCGGGAGCTGCCGCGGGTCCGGGATACCGTCGAGCTCTACTCAGGCGATCTCGCGCGGTTCGTGAATGGGCACCTGCGGCCCACATTCCGTGCCATCTGGTTTGTTGGAGGCGGCGTGGTCTCCGCCGAATGCCTTCGTCTCGGGCTGGCCGACGAAGTTCGTTATTCGATCCTGCCGATCTTGATTGGTGACGGGATATCATTCTTCGAGAAGCTCGACAGAGACGTCGCCCTCCATCTGGCGGAGGTCAAAGCCTACAAGAGCGGTATGGTGGGGCTCTGTTACGAGGTGCGAGGAGATCGCGCCGGGTCACGGAATGGCGCCTGACACGGCGCTTGCGCTCGGACGGCCGGCTTCGCCGTCCGCCGGTGAAGCGCATCCACGTTGGGCGGGCTGAGGGGTGGCATGAAACGCATTTGGACGATCATTGGGGTGCGCGATGTACCGCATAGCTTCACATGGTACCAGTCGCTGTTTGGCCAGCCGGCGACGCGTCCGGGCCATCCCTACTTTGGCCAGGTCCTCGACTCGGACGGAACTGTGTTGCTCTGCCTCCACGAGTGGGGCGCCCACGATCATCCCTCATTGATGAGCCCCGATCATGGGACACCCGGCAACGGCCTCCTGTTGTTCTTCCGTGTCGATGATTTTGACCTGGCGGTTCAAAGGGCACGCGCTCTCGTCACTCGGCTGGAAGAGGAGCCCCACGTGAATCCCAACACGGGGACCAAGGAGCTCTCGCTGCGGGATCCGGACGGCTACTATGTGACGCTGAGTGCGCTCGAAGGCGCGCCAGCAGGGTGAGGGGAATCCAGACTTCCAGGCGTTGAGAGATTTGGACAATTCGTTGCTCTTTGATCCGCCAGAGAGAATCTCCCTTTCCCCCTGAGGGTCCAGGCGCAGCGGATACAAAGGCTCTCAGGAGGTCCTATGGCCAGGCCTTACCTCGCATGCCGTTCTCTCTCGCCGCTGATCGCTCTGCTGTCCGTCCTCGCAGGTCTCGTTGCCGCGCCGCCCGTGGGGGCTGGAGCCCACCTCGCCGGCCTCGAGCCGGCCCAAGCCTCAACCGGACGCTTCACCGTCTTCGAGAGCGGCCAGGTCCGTCCGCTGGCGCTGTCACCGAGCGGCAAGCTCCTCTTCGCGGCCAATACACCGGACGACCGTCTCGAGGTCTTTCGCATCGGCGACCACGGCCTGGAGCATCGCGCCTCCATTCCCGTCGGCCTCGAACCGGTGGCCGTCGCGGCCCGCAACGACAACGAGATCTGGGTCGTCAACCACCTCTCCGACAGCGTCAGCGTGGTCATGCTGACTCAAGGCGGGAACAGCGGCCACGTCGTGCGCACCCTGCTCGTGGGAGACGAGCCGCGCGACATCGTCTTCGGCGGGGCCGGGAAGAACCGCGCCTTCATCACCACCGCCCACCGCGGCCAGAACGTCCCTTACGATCCCCGGCTCACCACGCCCGGCGTGGGCCGGGCGGACGTCTGGGTCTTCGATGCGGACCATCTCGGCGCCACGCTCGCCGGGACGCCGCTCACCATCGTCACGCTGTTCAGCGACACTCCGCGCGCCCTGGCGGTGAGCCCGGACGGCAGCAAGGTCTATGCGGCGGCGTTCCACTCCGGAAACCGCACCACGACCGTCCACGAGGTTTTCGTCCCCGACGGCGGGGAGGCCCAGGGGGGCGTGCCGGGGCCCAACACCAACGCCGGCGGCGTTCCGCGGCCGGAGGTGGGGATCATCGTCAAGTTCAACGGCGCCCACTGGGTCGATGAGCTCAACCGGATCTGGGACGACAAAGTCCGCTTCTCCCTGCCCGACAAGGACGTCTTCGTCCTCAACGCGAACGCCAACCCGCCGGCGCAGCTCGGCGGCGCCGCCGGGTACTACAAGAGCGTCGGCACCATCCTCTACAACATGGCAGTGAATCCGGTGAGCGGGAAGATCTATGTATCGAACACCGAGGCGGGGAACGACAAACGCTTCGAGGGGCCCGGCACCTTCGCCGGCCACAGTCTTCGCGGTCACCTCCACGAAAGCCGGATCACCGTCCTCGGCCCGGCGGGCAGCGTCACCCCGCGGCATCTCAACAAACATATCAATTACGCCGCCTGCTGCGACGCGGTCCCGAACGCCGAGAATGACAAGAGCCTCGCTCTGCCGCAGGAGATGGCGGTCACGAGCGACGGCAGAACCCTGTACGTCGCGACGCTCGGCACTTCCAAGATCGGCGTCTTCGATATCAGCGCCCTGGAGAACGATACGTTCACGCCGAGCACCGCCGACCAGATCAAGGTGTCCGGCGGCGGCCTCACCGGCCTGGTGCTCCAGGAGGACAAGCATCGCCTCTACACGCTGACCCGCTTCGACGACTCGATCGCGGTGGTGGATACGGTCTCCGGCGCCGAGCTCGCGCATGTCGCCATGTACAATCCCGAGCCGCCCAGCGTGGTCGCCGGACGGCCGTTCCTCTACGACACGTCGTTCTCCTCGAGCCACGGGGATTCGTCCTGCGCCAGTTGCCACGTCTCGGGTGATTTCGACAGCCTGGCCTGGGACCTCGGCAACCCGGACGGGGTGGTACAGCCCATTCCCGGGCCGTTCGAGCTCCGCCCCTCGGCGTTCGGGCTGCTGGACACCCATCACCCCATGAAGGGACCGATGACCACGCAGAGCCTGCGCGGCATGGCGAACCACGGGCCGATGCACTGGCGCGGCGACCGCACCGGCGGCAACGACGCCCCGAGCGTGCAGCCGGACAGCGGCACGTTCGGCGAGGTGGCGGGATTCAAGAAGTTCCAGGCGGCCTTCCCCAACCTCCTGGGGCGCAGTGGGCCGATCGACGACGCGGCCATGGCGAAGTTCGCCGCCTTCATCCTTCAGGTCACTTATCCGCCCAATCCGGTCCGGATGCTCTCCAACCACCTCACCGCGGACCAGCAGGCGGGGCGGGATTTCTTCTTCAACAATGTGTCCGATCTCGCCAACAGAGGCGCCTGCCAGTCCTGCCACCTGCTCGATCGCCACGCGAACGAAGCCCAGGGCGTGGCCGCTCCAGGCTTCTTCGGGACCGACGGCCGCTATACCTTCGATGGTGGCAGAGAAGGAGTCAAAACGCCCCACCTCCGCAACCAGTACCAGAAAGTCGGCATGTTCGGGATGCCGGACACTCCGACGCTCCCCGGCAGCGACGCCTTCCTGGGCGATCAGGTCCGCGGCTTCGGCTTCAACCACGACGGGAGCATTCCGACGATCGCCCGTTTCATCAGCGTCACCTCCAACGGGGCGGGCTTCGACCAGTCTCCGACGACTCCCGGCGGGTTCCCCCCCGGGCCCGTGGGCGAACAGCAGAAGCGCCAGGTCGAGCAGTACCTGCTCGCCTTCGACAGCAATCTCGCCCCCATCGTCGGGCAGCAGACGACGCTCACGCACGAAAACGCAACGGTGGCCGGAGAGCGGATCGACCTCCTGATCGACCGCGCCCGGGCGGGAGAGTGCGATCTGGTGGTCAAGGGCGGCGACAACCACGGTGAAAAGGGTTATCTCTACGACGTCGATTCGGGCCTGTTCATCGGCAACCGGCGCCGCGACGCGCCGCTCTCCGACGCCAGCCTGCGGCAACGCGCCATGCAGAACGACGGCGAGCTGACCTACACCTGCACCCCGCCGGGCTCCGGAGTGCGGATCGGCATCGATCGCAACGGGGACGGCATCCTCGACGGCGACGAAGAGGACGCCGGGGGCCACTCGGAGCACGCGATCCGCACGATCCGCGCGGACGGTGGCGGGGACACGGCAACGTCTCGCTCCCGTACCGCCGAGCGCTGAGCGAACCGCCTTTCGCGGCGGCCTCCACTTGGGGAGGCCGCCGCCTTCCCTCCGAAGCCAGCGAGATCTGTGATATATACCCGCCTGTCCAGAACCGACGATGACGCCGGCACTCCCATGACGTGGCGCAAGTTGCGTTTCATCATCAAAGGTCACGTACTCGCCCAGGTATCCCTGACCGGGTTGCGCGGGCATGGCTAGAAGCCGGATGAAAATCCACTTGCCGCTGATCGGAGCCGACGCGGTGAAAGGTACGTCTGACATGTATTCGCCGCGCGGCTCATTGTTATCGTCAGGCGTCATCGCGAATTCGTTGAGCTGACGCCGAACCGGAACAGGTGCCTTCCATGCTGCCCATCGAGGACGATCCGTTCAATTTCGCCAGGTACGCGGACCCGTACCCGAATTACCGGCGCGTGCGCGAGACCACGCCGGTCTACTGGAGCCAACTGCTCGGCGGTTGGGTGCTGACGCGCCACGCGGACGTCAAGGCGGCCCTGCTGGACAAACGGCTCTCGGCGGCCCGGACCCGCGACGCGCAGGCGGCGCAGCTCTCCGAGGATCTGCGCCGCCAGCTCGCGCCGGTGGATGAGCTCCTGGGGCGTTGGGCCCTGTTCCAGGACAACCCGGCGCACCGGCGGATCCGCCAGGCCCTGTCCGGCGCCTTCACCCCGAGCCTGGTGGAGCAACTACGGCAACGGGTCCAGGGGCTCGCCGACGGACTGATCGACGCGGCGCGGGAACGTGGGGAGATGGATCTGGTGGCCGACTTCGCGCTGCGGCTGCCGGCGATGGTGATCGCCGAGTTGCTGGGCATGTCGAGCAGCGACTCCGAGCGCTTCCAGCGCTGGGTCCACACCATCGCGCTGTATTTCGCGATCGGGTCGCTCGGCAACGCGGAGACCATCGCCGCCCTCCGCGAAACGGTCGATCAGATGGCGGACTACATGCGCGCGATCGTGGACGATCACCGCCGTGCGCCCCGGGAGGATCTGATCGGCAGTCTGATTGGATCCGGACACCAGGATGAGACGCTGAGCGAGGTCGAGATCCTGTCGCAGTGCATGCTCCTGCTGCATGGCGGGTACGAGTCCACGATGAATACGATCAGCAGCGGCATGCTGCACATCCTGCGCGATCCCGACCAGCGGCGCCTGTGCGCCGAGGACCCCGGCCTGGCCGGCGCGGCCGTCGAGGAGGCGCTGCGCTACGAGCCGGCCTTCCAGTTCGTGGTGCGGGCCGCGACAGCCGATCTCGACGTCGGCGGCCAGGCGATCCAGGCGGACCAGCAAGTCGTGTGCGTGCTCGCCGCGGCCAATCGCGATCCGGCGCAGTTTGCCGATCCGGAACGGTTCGACATCCGGCGCCATCCCAACCCCCATCTCAGCTTCGGGTACGGCTCTCATTTCTGCATTGGCGCGGCGCTGGCCCGGATGGAGGTCCAGATCGCCTTCAGCACGCTCCTGCGCCGCCTGCGCGATCTCCGTCTGGCGAGCGATACGCCCCAGTGGCGGCCAGCTTTTGGCGTGCGCTCGCTGGAGACCCTGCCGGTGACGTTTTCCCAGGTAGGGCCATGACGGCAAACATCGTCGGAAGGAGAGAACCATGAGGACCAGGAAGTCGATCTTTCTTGTCATT
>DASWRX010000278.1:0-5454 GCA_036402955.1 Thermoanaerobaculia bacterium
ACAAGCGTCCTGAGCGCCACAACCCAGCCTCGATTGCTACGATCCGATGGCGCCAAGCGCGCCTTTTGGTAACCTGCCTTCCGCATTGCCCGTGGTGTGGGCACGTAGAGACAGGGTGAAGTTATGACACAGTAGTACTAGTACCGTGATGTCCATCACCGCATCAATCCTGAATCAGTCTTTACAGGCCACCAGGTTGCAGCCAATACGTTGCTTAAAATGGTGCGGCTGGGAGGACTCGAACCCCCGACCAAGAGTTTAGGAAACTCCTGCTCTTTCCACCTGAGCTACAGCCGCAGGCAAGCGAAGTATACCCTGGGATTCAGTACCGGATCAGCGAAGCCACCGCGTGATTTCCCAGCTTCTTGCGCCCGTCGAGGAAGGTGAGCTCGATGATGAAGCCGAAGCCGGACACGATGCCGCCGAGCGACTCGACCATTCGCGCCGTGGCCGCCGCGGTGCCGCCGGTGGCCACCACGTCGTCGACGATCAGCACGTGCTCGCCGGGTTGGATGGCGTCGCGGTGCATCTCGAGCGTGTCGTTGCCGTATTCGAGCTCGTAGGTCTCGCGGACCTTCTCCGCCGGGAGCTTGCCGGGCTTGCGCACCGGCACGAACCCGGCGTTCAGGTTGTAGGCCACGATGGGAGCGAACATGAACCCGCGCGACTCGATGCCGATCACCTTATCGATCCGCCGCTCGGCGAACAGCCAGACGAACCGGTCGACGGTCATCCGCAGAGCGAGCGGGTCCTGGAGCAGGGTCGTGATGTCGTAGAACAGGATCCCCGGCTTCGGGAAATCGGGGATCTGGCGGATGTGCGACTTCAGGTCGTCCATGGTCTCTCTCCTCTCAACGATCCTCTTAACGATCGATAGCGAATCCGCCCCCGTCGGGGACGGGGGAGATCTCCTGCTCCTCGAGGCCGGTCACCCGGGCGCCCGGCGGCCCCTGGCGCAACCGCCCGCGGAAGGCCTCGAGCCGCCCGGGCTCGCCCGCCGCCTCGACCTCCACGCGGCCGTCCGGCAGGTTGCGCACCCGGCCGCTCAAGGCCAGCTCCTGCGCCGCCTTGCGGGTGAACCAGCGGAAGCCCACCCCCTGCACCCTCCCGCTCACCCAGAAGCGGACGGCCCGGCGGTCGCTCATTTCTGCGGCTTCCAGCCATGCCGGCCGAGCAACGGCACAAAGGCAACGTCTTCCCCCTCCTTGCGCCGGATCTCACCGCGCGGCGACTTGCGGTAAATAACCAGCTTCTGAAGGTTGAGCTGGCCCTCAGGGATCAGCAGGGTGCCACCCGGCGCGAGCTGCCCGAGGAGGGGTTCCGGCACCTTCGGCGCGCCGGCGGTGACCAAGATGCGGTCGAAGGGGGCCCACTCGCTCCACCCCACGGTGCCGTCGAACACCTGGATCTTGACATTGTCCAGACCGAGCTGGCGCATGCGGGGAATGGCGGCCTGCGCGAGCTCCGGCACCCGTTCCAGGCTGTAGACCCGGCGCGCCAGCAGCGCGAGGACCGCCGTCTGGTACCCCGAGCCGGTGCCGATCTCCAGCACCGAGTGCTCGGGTCCCAGTTCCAGGAGCTCCGTCATGCGGGCCACGATGTACGGCTGCGAGATTGTCTGCGCCGAGCCGATCGGCAGCGCGTGGTCGCCATAGGACTGGCTGCGCAGGTGGTCCTTGACGAACAGGTGACGCGGAATCCGTCGCAGGGCTGCCAGCACCCGCTCGTCGTGGACGCCCCGGGCGGCGATCAGGTCGCGGACCATCCGCTCCCGCTGGACGGCGTAGTCGCTCATCAATCCCGCGGGGCAGGAGGAACGGCCGGGAAGGCGAGCGACGAGAGCTTCTCCTTGAGCGGCGTGAAGCTCTCGAGCCCGGGGTAGTAGGTGAGGTCCAGGTGCAGCGGGGTCACCGAGATCCGCCCTCGAGAGACAGCCTCGAAGTCGGTACCGCTCGCGTGCTCCCATTGCGGCGTGCCGGCGATCCAGTAATATTTGCGCCCCCGTGGATCCAGCTTCTCGATCACCGACTGCTTGTAGATCCGCCGGCCCAGACGGGTGAAGCTGACCCCCTGCACCGGCCCCGCCGGCACGTTGACGTTGAGCAGCAGGTCGCGGGGGAGCTCCTCGCCGAGCAGGACCTCGACCAAGCGGCGGGCGAAGTCGGCCGCGGCTTCGAAGGAGAACCCCTCCCCCACCTCCTGGCTGAAGGCGACCGAGGGGATACCGAGGAGCGTCCCCTCGAAGGTCGCGCTCACCGTGCCCGAATAGGTGACGTCGTCCCCCAGGTTGAGGCCGAAATTGATCCCGGAGCAGACCAGGTCGGGCGGGTTGTCCTTGAGCAGCGACAGTACCCCCAAATTGACGCAGTCGGTCGGCGTACCGTCGACGGCGTACCAGTTCTCCTCCACCTTCTGCATGCGCAGGGGGCGCGAGAGGGTGAGAGAGTGACCGGTCGCGCTCTGCTCGCGGTCCGGCGCCACCACCACTACCTCCGCGAGGGCGCTCAGGGAAGAGGCGAGCAGGCGGATCCCCTGCGAGAAGATGCCGTCGTCGTTGGTGATCAGGATGCGCGTCATTCAGCCCTTGATATATTTGCCGATGATCGGCTGGAGGGCCGCCAGAGTCTCGGCCGGGATCATCGAGCGCTCGGTGATCAGGGAATATTTGAGCGCCTCGGCGCAGAGGCAGTCGCGCGAGTGGGCCTCGCCGACCCGCTTGAGCATCTGGCGCACCACCTCCTGCGACATCTTGACGTTCTGCCCGATGACCTCCATCACCGCCTCGCCGGAGACCGCCTCCTCTGTCTCGTGCCAGCAGTCGTAGTCGGTGACCATGGAGAGCGAGACGTAGCAGATCTCGGCCTCGCGGGCGAGCTTCGCCTCCTGGAGGTTGGTCATGCCGATGATGTCCGCCCCCCAACTGCGGTAGACCTCGGACTCGGCCCGCGTCGAGAACTGAGGCCCCTCCATGCAGACGTAGGTGCCGCCGCGGTGGACGGTGGCCCCGGCGGCGCGGGCGGCGTCGGCCGCGATGTCGATCAGCCGCGGGCAGATCGGCTTGGCCATCGAGACGTGGGCGACCAGACCGTTGCCGAAGAAGGTGTCCGGACGGTGTCGGGTGCGGTCGAAGAACTGGTCGGGAACGACGATGTCGGTCGGCTTGTACTCGATCTTCAGCGAGCCCACGGCGGAGACCGAGACGATTTCCTCGACGCCCAGCACCTTGAAGCCGTAGAGGTTGGCGCGGTAGTTCAGCTCGGTGGGCAGCAGGCGGTGCCCGCGGCCGTGGCGGGGCAGGAAGGCGACCAGCCGGCCGTCCAGCTCGCCGATCACGTAGGCGTCCGAGGGGTCGCCGAACGGCGTCTGGATCCGGCGCTCCTCGCGGACCGTCATCCCCTCCATCCCATACAGGCCGCTGCCGCCGATCACACCGATTCGGATGTCGCTCATCAGGAACTCTCCTTCGTAAAGGAATCTCAAGGTTGCCGGCCGCAAGAGCCGGCAGAGTCTAGCAGGGAGCAGGGCTCAACGGATCGCCTCCACAACCTCCAGGGCGGTCGCCAGGGCGCGGCGTCCCTGCTCGCCGGTCACCCGCGGGGCGGGCTCCCCCCGGCAGGCGGCGAGGAAGGATTCGAGCTCCCGCCGCAGGGGCTCGGCGCGCTCGACGCCCAGGTCGTCCGGCAGGATGCGGCGCTGCTCCCCTTCCTCCTCCAGCCGGTAGCCCTTGATCTCCTGCGCCTGGTAGTCCAGCGAGTAGTACCGGTTGGGCAGGAAGACCCGGAGCCTGCGGGCGCGCTCGGAGGAGACCCGCGAGGCGGTCAGGTTGGCGACCGCGCCCGAGGCGAGCTCGACCCGGACGTTGGCGATGTCGATGCGGGAGGAGAGCACCGCGATCCCCGTGGCCCGGATCTCCGCCACCGGGCTGGGATCGAGCGCGTGCAGGATCTGGAGGTCGTGGATCATGAGGTCGAGAACCACGTCGACGTCCAGGCTGCGCGGGGAGAAGACCCCCAGCCGCTGCACCTCGACGAAGCGCGGCGTCGAGCCGACGGCGAGCAGCGCCTGGACCGCCGGGTTGAAGAACTCGACGTGCCCCACGGCAAGCACCCGGCCGTCGGCCGCCGCGAGCAGCCGGTCGGCCTCCTCCAGGCTCGCCGCCAGGGGCTTCTCGATCAGCACGTGGAGGCCGCGGCCGAGCAGCTCGCATCCCATGTCCGCATGGGCCACCGTAGGGGCGGCCACCACCGCGGCCTCGATCTCCCCGGCCAGCTCCTCCAGCCGCGAGAAGGCGCGCGCGCCATGCTCCCGGGCCGCCGCCTCGGCGGCCTCCGGACGCGGATCGTAGACCCCGACCAGCTCGGCACCGGGAATCGAGGAGAGCAGGCGGACGTGGTTGCGCCCCATCGCGCCGGTGCCGAAGACGCCGACTTTCAAGCTATTCAGGCTCGCCTCCTCCCCGGCCGCCGCCACGGGGGGGCGACTTGATGACCCCCCGTTGGGAGCTCTCGATGAAGGCGATCAGGTAGTCGACCTCTGGATCTCCTGCCAGCTCGGCGCGGATCTGCTCCAGCGCCTTGGGGGTGGGCAGGCGCGAGCGGACCAGGATGCGGTAGGCGGCCTCCAGCTTGCGGAGGCTCTCTTCCGCCATCCCCTTGCGCTTGAGGCCGATCGAGTTCAGCCCGTAGCAGGCCGGCTTCTGGCCGACCGTCTTGACGAACGGCAGGGCGTCCAGGGTGGCCACCGTGTAGCCTCCCAGGTAGGCGTGGCGGCCCACCCGGCAGAACTGGTGCACGGAGGTGAAGGCGCTGATCGTGGCGTCGTCGTGGACCTCGACGTGCCCGGCGAGGGTGGCGCTGTTGGCGAACACCACGCGGTTCCCCACCTGGCAGTCGTGGGCGATGTGGGTGTAGGCCATGAACAGGCTGTCGCTGCCCACCCGGGTGGTGCCGCCCCCCTTGGAGGTCCCGCGGTGGACGGTGCAGAACTCCCGGAAGTGGTTGCGATCCCCGATCTCCAGGAAGACCTCCTCGCCGCGGAACTTGAGGTCCTGGGGATCGAAGCCGATCGCGGCCTGGGGATAGATCCGGTTCTCGCGGCCGATCCGGGTTGGACCCTGGACCTGGGCGCCGGCCCCGACCTCGGTCCCGGCGCCGATCTCGACCCCGGCGCCGATCACGGCGAACGGGCCGACCTGGACGCCGTCGCCCAACCGGGTCCCCGGGTCCACGGAGGCGAGCGGGTGGATGGCCGCCGCCATCAACGGTCCACCATCGCGGAGGAGAGCACGGCCTCGGCGGCGACCTGGCCGTCGACCAGGGCCCGGCCCGCCAGCCGGCAGTAGGTGCTCCGCAGGCGCAGCACCTCGACCTCGTAGCGGAGCTGGTCGCCCGGCGTCACCGGCCGCCGGAACTTGGCCTCTTCGATCGAGGCGAAGTAGAGCAGCTTGTTCTGGCG
>DASWRX010000279.1:0-20367 GCA_036402955.1 Thermoanaerobaculia bacterium
CGCCGCCGATCAGCGACAGGGTGACCGCCTCGATCAGGAACTGGATGAGGACGTCCTGGCGGCGCGCCCCCACCGCCTTGCGCACGCCGATCTCGCGGGTGCGCTCGGTCACCGACACCAGCATGATGTTCATGATGCCGATGCCGCCGACCAGCAGGGCGATGCCGACCACCCCGCCGACCACGGCGGTGACGCTGCCGAGGATCTTGTTGACCGTGTTGAGGATCTCGTCCTGGGTCTGGATCTCGAAGTCGTCCGGCTCGCTGGCGGGGATCTTGTGGCGCTGGCGCAGCAGGCGGCCGATGCCGTCCTTGACCCGCGCGACCTGGTCGGCGCCGGTCGCCTGGAGGCGGATCTGCACCTGGTCGGCGGCGTTGCGGCCGAACAGGGTGACCGCCGAGTTGAACGGGATGTAGACGATGTCGTCGAAGTCCATCCCCAGGTTCTGCCCCTTCTTCTCCATCACGCCGATGATGGTGGCCGGGTAGATGTCGAGGTAGATCTCCTTGCCCAGGGGGTTGGGCCCGAGGTTCAGCTCGTCGGCGATCTTGGGGCCGATCACCGTCACCTTGCGGTGGTTGTCGAGGTCCACCTGGGAGAAGAAGCGGCCGCGGTCCACCGTCTGGTTGGTGACGTCCTGGTAGTTCTCGGTGGCGCCGATGATCATGAAGGGGGTGTGCTTGCGGTCCTTGTACTTGAGGGTGGAGCGGCCGAGGATGAACGGCGACATCAGCTTGACGCCGGGGACCTTCTCCTCGATGGCCACGCCGTCGTCGTAGGTGAGCTTCACCTGGCGGGCCGACAGCCCCGGGATGTTGTTGCGGTCGGTCTTCGCCGAGACGGCGATGAAGGTGGCGCCGACCCCCTGGAGCTGCTGGGTGATGGTGTACTGGAGCCCCTGGACGACCGACACCACGGCGATCACGGCGGCGACGCCGATGATGATCCCGAGCGTGGTCAAGATCGAGCGCATCAGGTTGGCGCGGAGGGCCGCGAGGGCGATGCGGAAGTTTTCCAGGAAGACCAAGGGGATCTCTCCTTCAGCGCGGCTCAGGACGTGACGGCGTCGGCGGTGGCCCGCGCCGTGGCCTGGTCGGAGGTGACCTTGCCGTCGCGCAGCATCACCCGGCGCCAGGCGTGCTCGGCGATGTCCGGCTCGTGGGTGACCAGCACCACGGTGTTGCCGGCCTGGTGCAGCTCGTCGAAGAGCTGCATGATCTCCTCCGAGGTGGACGAGTCGAGGTTCCCCGTCGGCTCGTCGGCGAGCAGGATCGAGGGCTCGTTGACCAGGGCGCGGGCGATGGCGACGCGCTGGCGCTGGCCGCCCGACAGCTCGTTCGGCTGGTGGGTCATGCGGGCGCCGAGCCCCACGCGCTCGAGCGCCCGGCGGGCCCGCTCCCGCCGCTCGGTGCGCGACAGGCCGGCGTAGACCAGCGGCAGCTCGACGTTGTGCAGGGCGTCGGTGCGGGAGAGCAGGTTGAAAGTCTGGAAGACGAAACCGATCTCCTTGTTGCGGATCCCCGCGAGCTGGGTGTCGTCGAGGTCCTGGACGGCCGTGCCGTTGAGGATGTAGCTCCCCGAGGTCGGCGTATCCAGGCAGCCGACCAGGTTCATCAGCGTCGACTTGCCGCTGCCCGACGAGCCCATGATCGCCACGTACTCCCCCCGCTCCACCGTCAGGTCGACGCCATTGAGGGCGTGCACCTTCTCGGCTCCCATGTCGTAGACCCGGTAGATGTCGCGCAGCTCGATGAGCGCCATCAATCCCCCTTGCCCTGCGTGCCCGCGTCCTTCCCGTCGCTCTTGCGGTCCTGGTCCTCGGAGGTCTCGCTGACCTGGACCGCGGCGCCGTCCTCGAGGTCCCGCATCGTGCGGTAGGGTCCGGTGATCACCACCTCGCCCGGCTTGACGCCGGAGGTCAGCTCGACCCGCGTCTCGTCGGAGATCCCGGTCGCCACCGGCCGCTGCAGCGCCTTGCCGTTCGCGACCACGAAGACGACCTTCCGCGGCTTGCCGCCGCCGTCCTTGCCCTCGTTGCGCTCGACGACGGCCTGGATCGGCACCGTCAGCGCCTTGGGATGGGCGGCGGTGCGGATCTCGGCGCGCACCGACATGCGGGCGCGCAGGTTGTCGTCGGGGTGGTCGAGCAGGATCTTGACCTTGAAGAAGGTCACGTCCGGCTGCGCCGGGCGGTTGTAGCCGGAGCTGCCGACCTCGATCACCTTGCCACGGTACTCCCGTCCGGGGAGCGCGTCCACCCGCAGCACCGTGTCCTGGCCGAGCTTGACGTTGACGATCTCGGTCTCGTCGACGTCCACCTCGGCGTTGATCTCCGCCATGTCGGCGATGGTGCCGATCACCGAGCCGGGGTTGTTCATGGTGCCGGAGACGACGACCTCCCCCTCCTTGGCGTTGAGGGCGATCACCCGGCCGGTCAGCGGCGAGTAGATGGTGGTCTTGGTGAGATCGTCCTGGGCCTTGACGAGGTTGGCCTGGGTCTGGCGGACGGCCTCGTGGGCGGAGTCGACCTGCAGCCGCGAGGAGGTCTCGGCGAGCTGGGCGGCCTCGAGGTCCTGCTGCGTGGAGACCCCCTCGGCCTTCAGCTTCTGGGCGCGGGCGAGCTTGACGCGCGAGTCGGCGAGCGAGACCTCGGCCAGCCGCACCGCGGTCTGGGTGCTGCGGAGCTGGGCCGCCCACTGGTCGCGCTGGGCGGTGAAGGCCTGCTGCTCGAGGCGCAGGAAGGGCTGGCCCTTGCGGATCAGGTCCCCCTCCTGCACGTACAGCTTGTCGATCTTGCCGACGACGTGGGCGGAGATGTTGACCTGGATGCGCGGCTGCAGCTCGCCGGTCGCCTTGACCACCTGCTCCACGTCCCGCTGCTCGACCGGCTCGGCGTAGACGCTGGCCCCCTTGCCGCGGCTCTGGGCGTGGATGCTGGCGAAGACGATGCCGCCCAGCACCAGGACGACGACGAGCCCGATGACGATTTTCTTCACGCGGCTCCCTCTACTGAATGGAAAGACTCAAGAGATTCATTGGAAGAGGGCGGCCATGCCCACCCGGCAGCCCACGTAGACCGCCCACAGTACCACCGCGGTGACCGCCGCCGTGGCCGCCGACACCCTGGCCGTGGCGCGGTAGCCGATGACCAGCAGGCAGAGCGTCCAGATCGAGAAGAAGTCGAGGCTCGACAGGAGGGTCCGCAGGGCCGGTCCCATGGAGTCGGGGGCGAAGGCCCCGAGGTTGGAGGCGAGGACGCCGCCCTGCGCCTCCTTGATGCTGATGTGCGGCCGGGTGAGGATCAGCGGCAGCGCCAGCAGCGCCGCCACCATCCCGGGGAGAAAGGCGTGCACCGCCGTGGCGAAGCTCGCCTTGTAGGAGAAATCGCTGCCGCCGAAGAAGCGGAAGGCCCCCCAGAACAGCACGGCGACGATCAGGTAGACCAGGACCACGAAGATGGGGATCAGCCAGATGGTGACCGCGGAGATCTTCTGGCCGATCTCCACCGCCCGGTCCACCTGCTCGGGGGTGGCCTGCCCGCCCTGGCTCTTCTCGAGCCGCTGCTGGACCATCTTCCGCATGTCGTTGGGATCGATCCGCTGGTTGGCCAGCACGCCCACCAGGGTGCTGACCACCAGGATGATCGCCAGCGCCACCCCCCAAGTGGGCCGCTCGGCGAGCGACCGGAAGGTCCTGCCGGGCGAGACCAGGGCGCCGATCACCCGGCCGAAGCTGGAATCCTCGAGGGCCATGAGCCTTATCTCCTCTCTCCGGGCAGCGAGCCGCGGCGGAAGCTGTAGCGCTGGGAGGCGTAGTCGGGATCCTGGGGATCGTCGAGGACGATCCCTTCCTGGTCGAGCAGCCTGCCGACCGCACGGTAGTACTCGGCGAGCGCGGTGCGGTAGTTGACCGTGGCCGTGACCTCCTGGCTGCGGGCCTGGGTCAACTGGTCCTGGATCTGGGTGATCTGGAAGGCGGTGGACATGCCGTTCTCGTAGCGCTTCCTCTCGGCGTCGAGGTTCTTGTCCTGGAACTCGCGGGCGATGCGGGCGGCGTCGATCGCCTTGATCGCCGTTTCCACGGCGCGGGAAGCGCGCCGCACCTCGGTCTCGACCACCTTGCGCTCCTGCTCGTAGAGGGCCTGGAAGCGGTCGACGTCGATGTTGGCGGAGGCGCTCTGGGCACGGGCGCTGCGGTTCTGGATCGGATAGGCGAACTGGAGCGCGGCGGACCAGGAGCGGAACTCCAGCCCCGAGATCTGGTTGAACGCGTCGTTGAACGCCAGGCCGGTGCCGTTGTAGCCGTAGCGCACGTTGAGGCCGAGCGACGGCCGGATCAGGCTGTGGAAGTACTGGGCGTCGAGCTTGGCCTGGGCGAGCTGCAGCGCGTTGGTGTGCAGCTCGGGACGCTGGTCGAGGGCGATGCGGATCGCCTCGTCGAGGTTGATCGAGATCTTGTCGGTCTTGGGATCGCTGGTCGGCACGATCGCCATCTGCCACAACGGCCCGGACGGCAGGTTGAGCAACTGGCGGAGGGTGTCCTCGGCGTCACCGACGGCGGAGGAGTTCTGGATGATCACCTCCTCGCGGGTGGCGATGGCCGCCTCGCTCTGGGTCATCCCCAGCGGCGCCAGGGTGCCGACCTGCACCTCGACCTTGTTGCGATTGTTCAGGTCGATGGCGAGCTGCAGGCTCTCCCTGGCGACGCCGAGCTGCTCGCGGGCGTTCACCAGGTTCCAGTAGGCGTTCACCACCTGCTGGGTGATGGTGGTCACCTGGAGCTGGAAGTCCTGCCGGCTGATCTGGCTGTTGGTCTGCGCGATCAGGATGCTGCGCTCGTTGGCCAGCCGGCCGTAGCCGCCGAGCAGCGGCTGGACGAGGCTGAAGGTGAGCCCCGAGCCGTAGGAGGCGGGGACCGACAGCCCCCTGCTGGTCGTGTGGGGGACGAGGGTGGTCTGCCAGCCGCCCGACACGGTGCCGCCGGTGGGCAGCCGCTGGAGCAGGGTGAAACCGGCCGACTCCGACCGCCCCGTCTGGGTGGGGGTGGTGGGATCGATCACCGGGCCCGTGTTGCTGAAGGCGCTCAGCTCGGCTTGCGAGTTCAGGTCATAGATGCCGAGGCTGCTGGTGACGTTGAGCAGCGACTGGACGCGGAGATCGCGCTGGATGACGATGCCGAGGTTGCGCTGCAGGGCGATCTCGACCGCCCGGTCGATCGAGAGCTGGATGGCGTTGTCCTTGACGTCGAGGGCCGGCGGCTCCGCCGGCGGCGGCGGCTGCAACTGGGCGGCGACGCGGACCCTGGCCGCGGCGCCGGCCGGACCGACCGCCAGCAGCAGCCCCATGAGCAGGAGCGCTCCCCGCCGGTTCCATCGCTTGGATCGCAAGAGCTTTCTCTTCATTTGATTAAGACCCCTCACCTGGTCGATCGGTAGGCCGTGACGCGGGTCGCGACGTCCCACGCCGAGATGTACGCGCCGGCCGCTCAAAAGTTCTCTCGAGTCAACAGTACCTGCGACATCATATCCGGGACGCCGCCGCCCTGCCCTTACCGGCCGGCCCGGGGAGCTCTCCCGGGTAGAAGCAGGCCACGGCCCTGTCTTCTTCCCCCAAAGCCGGCGCCAGCGGCGGGCGCTCGGCCGCGCAGCGCGGGCGGGCGCTCGGGCAGCGGGGATGGAACGGGCAGCCGGGCGGCGGCGCCAGCGGGCTCGGCGGCTCGCCGGGCAGCACGATGCGGCTGCGCCGCCGGCCCGGATCGGCCACCGGCACGGCCGACAGCAGGCTCGCCGTATACGGATGGAGCGGCCGTGAGAGCAGCTCCCGCGCCGGCCCCAGCTCGACGACGTGCCCCAGGTACATCACCGCCATGCGGTCCGCCAGCCGCTCGACCGCGGCCATGTCGTGCGCGATCAGTAGCAGGGCGAGTCCCAGCCGCCGGCGCGAGTCCGCCAGCAGGTCGAGGATCTGGCCGCGCACCGAAACGTCGAGCGACGACACCGGCTCGTCCGCCACCAGCAGGTCGGGCTCCGGGGCCAGCGCCCGCGCGATGCCCACCCGCTGCCGCTGCCCGCCCGACAGCTGGTGCGGAAAGCGGCGCCCGAGCTCCGGCGCCAGCCCGACCTGGGCGAGCAGCTCGGCGGCCCGCGCCCGCCGCCCGGCGCGGTCGAGGCGCGAGTGGAGGGCGAGCGGCTCCTCGACGATCGAGCCCACCCGCTGCCGCGGATCGAGCGACCCGTAAGGATCCTGGAACACCATCTGGAAGCGCCGCCGCAGGGCGCGCAGCTCGCCCCCCCTGAGGGCCAGCAGGTCCGCGCCGGCGAAGCGGACGCGGCCGGCGGTCGGCTCGATCAGGCGCAGGGCGCAGCGGCCGAGCGTCGTCTTGCCGCTCCCCGACTCCCCCACCAGGGCCAGGCATTCGCCCGCCGCCAGCTCCAGGTCCACGCCGTCGAGCGCGCGCACGGTGCCGCGCCGGCCGCCCAGCGGGCCGCGGACCGGGTACTCCTTGCGCAGCCCCTCGACGGCCAGCAGCGCGCTCAAGGCCCCTCCCCGGCCCCGAGCCGGGGCAGCGTCGCCAGCAGCTCGCGGGTGTAGGGATGGGCGGGCGCGCGGAACAGCTCCGCGACCGCCGCCGTCTCCACCACCCGGCCGGCGCGCATCACCACCACCCGGTCGCAGCTCTCGGCCACCACCCCGAGATCGTGGGTGATCAGCAGCACGGAGAGCCCGAGGTCCCGCCGCAGGCCGTCGAGCAGCTCCAGGATCTGCGCCTGCAGCGTCACGTCGAGCGCCGTGGTCGGCTCGTCGGCCAGCAGCAGGTCCGGCCGGCCGGCGAGCGCCATGGCGATCATGGCGCGCTGGCGCTGCCCCCCGGAGAGCTGGTGGGGGTAGTCGCCCAGCCGCCGCCGCGCGTCGGCGAGCGCCACCCGGTCGAGCAGCCGCGCCGCCTCGTCGCGGGCCTCACGCCGGGAGATCCTCCCCTCGGGGCCGCGGTGCGCGCGCACCGCCTCGGCGATCTGGAAGCCGATCGAGTAGACCGGGTTGAAGGCGGTGGCCGGCTCCTGGAACACCATGGCGATGCGGGCGCCGCGCACCGCGCGCAGCTCGCGGGGCCCGAGCGTCAGCAGGTCGACGGGCCCCGCGGGCCCGTCCAGCCACACGCCGCCGGCGGTCACCCGGCCGGGCGGCGGCACCAGGCCGAGCACGGCGAGGGCCGTCATGCTCTTGCCCGAACCGGACTCCCCGACCAGCCCCACCACCTCGCCGCGTCCCACCGTCAGCGAGACGCCGCGCACGACAGGGATCCATTCCCCTCCCAAGGGAAAGCAGACCTCCAGGTCCCGCACCTCGAGGAGCGGGGTCACAGCGCTATCCGCCAAGGCGGCGCAGCCAGCCCACCACCGAGGCGACGCCGAAGCCGGTCGCGCCGGAGCAGGGGCCGCCGTGGTCGGCCTTGACGTTGGCGACGCCGGCGATGTCGAGATGGGCCCAGCGCCTGACGTCGCCCACGAACTGCGACAGGAAGGCCCCGGCGAGGCTCGCGCCCCCCCAGCGGCCGGCGGAGTTGCGGAGATCGGCGTGCGTGCCCTTCATCTCCTCCAGGTACTCGGGGTACAGCGGCAGCCGCCAGAGGCGCTCGCCGCCCTCGTCGGCGGCGGCGGCGAGTTCGCCCGCCAGGCCGTCGTCGGGGGTGAAGAGGCCCGCCGCGTGGGAGCCGAGGGCCACCACGCAGGCGCCGGTGAGGGTCGACAGCTCCACCATCGCCTCGGGCTCCTCCTCGGCCGCCCAGGCCATGGCGTCGGCGAGGATCATCCGCCCCTCGGCGTCGGTATTGGTGATCTCCACCGTCTTGCCGTTGTAGCAGCGCACGATGTCGCTCGGCCGGTAGGCGTTGGCGCTCAGCATGTTCTCGGCGAACGGGGCGTAGACGGACAGCCGCACCGGCAGCTCGAGATCGGCGGCGGCGCGGATGGCGGCGAGCACGGCGCAGGCGCCGCTCTTGTCGTACTTCATCTCGTCCATGTCGGCGGCCGGCTTGATCGAGATGCCGCCGGTGTCGAAGGTGACCCCCTTGCCGACCAGGGCGACGCGCGGGCCCCGCGTCCCCCAGCGCAGGCGCACCAGCCGCGGCTCGTGGGCCGAGCCGGCGCCCACGGCGAGCAGGCCGCCCATGCCGCGGGCGCGCAGCTCGTCGGCGCCCAGCACGGTCGCCTCCAGGCCGCGGCTCTCCGCGAGCTCGCGGCAGCGCTCCTCCATCCAGGTGGGAGAGGCCTCGTTGGCCGGCGAGTTGGCGAGGTCGCGGGCGAAGGCCACGGCCGCCGCCATCGCCCGTGCGGCGGGCAGGGCGTCGCGGTAGGCCTTCTCCTCGCCGGCCGGCGGCACGATGGCGAGACGCTCCAGGCGGCCGGCCTTGTCGGCGTCGCTCTGGTAGCGGTCGAAGCGGTAGACGGTGAGGGAGAGCGAGCGCAGCACGCGGCCGGCGGCCGGACCGGCGGTCTCGGGGTGCGGCGGCGGCGCCACGGCGAGCCGCCGCGCGCCGCTCTGGCGGGCATCCTCGGCGCTGCGGCAGAGCCAGCGGGCGAGCTTGGCGAAGGAGAGGTCCTTCCGCGCGCCGAGGCCGTAGAGCGAGACCACCGGGCCGTCGGGGCCCGCCTCGGTCTGCGCCACCTGCTCGTCCTTCCCCTTCCAGCCGCCGCGGGCCGCCAGGCGCTCGACCGCCCGCCGGACTCCCTCCTCCAAACCGTCCACGGCGGGGGCTTCCCCCTCCAGGCACCCGACCGCCAGAAAGTCGGCCTCCAGCCTCTCCGCCGCGACGACGTGAATCGATCCGAGCTCCCCCATGAGATCCTCTCCTCAATCCTCCAGGTTTTCCACGCGCCTCAGTTTATCAGGCGATATCATCAGGCAAATACCATCAGGCGAATACCATCAGGCGAATACCATCAGGCGGACATCATCAGGCGGGCGCCGGCAGGCGGGCAAAGCGATCCCTTCCGGCCGCCGGGCCGGCGGGTTAGGCGCTGCCATGGCTCCGTTCGCCATGCGTATGGTATACGTAATCGCTCCTTTTCCAGTTGAAACAACGGCCGTCCCGGCGAGCGCGCGCATGAATCCGACGTCGTTTCTCCAGATGTTGCAGGGCCCGTTCAACTTCCTGCGCCCCGACCCGGAAGAGGTCCGGCGCCTGATGCCCGACCTCCAGCGGGTGCTGCCGATGCCGCGCCCGATTTTCCTGGAGGACGAGAGCGCGACTCCCCTCCAGGGCTTCCCCGTGCTGCTCTCGCCCGGCCTGCTCGGGCTGCGGGCGGCGCTGCGCGACTTCATCGACGCCGAGGAGGCCCTGCAGGTGGCCGGGCTCCGCCGCGAGGGGCACGACGTGCGGGCCCACAACCAGGCCTGGGAGCGCTACGTGGCCCTGCTCTCCCGCGCCGTCGAGAACGCCACCATCTCGAGCTACGGCCGGCAATATCCGGCGGTCTTCTGGCTCCAGCACTCGCTCGACCTCGCCCGCCTGCTCAAGGATGTGCCGAAACGTATCCTCAGGCGGGACAGCGAGATCGGCCGGCGCCACGGCGACGCGATCAAGTACCGCCTGCTCGACCGCCTCCTCGACCGCACGCTCGCCACCATCTACGACCTGGTGCAGCGGGTCGCCGGGGCCACCGAGGAGGTCGAGGAGGAGCTCTTCCCGCGCCTGCTCACCCGGCTGCGCGACAACGTCCTGCTGTTCACCGAGGACCACATCGGCCGCGACCTGGGCGAGCTGACCAGCTACTTCAACGGCTCGCTGCGCATCGACGGCCGCGATCTGCGCCGGCGGCTGGACGAGCTGGCGCGTTGGCACTTCGAGCAGCTCGCCATCGATCCCGGCCTGCGCGCCGCCGTCGCCCACCTGCTGAAGAGCGATCCGCGCAACGACGGCCGCGAGCTGCTCGCCCGGCCGGGCTACGTGGCCTACCTGGCGACGCTCAAGACCTACGATCCGGCGCGGCTGCTGCCGCCGCCGCTGGTCCAGGTCTGGGAGAGCCTGCTGGTCAAGCTCAAGGAGTTCGAGCTGATCCACTCCCTGCGCCGGCTGATCGTGCCGATCGAGCTGCACGGCGACCGCATGATCGCCTGCGAGCTCCCCCCCGGCCGGGCATTGCCGGGAGGCGGCGAGCTCTGCCTCTCCGCGGCCACCCGGCCGCTCGACTTCATGGAGCCCTGGGTGGTCGATCCGCGGGTCGAGCGCTACGGGATGATCTATGACATCAGTGACTTCTCCTCCACGCTGTCGCTCCTCCATCGCGCCGGCAACGACAGCCAGGACGGCGCCTTCCTCGCCATGTTCCGCTTCCAGCGGCGGATCAACCGCCTCGCCATCTCCCACCGCGCCAAGCTGGAGAAGTACCTGGGCGACGGCGCCTTCTACTCCAGCCGCGAGGCGACCAACCTGCTGCTGGTCTCGATCTATCTGCAGCGCTACTACGTGGAGGCGGTGCGCGAGGGGCTGCCCTTCGACCGCGGCATGCGCGTCGCCCTCAACTACGGCCCCTACCGCCTGATCCCGATGGGCGGCCGGCCGGAGGAGGGGGAGCGCTACGAGTTCTTCGGCCCCGGCCTCGTCGAGCTGTCGCGCCTGACCACCGGCAAGGCGACCCAGGAGGTCGACGAGGTAAAGACCATGCTCCTCAACCAGGGCTATCCGGAGGCGACGGTGCACCGCTTCTTCGCGCCACTGGCGCAGAAGAACGTCGACGTGGTGGACAAGAAGGAGGAGGAGCGCATCTTCTACGCCTACATCAACCGCAACGGCACGCTGCACAACAACGGCATGGTGGCCACCGGCCCCTACATCGCGCAGCTCGACCGCGAGCTGGCCGGCGCCCCGCTCCACCGCGGCCGCGAGGGGGACCGCACCTACATCGTCATCGTCCTCGAGGACGGCGGCGACCGCCTGCCGGTCGGCATCCGCAAGCTCGGCATGGCCCACTTGAAGGGGCTGGAGTCGCTGACCGTCTACGAGATCGTGGACGCCGCGGAGATCGCCCCGGAGACTCTCACCGAGATCCCCGGCGAGCCGGTGATCGCCGCCGTCGAGCGCGAGTTCGCCAGCGCCATGGAGCGCCAGACGAGCCAGGAGAGCTGGCCGCGATATGGTTGACAGGGAGGGCTTCAAGATGGATCAGGTTCTCTCGCAGAGCGAGCTGCCCGGGCTGCCGGCGCCGCGGCGGGGCAAGGTGCGGGACGTCTACGATCTCGGCGGCGAGCTGCTGATCGTCGCCACCGACCGCATCTCCGCCTACGATCACGTGCTGCGGCCGGGCATCCCAGGCAAGGGGAAGATCCTCAGCCAGCTCTCGAGCTTCTGGTTCGGACGGCTGGCATCCGTCGTCCCCAACCACCTGCTGGCGGTCGATCCGGAGGACTTCCCCGCCGCGCTCGCGCCCTTCAGCGACGTGCTGCGCGGCCGCTCCGTGCTGGCGAGAAAGGCGCGGGTGATCCCCTTCGAGTGCGTGGCCCGCGGCTTCCTGGCTGGCAGCGGCTACCGCGAGTACGTGGCGACGGGCACCGTCTGCGGCATCCCCCTGCCGCCGGGGCTCGAGCGGGCGAGCCAGCTCCCGGCGCCGATCTTCACCCCGGCCACCAAGGCGGAGGAGGGGCACGACGAGAACGTCGACTTCGCGACCGTCGAGCGCGCCCTCGGGCCGCAGCTCGCCGCCAGCCTGCGCGACCTCACCCTCACCCTCTATCGGGAGGGCGCCTCCCACGCCGCCGGCCGCAACCTCATCCTCGCCGACACCAAGTTCGAGCTCGGCCACGACGTCAGGACGGGCGAGCTGCTGCTGATCGACGAGGCGCTCACCCCCGACTCCTCCCGCTACTGGGACATCGCCCACTGGCTGCCGGGCGAGGAGCCGGTGTCCTTCGACAAGCAGTTCGTCCGCAACTGGCTCGACGAGTCCGGCTGGGACCGCGAGTCGCCGCCCCCCGAGCTGCCGCCGGACGTCGTCCAGGGCACGCTCGACCGCTACGTCGAGGCCTTCCGGCGCCTCACCGGGCGCGAGCCCGAGCTGTAGCCCGGTTTGTGAACAGACGAGCGGAATCGCGGGTTCCGGGGCTGATATCATCGGTTTCCATGACCGACCCGCGGACCGCCCACCTCCCCGCCACGATCCATCTCCTGCCGCTCGGCCAGCTCCTGCTGCTGCCGGAGACGGCGTTCCCCCTCACCCTCACCGATGCGAGGTCGCGCCGCACCCTGGACGCCGCGCTGGCCGCGGACGGCTACGTCGGCATCATTCAGGAGCTGGAGGGCGCGGGCGCGGCGAGCCGCTTCTATTCCGTGGGCTGCCTCGGGCGCGTCCATGATCTGGGCGCGGACGGGGAGGGGCGCCGGGTCCTGCTCGAGGGAATGATCCGCTTCCGCGTCCGCGAGGAGCTGCCGCCGCACCCGCGGGACGGCGGGCTGCCGCGCGCGGCCGTCTCCTACGAGGAGTTCGCCCGCGATCTGTCGACGCCGTCGGAGCTCGAGGAGCTCGCCGGGATGGACCTCGGCGTGTTCAAGGAGAAGCTCGTCGAGTTCGGCCGCGAGCGCTTCGGCACCGCCGGCGTCCTCGAGACGCTGCCGCCCTTGCAGGTCGTCCTGTTCATGGCGCAGACCGCCCCCTTCACGCCCGCCGAGAAGCAGGCCCTGCTGGAGGCCCCGGGCCTGCGCGAGCTGATCGGCCGGCTCACCCGGCTCCTCTCCCTGAACTTCCTGACCACCACCCCGGATACCTCGCCGCCTTCGCGCGTGAACTGAAAGCGTTGCGGCCGGGCCGCCGGTCTGGGATCATAGGGCCGCGTGAACCCCAAAGAGCTGCCGACCGTCCTCCCGCTGTTCCCTCTCGACCAGCCGCTGCTGCTGCCGGGCACCGTCGTCCCCTTCGCCGCCGCGGAGGAGGGGGAGCGCAATCTGGTCGACGACGCCATGGCCGCCGAAGGCTACGTCGCCATCGTGCAGCCGATCGACGACGACTCCCCCGCCGCCCGCGCCCAGACCGGCGGGCAGGAGGGCCGCCCGCCGGTCTACGCGGTGGGCTGCCTCGGCCACATCGGCGAGTGCCACGAGACCGACGTGGACCGCTACCTCGTGCTCGCCGGCGGCGTCATCCGTTTCCGCGTGGTGGGCGAGGCCCCGAGCGACCGCGGCTACCGCCGGGTGGTGGTGGACTACGGCGAGTTCCTGGACGATCCGGACGAGCTGGAGACCGAGCTCGCCTTCCCCGTCCTCCGCAGCCTGGTGCGCCAGCGGGTGGAGGCCAACGATTCGGACATGGACCTCTCGATCATGGAGAACATGGCGGGAACGGAGATCGTCACCGCCATCGCCCACGCCATCCCGCTCTCCCCCGCCGAGCGCCAGGTGCTGATGGAGACGCCGAGCCTGCGCGAGCTCGAGACGGTCCTCCTCGGCCTGATGACCGGGCCGGCCGGCCTTCCCAGCTTCGACTTCCCCACCTCCAGGATTTCCTGAGAATCCTCCTCACGGCCGGTCGAACCTCAGCACCCGGTTGTGGCCCGTGTCCGCCACGTACAGGTTCCCCGCCGCGTCCACGGCGACCCCCATGGGCTCGACGAGGTTGGAGGCGGTGGGCGTCGGCAGGGAGCTGAAGGGACCCGGATACGGCACTCCGCCGGTGGTGAAATCGGCGTGCCCGAACACGCGGCTGGCCGTGGTGTCCGCCAGCGGATTTTGGAATTCCAGCACGCGGTCGTTGCCCGGGTCGGCGACGTAGAGCTCGCCCGCGGGAGCGACCGCGACCGCCAGATCGCTGAACGAGAAACGCCGCGGGCCGGTGCCGTGGAGCGTCTGCCGGAAGCCGTCCTGTCCGATCACCTCGTCGGCCACGGCATCGGCCACGGCATCGGAGGTCAGGGGATCCCGATAGATCAGCACCCGGTTGTTCAGGGTGTCCGCCACATAGAGATTTCCCCGTGGATCCACGGCGAGGCTGGACGCGCCGTAGAAACGCGGGTTGGACTCCCCCTCCACGTCCCCCAGGCAGAGGGTCGCCGCAGTGGGCTTGGAGTGTCCCCGGTTGCAGGCCCCCTGCGTGAAGCCCGCCTGGCCGAAGACCCTGCCGGCCGCGTCCGAGGTCAGGGGGCTCTCGAAGAGGAGCACCCGCTGGTTGGCGAGATCGGCGACGTACAGATGGTCCTGGCGGTCGAAGGCCAGGGCTCCCGGAAAGCACAGGCTGCGGGCGCTCAAACCCCCGAGATTGCAGGTCCGCGAGGTGAACGAGCCCCCCTGTCCCAGCACCCGGTCGGCAACCCCATCGCTCTCGAAGGGGCGATCGAATTCCAGGACCCGGTGGTTGTCGACGTCCGCCACCCAGAGGTTGCCGCGCGAGTCCACCGCCAGGCCGCCACGGTTGAAGGAGCCGTAGGGGCAGAACAGGCCGGCGCTGGCGCCGGAGCAGGAGCCCGGGAGGTCCGGCTTCGACTGGACGGAGCCGCCGAGGACGAGGTCGGCCGCGGCGCCGCTGGCGAACCCTTCGGCGTTCCGCCAGCCGAGCACCCGATTGTAGGCGTCGACGACGTAGAGGTGGTTGGGCGACGAGCTCCGGTCGACCGCCAGGGGGGCCGGCAGCGCCAGGCTCCGGGAGGTCTTCAGCTCCCGCCCGATCCTCGCCGTCTCCGCCTGGAACGGGGCGTCGACGACGTAGACGAAGCTGTCCTCGACGGCGTCCTGGTAGCTCGCCACGTAGAGGTTTCCTTGGGTATCCAGGGCCGGGCGGCCGCCGAACGCGGGGACGAGCCGGGGCGAGAGGGGCTCGGGCGCCGTCTCCGGACCGATCGGCGCCGGATAGCGCCAGACGAGACCTCCGGCGAGGAAGATCAGGTCGCCGGCCGGGTTGAACACCCCGACCGGCGGACCGGTCGATCCCGTCCCCGCCAGCGTGAAGTCGGGCAGCAGATCGGTGGTGAGGGGCTGCCGGTAGACCAGTTCCCGGGAAGGGCTGCCGGGGAACCCCGCGTCCAATACGTACAGATCTCCCTGCGGGCTGACCTCGAGCCCGAGCGGCCGGCAGGGCAGCGGCTGGGGAGGACCGCTCTCGCACGCCGCCTCCGTCGCGGCGGCGATCACCCGGTCCGGCCGCGTGTCGTGGGACAACGGCGCGTCGTACTCGAAGATCCGCCGCGAGCCGGCGGGATCGATCACCCAGAGGTCGCCGTGGGCGTCCACGGCGAGGTCCGCCGGATCGTTGAGCGGCTGCGCGGGGAGACGGCGGGAGGTGAAGCTCGCCTGGCCGAACACCCGGTCCGCCACCCGGTCGGTGGCGAAGGGGCGGTCGAACTCCAGCACGCGGTAGTTCAGGGAATCGAGCACGTAGAGATTGCCGGCGGGGTCCACGGCGACGCGGGCCGGGCGGCAGAAGGTCGTCGCGCTCGCCGGCGCCGGGCAGGAGAGATAGCCGCCGGCATAGGAGCCGTTGAAGACCGACGGCTGGCCGAGCACCAGGTCGGCCGGGGCCCCGGCCCGGAAGCGGCCGATGTCCGACCAGCCGAGCACCCGGTTGAAATCGGGGGAGGCGATGTAGACGCGGTTGGGCACGGCCGAGCGGTCGATGGCGATGTCGGCCGCGTCGAGAACCGTGCCGTCCGCGAAGTACGGCAGGTCGGTCGAGAACCGCCGCTGCCCGAGCACCGCGTCGGCGATCGTGTCCCCGGCCGCGGCATGGAGCGGCGGGGAGAGCGCGAGCAGTCCGGTCCAGGCGGCGGCGAGGAGCAGGAGCTGGGGTTTCTTCTTGTTGTTCATACTGTATCCATGCGCCACCGGGGCGCCCGTCTCCGTCACGGTCCGGTGCGGCGGCCCTCTTCGAGAAAGGAGAGCCAGTCGGCGACGACCTCGTGGAAGGCGGGGAGCGGCAGCACGTAGGGGGTGGCGTCCTCGTCGTTCTCGTTCCGGATCGCGGCGCCCTCGGGCGAGAGCGTCAGGGTGTGGGAGTTGCCGGTGCGCTGCCAGGAGGGCGCGCGGCCCGCCTGCACCTCCTCGACGGCGCGCAGGACCTCATGGGCCGACGCGGCGCCGCCCTGGAGATCGCTCTCCAGGAAGCCGGCCACCGCCCTGCCAGGTCCCTTGCAGCGGGCACGGGCGTCTCCGGCGGCGTCCCAGTAGAATTCGAGCTGCATCGGATGCCCCTCTTCAGTTCCGGGTGTAGATGGGATAGGCCGTGTTGATCCGGCCGTTCTGGTAATAGCCCTCGATGGTGAAGCCCTGGCCCGACGGGCCGCGGAACTGCTCGCCCCGACCGGTGCGATTCTGGAAGGCGTTGAGCGCCGCCTGGATCACCGCCTGCCGGTCCATGCGGTCCGGATAGAGGGTCGAGCGCTTGGAGAGCCAGCCGGAGCCCGAGCGGATCTCGACCTCGGCCGTATAGATGCCGGCACGGTTGGGAGGGTCGACGACGCGCACCAGTCGTGCGTTCTGTGGATCGCGGCCGCCCGGGCGCGAGTGGAAGCCCGTGGGCATTCCCCGCCGGTTGATTTCCCCCTCGAAGATGTGGGTGACGTTGACCGGCGGCGACGTGCGGCTCCACTCCTCCCCCAGCCGCCCCGCGGACGACCGCGACCGCGAGTGGGACCGCGACAGCGCCACGCCCTGGGCGAGAACCAGAGCCGCGAGCGCCAGACCGGCGACCGGCAGGAGACGGGGTCGGTGCATAGAGGTTTCCTCCGGCGACAAGATATCCCAAAGGGCTGCCGTCCCTCTTGTCCCTCGCGTCCCTTTTTCTTTTCCTAAGTCTTCTTCCCGCCCTTCCGCCACACCCGCCAGTCGTCGTTCATGAAGACGGAGAGGATCAGCACGAACCCGCACGCCGCCGCCAGCAGGAACAGCAGCATGGCGAGGCCGGGATAGCCGAAGATGCGGAAGCGGGTGTTCACCTGCATCATCAGGGCCGCGCCCACGATCAGCGCCGCCAGCACCAGGCCGAGCGCGATGCGGTTGGCGATCTTCTGCAGGTTGTCCATCAGGCGGGTCTCGTCGAAGGCGTCCACCTTGAGCTGGACCTTGTTGGCGGCCAGGTTGTCGAGCACGCTGTTCAGCCGGCCGGGCAGGTGCTGGACGAAGTCCTGCATCTCGAGCACCGAGGCGAACACGTTGGCCGGCGAGAGCTTCTTCAGCATGTGGCGGCGCATCAGCGAGTCGCTGTACTGGCGGACGATCTGGTTTGGATCGACGTCGGCGTCGAGGGCGTGGGCGGACTCGTCGAGCTGGAGCAGCGCGCGCCCCATCATGGTCAGCTCGGGGGCGGGCCGGACGCCGTTCTCGGCCGCCACGCGGGCCAGGCCGATGACGGTGCGGCCGACCTGTATCTGCGCGCCCGCGACGTTCTGGTAGCTCCCCACCAGGTCCGCCACCTCGCGCCGGTAGCGCGCCTCGTCGCGGCCCTCCAGCGGAGTGCCGATCTGGAGCGTCACCTGGGCCGCCTCCTGCCCCTGCCCGGCGCTCACCGCCAGGAGGAGCTTGAGGAGCTGCTCCTGCATCGCCGGATCGATCCGCGCCACCATGCCGAGGTCGAGCAGGGCCAGCCGGCCGTCGTCGGTGATCAGGAGGTTGCCCGGATGTGGATCGGCATGGAAGAAGCCGTCGACCAGGATCTGGTCGAGATAGGCCTTGCAGAGGTCCTCGGCCAGCCCGCGGTTGTCGAGGTCGATGACGGCGAGGGGCGAGAGATCGGTGATCTTCCTCCCCTTGACGAAATCCATCGTCAGCACGCGCGAGGTCGTGTAGTCGTCCACCGGCCGCGGGATCACCAGCCGCGGGTAGGCGCGCAGGTTGTGGGCGAGAGTCGTGAGATTGACCGCCTCGCGCCGGTAGTCGAGCTCGCGCAGCAGGGTCTTGCGGAACTCCTCGAGCATGTCCTGGAAGGCGAAGCGCCGGCCGATCTCGGTGTGCTTGTCGGCCACGGCGGCGATCTGGGCGAAAGCCTCGAGGTCCTCCAGGATGGTCTGCCGGATGTTGGGCCGCTGCACCTTGACGGCGACCGGGCGGCCGTCGCGGAGCTCGGCCCGGTGGACCTGGCCCAGGGAGGCCGCCGCCAGCGGGCGGGGATCGAAGTCCAGGAAGGCCTTGGAGATCCGCACGCCGAGCTCGCCGGCGACGATCTCCTCCACCTGCTCGTAAGGGAACGGCTCGACGCGGTCCTGGAGGCGCGCCAGGGCATCCAGGTAGGGCGCCGGCAGCAGGTCGGAGCGGGAGGCGAGGAGCTGGCCGAGCTTGATGAAGGTGGGCCCCAGCTCCTCGAGGTCGCGGGCGAGCTTCTCCGGATCTCCCGTCACCTCCTCCTCGACCACCTGGTCGTCCGGCAGGTCGGCGTCGGCCGACTTGACGAGGTCCGACCGCCCGTGCTGGATCAGCAGGCGGGCGATGTCTCCATAGCGCTTCAGATGCTCGGGCTTGAGCGACAGGGCCATATCCGTTTCCTCGATCGAAGAGAAGATCCCCACCTGACTACCCAGAACGGCTCGGTGACCGGTAATGCACGGGGAGTGCCAGAATGCCCAATCCTGGCGAAGGCGGAGGTTTTCGTAGGGGCGGGGCTTGTCCCCGCCCGCAACGTCTCAGGGCGGGGACTAGCCCCGCCCCTACGAAAACTTTCAGAGAAGAGCCGAAGATGCAAGGGCCCGACTGGCGGCCCGGGCAGAGAAGATTTCTAATCCTCCCCCACCAGCAGCCCCAGCAGGTCCGAGGTGGTGATCACCCCGACCGCCCGGTCCTCGCGGGTGACGAGCAGGCGGTGGATGTGACCCTTGAGCATCAGCGAGGCGATCTCGGAGACCGTGGCGTCCTCGTGGACGGAGTAGATCTTGGGATTCATGATGGCGGCGACGCGGAGGCCCTCCTCGCCGAGGGAGAGCTCCTCGACGTCCTCCTCGTCCAGCCCCTCCTCCCAGTCGTCGATGAAGAAGGACGAGCCGGCGCGGGCGAGGCGGCGCCCCTCCCCCGAGGCCACGGCGGCGATGTCCACCAGCGAGACGACGCCCACCAGGCGCCCCTCGGGGTCCTCCACGGGCGCGCCGCTGATCTCGTTCTCGATCAGGAAGGCGGCCAGATCCCGCACGGTCATGTCGTCGCGCACCGTGAGAACCTCCGGGTTCATCAGGTCGCTGGCGGTGATGGGTCGCATCCGTCTTCCCCCGTCCTTGCGATCGTTTCGGTCTTCCTACGATACCTGAAAACTGCCCACAGGGCGGTGACAGCCCCGTGGCGGCTAGGCGCGGAGGAACGACTCGAACGATTCCGGGTGGCTCGCCCGCATCCGCGCCTCCTCGACGTCGACCGTCGCCTGCCGGACGAGCTGCGCCAGCGACTCCTCCATCGCGACCATGCCCTGGCGCTTGCCGAGGGTGATCTCGTTGTAGAGCTTCTGCAGGTTGTCGCTACGAATGTGGTGCCGCACGGGGTAATTTGCGAGCAGCAGCTCGACGGCGGGGACGCGGCCGCGGCCGTCGGCGCGGGGGAGGAGCGTCTGCACCACGATGGCGTGCAGGGCCAGCGCGAGCTGGTGGCGGATCTGCGCCTGCTGGGCCGGCGGAAACACGTCCACCATGCGGTGCACGGCCTGCTGCGCGTCGTTGGTGTGGAGGGTGGAGAGCACCAGGTGGCCGGTCTCGGCGGCGGTCAGCGCCGTGGCCACCGTCTCCAGGTCGCGCATCTCGCCGACCAGGATGACGTCCGGGTCCTGCCGCAGCGAGGCCCGCAGGGCGTCGTGGAAGGAGCTGGCGTCGCGCCCCACCTCGACGTGCTCGATGGCGGAGCGGATCGAGCGGTGCTCGTACTCGATCGGGTCCTCGATGGTGATGATGTGGCTGGCGCGGGACTTGTTGATCTCCCCCACCAGCGCGGCGAGGGTCGACGACTTGCCCGAGCCGGTCGGGCCGCAGACCAGGACCAGCCCGCGGCTGGGCTTCACCAGCTCGGCGAGCGCCGGCGGCAGGTTGAGGCTCGCCAGCGTCGGGATCTCGGAGGGCAGGGCGCGGATGGCCGCCGCCGGCTCGCCGCGCTGGCGGTGCACGTTGACGCGGAAGCGCCAGGCCGAGCCGAACCCGGCGTCGAGCGCGCGGCCGGAGGAGAGGCTCAGGCTGAAGTCGGTCGAGCCCCGCTCCGCGAGGTCCTGCCGCTCCTTGGCGCCGAGGTGGGCCTGGAAGAGCCGCTGGATCTCCTCCCCCTCCAGCGGGCCGCGCTCCTCCATCCGCAGCAGCCGGCCGTTGACGCGGAAGATCGGCGGCAGCCCCGCGATCAGCAGCAGGTCGCTGGCCTTCTGCTGGACCACCTCGACGAGGAACCCGTCGAGCGGCGCCCCCTCCGCCACCAGGGCCTGGGACGGGCTGCGCAGCGAGG
>DASWRX010000280.1:0-4949 GCA_036402955.1 Thermoanaerobaculia bacterium
GTATCGAATGCCGACCTTCACCCTGAACGGCAATCTGGTTCATTTTGCGGCCTTCAAACATCACATCGGCTTGTATCCCGTGCCGCGGGCCATCGAGACGTTCAAGGAGGAGCTGTCGTCTTATAAGGGCGCGAAGGGATCGGTCCAGTTTCCGCTGGACGAGCCGATCCCGTACGACCTGATCGCCAGGATCGTGGAGTTCAGAGTGGCGGACAATCTTGAAAAGGCAGGAACAAAAGGAAAGGGACATCCATGAACAACCCTGTAGGCTGGTTCGAGATCTACGTTCAGGACATGGAGCGGGCAAAGGCATTCTATGAGGCTGTGCTCGGCGTTCAGCTCTCGAGGATCGGGGGCCCGGACATCGAGATGTGGGGCTTCCCCATGCACCAGGGTGCAACCGGCGCATCGGGCTCCCTGGTCAGGATGCCGGGCTTTCCGTCCGGCGGCAACAGCGTGCTGGTCTACTTCATCTGCGCCGACTGCGCCGTGGAGGCTCAGAAGGCGGTCAAGGCGGGTGGAAAAATCCAGAAGGAAAAGATGTCGATTGGTGAGTATGGATTCATCTCGCTGGTCATCGACACGGAAGGCAACATGATCGGCCTGCACTCCATGCAGTGACCGCCGTGAAGATTCCCGCATACCACATCGACGCCTTCACCGGGGCGGTCTTCTCTGGAAATCCAGCCATGGTCTGCCCGCTGGATCACTGGCTCGACGACGAGACCTTGCAGCTCATCGCCAGGGAGAACAGCCTCCCCGCAACGGCCTTTTTCGTCGAGCGCGACGATCACCATGAGCTTCGCTGGTTCACGCCCACAGTGGAGCTGAACCTCTGCGGGCATGGCACGGTGGCCGCGGCCGCGGTCCTCTTCGACGTCACGGATTTCTCCTGGAAATTCATCACCTTCAAGGCGAAATCCGGGACCTTCAACGTCGTCAAGAACGGTTCCCTCATCGACATGGACTTCCCCCTCCTTGAAGCGGTACCGTGCCCGATGAAGCCGGAGGATCTGGTGCGCGCCCTGGGCAGGGAACCGCAGGAGATCCTCAAGAGCAACAACTATCTGGCCGTGTATGAGGACGAAGCGGAGATCCGCGCCATCACGCCGGATCTGGAGCTGCTGAAGGAGGTTGATTGTCTGGGAGCGATCGTCACGGCGAAGGGAGAGAGCTCCGACTTCGTCTCGAGGTACTTCGCCCCGAGGATCGGCATCCCCGAAGATGCCGCGACCGGTTCCACCCACTGCACGTTGGCGCCGTACTGGTCCGGGAGACTCGGGAAGCGGAAGCTCCATGCCCTCCAGCTCTCGCAGCGCCGAGGGGAGCTCTGGTGCGAGTCCCTCGAGGACAGGGTCCGGATTTCCGCGAAGGCCGTGCGCTACGCTGAAGGCTTTCTCTACGTGTGAGGGCGCTCGCGTTTGCGATAGGAACGTCTGTCATGCGCGTGGCTGCGATCTACGACATCCACGGGAACCTCCCCGCTCTCGAGGCGGTGCTCCAGGACGTTCGCCAGGCCGGGGTGGACCGCATCGTGGTCGGGGGCGACGTGGTTCCGGGCCCGATGCAACGTGAAGCTCTCGCCTGCCTGCTGGACCTTGAGATTCCGGTGCGGTTCATCCGCGGCAATGGCGAGCGCGAGGTGCTCGCGCAGAGAGCGGGCACGGAGACGGACGCCATCCCGGAAAGGTTTCGCGAGGTCATGCGCTGGGCGGCGCGGCAGCTCGATCCCGAGCACGAGCGGTTGCTGGCCGGCTGGCCGGAAACCCTTCGCGTCGAGATTCAGGGATTGGGCGAGGTGCTGTTCTGCCATGCGACGCCGCGGAACGACGCCGAGATCTTTACCCGCCTGACCCCAGAGGACCGCCTCCTGCCCGTCTTTGCGGGTCTCGGCGTGCCGCTGGTCGTCTGCGGCCATACCCACATGCAGTTCGACCGGACGATCGGCGGGATTCGCGTGGTGAACGCCGGCAGCGTGGGAATGCCCTACGGGGAGCCCGGCGCCGACTGGCTCCTGCTGGGACCCGGCGTCCAGTTGCGGCATACGACCTATGATCTCGCGACAGCCGCCGAGCGCATTCGAGCGACGAGCTATCCACAAGCAGAGGACTTCGCGGCACGCAACGTCCTGCAGCCTCCATCCGAGGGGGACATCCTCGAGATCTTCGGCAGGGCGGAGTTGCGGTAAGACGCGGGAAGGATGAGATGAAGGGGAGCGATCACAAAACGTTCAAGGCCCGCGAGGCGCCGGCGCCCTATCGGATCTGGGGCACGGGCATCGAGCCTCTGAGCCTTCGCCAGATGCAGGCGGCCGCGGATCTCCCCGTGGCGGTGAGCGGCGCCCTGATGCCGGACGCGCACCCGGGATATGGCCTGCCGATCGGCGGCGTCCTCGCGACGGACAACGCCGTGATTCCCTACGCGGTCGGCGTGGACATCGCCTGCCGGATGCGGATGAGCGTCTTCGACCTGGCGGACGCGGGGAGCGTCTTCGCGTCGCCGGTGCGCGAGCGGCTCCGCTCCGCCCTGCAGAACGAAACCCGTTTCGGGGTGGGCTCCAAGTTCGGCAAGGGGCTCCGGCGGGACCATCCGGTGATGGAGGCGGACTGGGGGGTGACGGCGGTCACGGCCAGGCTGCGGGACCTCGCCTGGACGCAGCTCGGGACCTCCGGCAGCGGCAACCATTTCGTGGAGTTCGGCCTCCTCCGTCTGGAGAGCCCGTCCGCCGGCCTCGAAGCCGGAACTTACCTCGCCCTGCTCTCGCACAGCGGCAGCCGGGGCTCCGGCGCCAACGTCGCCAGTCACTACTCGAAGCTGGCGAAGCAGCTCCGTCCCGACCTTCCGGACGATCTCAAGAACCTCGCCTGGCTCGATCTCGACAGCCCCGAGGGCCAGGAGTACTGGCACGCGATGAATCTCATGGGCGAGTACGCGGCGGCCAACCACGAGCGCATCCATCATCACGTGGCCCAGGCGCTCGGTTTCGGAGTGCTCAAGGCGGTCGAGAACCATCACAATTTCGCCTGGAAGGAAGAGCACGGCGGGCGGGAGGTGATCGTCCACCGCAAGGGAGCGACGCCGGCGGGACCCGGCGTGCTCGGCATCATCCCGGGGACGATGGCCGATCCCGCCTTCCTGGTGAGCGGCCTGGGCGAGGCGTCCTCGCTGCGCTCCGCCTCGCACGGCGCGGGCCGGCTGATGAGCCGCAACGAGGCGCGCCGCCGCTTCACCTGGCAGCAGGCCCGCGCGCTCCTCGCGGACCGCAACGTCGAGCTCCTCTCCGCCGATCTCGACGAGGCGCCGATGGCCTACAAGAACATCCACGAGGTGATGAACGCCCAGACCGATCTGGTGGAGGTCCTCGGCACGTTCACTCCGCGCATGGTGAAGATGTCCCCGCCGGGAGAACGGGCGGAGGACTGAAGGGCCCGGCGCCGGCCGCGAGGGCAGGCGTCTAAAAAAGGTTTCATTTCCGAGGAGGTGACTCATGGCTCGCTGGATCCACGCTTCGTCTCGCCTGTCGGCTCAAGCCCTCATCAGCAGCGCCGTTCTCGCCTTCGCCCTCGCCGCGCCGGCGCGGGCGACCGACCCGGTCACCGGCCTGTCGCTCGACGCCTGCGCGCAGCAGGACAGCGACCGGAGAGATTCCTTCGCCTCCACGAGCGGCTCGAGCAACGGCTGGCAATACGTCAGTTATACCTGCGTCAGCTCCTGCACGCCCGCGACTCTCGCCAACTGCAGTCACGTCTTTCTCGACGCCAACGGGAACCAGCTCACCTACACGCGCAACGGGCAGACGCACTCGATGCGGTCCGTGGACTTCGTCGTCGACAACATGGGCGGCAGCATCGTCTATTCGCCGGACGGCGATCAGACGAAGACGGTCGTGTTCCATGGCGGCGTCGGCGGCACCGCGTACGGCGGCACCCCGCTCTCGACACAGCTCCTCAACAACACCCAGGCCAAAGTCGTATGGATCTCGTGGCTCGACGGCGCGACCGGTGTGTTCAACTCCCACAAGGCCGGCTGGTTCACCCGCAAGAACGCGACCGGCGTCACCATCAAGACCCAGAGCAAGCGGCCGGCGACGGTGATCCGCTGGGTGCACGACAACCTGGCGGCAGGCAACCCGATCGGCACCGCCGCTTGCAGCATGGGGACGGTCGCCACGCTGAGCCCCGCCATCTGGTGGCAGAGCGATTCCTACTTCAAGTACCAGCAGTTCATCGGCGGTCCGGCCAACTGGAACGTCAACGCCTCCTGCGGCAAGGGCGGCGCCATCGCCACGGGCTTCTGCGACTCCGACCCGCAGCGGGCGTGCAGCTCGACGCAGCCGTGCTCCGGCCCCGACGACACCTGCAACCGGCCCTCGGACCCCATGGCCCAGGAATTCTACGACTTCATGACCTACCTCGCGGGCATCTCCACCAGCAATCAATTCGCCTGCAACAGCCCCGATTCGACGGTCTACCAACCCTACAACGGCAGCAGCTTCGACCCCCAACTCAACACGGGGAGCTTCACGCTGAGCCACCCGGTCGACTTCCTGACCGACGAGCGGACGGGGCAGCTCTGCACCCACACGCCGCCCGACGACCACTGCATGGGGCTCGGCAGCGAGGAGTACACCTTCCATCAGATCATCGCCGGCTCGCCGCTGATCACGACGCACTGGAGCGACGATCCCGCGGGCGATCACTGCCAGTCCTGGTCGGACGGCACGGGCCTGAGCTGGCTGATCGCCGGCATGGGACTCTGATCGCGGAAGAATCTGGCGACGGGCCGGCCCCGCTTCGCGATGATGATCTCTTCTCCCGCGGCCACGCGGTCGAGAAGGCGGGAGAGGTTCCGGCGGCGGTCTTTAACGTCCCGCCGCCGTTTTCAATTTCCCAGCTCCGTTTTTAGCTTCCCCACGCCTTGTCTTTGCAAGATGGGGGGCCGGGAAGTTA
>DASWRX010000281.1:0-9733 GCA_036402955.1 Thermoanaerobaculia bacterium
TCCCGTTGGTCAGCCGTCGTGCTAGATTCACGGCCCATGAGCCGCGCGTCGAAGAAAGCAACCGCCGGCTGCTCCGCGCGCGCGACGCGATGGATCGCGACTACGCCCAGCCGCTCGCCGTCGCCGCGCTGGCCCGGATCGAGTTCACGCAGGAGGCGACCGACCACGGCTACGGGATCGACTGCGGCCTGCGCGATCCGTTCGGCACGAGATCCGCATCCTGCAACCGAAGGCCTGGCAGGGTTAGCGCTCCGGAAACAACGGAAAAGGGAGGCGGGACATCAGGGGCTCGGGACCCCGTTTTGTGCCAAATTGGCGCCAAACATTGTTTTTCTGTTTTTTCATTGTTTTTTGGCTTCAAACATTGTTTGCTGCGTTCAAACATTGTTTTTCCCACCAAACAATGTTTGGGACCGAAAAACAATGTTTGGTGGCTTCAAACATTGTTTGGAGCGAAAAAACAATGCTTCAAGGGCTTCGGAGGGCGGCGATGGCTTCCAAGACCGTCCGCAGAAACCCTCCCACCGCCCGCCGGTCCGGAGGGGCCAGATTCTCCATCCGCCGCAGGAGGGAGAGCGTCTCCTCGAGCGAGAGCGGCTGCTCTTGTGGCGTCTCGTCGAGGAGGGCGGCGACGCTGACGCCGAAGGCGCCGGCGAGCTGGTAGAGGGTGTAGGTCGGGGGCAGCGCCCGGCCCTCCTCGTAGCCTTGCAGCCAGGAGACCCGGATCTCCAGGAGAGTGGAGAGGTGCTCCCGGGTCCAGCGCCGCTCCCGGCGAAAGGCCCGGATCCGGGCGCCCACGACGGCCGCCAGCTCCGAGCTGCCGTACGACCGGGAGGAGAGCCTTCGCATAGGGACGGCATCTTATTACGCGACGGCGCTCCTTCGCGAGTCGCCAAAGATATCTTGTTGCGGCTTTCCGACACCGGCGCGGGGAGCTTCCGGCGGCACGCTTCCAGTTATCTCATTTGAAGAGAGCAGGTTACCGCCGAACGCGGACGCCGGAGGTGGCGGCGCCGGGAAGTAGCATCGTCTCCGCATGGACATGTTCAGGAATCTGGGCGCCGCTCTCCGGCTGGTGCGGGAAGAGCGCCGGCTCACCCAGGCCTCCCTGGCGCGGACGGCGGGCATCGGCAAGAGCCAGCTCTCCAAGTACGAGAGCGGCAAGGAGATCCCCAAGCTCGAGTCCCTCGAGAAGCTCCTCGCGGTCCTGGCGATCCGCGCCGTCGACTTCTTTTCCATCGTCAGCCTCCTCGACCGGGAGCTCGACCGGATCAACGCCGCGGAGCCGCCGGCGATCGAGGAGGCCCTGTCGATCCCGGGGCTCCTGCCCGAAGCTCTCCAGACGGCGTTCGCCCAGATCCACCAGGACCTGCTGAGACTCCACGGTCTTCTCGTCACCGCGGCCGTGAGAGGGCCTGAATGACGGCGGCCCGGCTGCAATGCTATGAGAACCTGGCATAGACTGTAGCGGCAGAGCTCCATCGATTCCCGGAGGGCCGCGATTGAAGGGACAGACTCTTTCGGATGAGAAGGCGGTGGCGCCGGGCGGCGGGGGGAGCATCACCCAGCTCCTCCAGAAGTGGAGCGCCGGCGATCAGGAGGCGGCGGAGCGGGTGCTTCCCCTGGTCTACAACGAGCTGCGCCGCATCGCCTCGCGCCAGCTCCGCCGCGAGCGTTGCGATCACACGCTGCAGGCGACCGCCATCGTCCACGAGGCCTACCTGCGGCTCGACGGGCAGGAGGGCTTCCACTGGCCCAGCCGCGAGCACTTCTTCGCCTTCGCCGCCCACCTGATCCGGCGCATCCTGGTGGACTACGCCCGCCATCAGAAGCGGCTCAAGCGGGGCGGGGGCATGGAGAGGGTCACCCTGTCCGAGGCCGCCGACCTGACGATGGTGAAGAGCGTCGACCTGCTGGAGGTCGACGAGGCGCTGGCGGCCCTGGAGGCGATCGATCCCCGCAAGGCGGCGGTCGTCGAGCTCCGCTTCTTCGCCGGCCTGACGCTGGAGGAGACGGCGGCGCAGCTCGGCATCTCGCCCGAGACGGTCGGCCGCGAGTGGCGGCGCGCCAAGGCCTGGCTCTACAGGGAGCTGCAGCCGGAGGAGAGGGCTTGAATGGAGCCCGGCCGCTGGCGGGAGATCGATCGCGTCTTCGCCGACGTCCTGGAGCGTCCCGCCGCTGAACGGGAGGGTTTCCTGGAGGCGGCGTGCGCCGGGGACTCCGAGCTGCGCCGCGCCGTGGAGCGCCTGCTCGCCGCCGACGAGGAGAGCAACGCCACGTTCCTGGAGCGTCCGGCCGGCGAGCTGCTGGGGCTGGTGCCGGAGGCGGAGGAGAGCGGGCGGCTGGGCCCCTATCGTCTGTTGCGCCGGCTGGGCGGCGGCGGCATGGGCACCGTCTATCTCGCCCGCCGGGAGGACGAGCACTACCGGCAGGACGTGGCGATCAAGATCCTCCGCTCGGGCCTCCAGGGGACCGACGCGCTCCACCGCTTCTTCGTCGAGCGGCAGATCCTCGCCCGCCTCGAGCATCCCAACATCGCCCGCCTCTACGACGGCGGCAGCACCGCGGACGGCCGGCCCTACCTGGTGATGGAGCTCGTCGAGGGGCTGCCCGTCGACGAGTGGTGCGACCGCCGCCGGCTCTCCGTGGATCAGCGGCTGGACCTTTTCCGGCGCATCTGCGCGGCCGTCCAGCACGCGCACCAGAACCTGCTGGTCCACCGCGATCTCAAGCCGGGCAACATCCTGGTCACCGAGGCGGGGGAGCCGAAGCTGCTGGACTTCGGCATCGCCAAGCGCCTGGAGTCCGGCGCTCCCACGCTGCCGGACCTGACGCGGACGGGCTCGCGGATCATGACGCCGAGCTATGCCAGCCCCGAGCAGGTCAAGGGGGAGCCGATCACCACGGCGAGCGACGTCTACTCGCTGGGCGTCCTGCTCTACGAGCTGCTGGCCGGCCGCAGCCCCTACCGGCTGGAGACCGGCTTCCTGCACGAGATCGAGCGCGCCATCTGCGAGCAGGAGCCGGAGCGGCCGAGCCTCGCCCTGTTCCGCGCCGGCGGCGGACCTTCGGGAATCCGTTCCGTGGAGGAGATCGCCGCGGCGCGCGGCACCCGGCCGCAGGCCCTGCGCCGGCGTCTCCAGGGGGATCTCGACAACGTGGCGCTGATGGCGCTGCGCAAGGAGCCGGCGCGCCGGTACGGCTCGGCGGCGCAGCTCGCCGGCGATCTCGAGAGCCATCTGCACAGCTTGCCCGTGGTGGCCCGGCCGGACACGCTGCCCTACCGCGCCCGCAAGTTCCTGCGCCGCCACCGGGCGGGCGTGGCCGCCGCCGCCGTGGTGGCGCTGCTGGTGGCGGGGTTCATCGCCAGCCTGCTGGTGCAGAGCCGGCGGATCGCCCGCGAGCGCGACAAGGCCCGCTACTCCCTGGGTTTCCTGCTCGACACCTTCAAGGCCGCCGATCCCTATCACACCAAGGGCGAGCGCCTGACCGCCGACGAGATCCTGGCGCGGGGCGCCGAGCGGGTGTCGCGGGACCTGGGCGGCCAGCCGGACGTCCAGGCCGCGCTGATGGACGCCATCGGTGAGGTCGAGCTGGGCCTCGGCCGCTACGACCGCGCCGAGCCGCTCCTCGCGCGGAGCCTCGCCCTGCGGCGCGCGATCTACGGCGGCGAGTCCCACGAGGTCGCGGACAGCCTGGAACACCTCGGCCTGCTGAAGCGGGAGCGCTCCGCCTTCGCCGACGCCGAGACGCTGCTGCGCCGCTCCCTCGCGATCAAGGAGCGCCTGCTGGGGGGCAAGGACCTGGAGGTCGAGAGGAGCCTCAACGAGCTCGGCGACCTGCTCGTGGCGCGCGGCCGGCCGAAGGAGGCCGAGGTCCTGCACCGGCGCGCGCTGACCGTCGCCTTCCGGGCCGAGGGGGCGGTGGGGCCGGCGGTGGCCGACAGCTTTCTGGCGCTCGCCAAGTCGAAGCGGACGCAGGGCAACCGGATGGCGGCCGAGCGGCTGGGCCGCCAGGGTCTGCTGATCGAGCGCAAGGTCCTCGGCCCCCGCGATCCCCGTCTGCTGCGGGTGGAGACGGAGATCGGCGAGATCCTGATCGAGGCGGGGAAGCCCCGGGAGGCGGAGAGGGTGCTGCGCGGCTCTCTCCAGGCCCAGCGGGAGATCCTCGGGGTCCAGCATCCGGACGTGGCCGTCACCCGGGCCGACCTGGCCACGGCGCTTGCCAGCCAGGGACGGTGGGCCGAGGCGGAGGAGATCCGGCGGCGGGAGAGGTGAGGGCCCCTGAGCCCCTGAGCCCCTGATAGTCTAGGAGAATGATGACGGACCCGCGCGGAGTGGCCGTGGTGAGCGGCGGCGGCTCGGGGCTGGGCCGCGAGATCGCCCTGGAGTTGGCGCGCCGGGGCTACGACCTGGCGCTGCTGGGACGGCGGCGGGAGCCGCTCGCGGAGACGCTGGCGCTGGCCGGTTTCGGAGACCGCGGGGACAAGGGCATGATCCTCCCCGCCGACGTGCGCGACGCCGTGGCCCTGGAGCGCTGCGCCGGGGAGATCCGGGCCCGCTGGGGAGCGGCGGAGCTGGTCGTGCCGGCCGCCGGGGTGGCCGCCATCGCCCCCCTGGAGGAGACCTCGCCGGAGGATTTCGCCGCCATCCTGGACACCAATCTCACCGGCGTCTTCCTGCTGATCCGCGCCCTGCTGCCGGCGATGAAGGCGCGCGGGCAGGGGTGGATCGTCCCGCTGCTCTCCACCGCCGCCCGCCGGGGATTCCCCGGCTGGTCGGCCTACTGCGCCAGCAAATGGGGCCTCGCCGGCCTGGTCGCCGTGCTGCGCGAGGAGCTCCAGGGGAGCGGCGTCCGCGTCACCGCCCTCTATCCCGGAGCCACCGACACGCCGCTCTGGGACCCTCTGTCCGGCGACTGGAACCGCGCCGCCATGGTGCCCCCGCGCGAGGTGGCGCGGGCCCTGGGCTACGTGCTCGACGCCGATCCCTCGACGCTGGTCGAGGAGGTCTCGCTGGGACCGGCGGGAGGAGCGCTCTGATCCCTTTCCAGACGACTGGACGGCCTGAATGACCTGGCTGCTGCCGCTCACCCTCTTCGTGCCGCTGCTGGCCGCGGTGCCGGGTGGCCGGTGGGCCCTGCCGCTGGTGGCGCCGCTGACCCTCTGGCTCGCCTTCCGCGATCGCGTGCGGGAGCGGGACTACCTGGGAGCCTGGCTGCTCGGCATGGCCTGGGCCTGCCTGCTGAGCGCGGGGGTGATCCTGCTCGTGCTCCACGCGCCGGAGACGGCCCGCGCCGGCATTCTGCACGGCGAGGACTACCGCCGCGAGATGTTCGGCTGGGTGGCGACCGGCGCCGCGCCGGAGAACGATCCGCGCGCCTTCATTCCCCAGCACCTGCTCCATCTCGGGCTCTTCCTGCTGCTGACCTGGGCGAGCGGCGGCTACCTGGGCCTGGCGATGGGGGCGGCGCTGGTCGGCTACATGAGCTGTTTCGTGGGCTTCTACGCGGCGGCGAGCGGCCATCCCTTCCTGGGTCCGCTGATCGCCTGGGTGCCCTGGTCGGTGCTGCGGGTGGCCGCCTTCGTGCTGCTGGGGGCGCTGTTCTCGCGGCCTCTCCTGGCGCGCCGGGCCTGGCCGTTCGAGCGCTGGGAGCTGCGGCTGATGGGGCTGGCGCTGGCCGGGATCCTGCTGGACGTGCTGATCAAGGCGCTGTTCGCGCCGAGCTACGGGATCTTCCTGCGGCAGATGGCGGCGGGCGGCCTGGGGTAGGCGCGCCGCGCATCCTTCTCAGCCGGATCTCAGCCGAGCCGCCGGATCGACTTGATGTTGTCGGCCGGCGCGGCGCTGCCGGCGCACTGGCCCGTGCTGGTGGCGGTGCCGAGCGTCTCCCAGCCGGGCGGGGTGGGCTGGTCGGCGCAGATGACCATCCCGGAGCCCGGGATCTTGTTGGTGTAGAGCTCCAGCACCCAGGCGTCGCGGCCGCCGCAGTCCGAGGTCGTCGCGACGGCGTCCACCTTGACCCAGCCCGCGGGCACCGGGCCGGGACAGGCGAGCTGGCGGGACTGGATCTGCGCCGGCGCCCGGGTGGCCAGGATCAGGGCGCAGGCGAGGGCCAGCAGCGCGAGCCGGATGAGGTGGGAGCGTTCGAGATGTGGTTTCATGGCGCGGTCCTCCTTCCTCGTCCCCATCACGCCATAGAAGGGTGCAAATGTCCGGCCAATCTCCTATACTTCCCGCGCTTTCGAAGGGTGACCGCCCGTGAACGAGATCCGAGAGACAAGAGGGGCCCTGAGCGGCGCCGGACGGCGGTTCGGCATCGTCGCGTCGCGCTTCAATTCGCGGCTCGGCGACCTGCTGGTCGCCGGCGCCGTGGACTGCCTGCGCCGGCACGGCGTCGAGGCGGGGGACATCCACCTCGCGTCGGTCCCGGGCGCCTGGGAGATCCCGCAGGCGCTCGAGGAATTGGCCGTTGTTGGAGGGATCGACGGGCTGGTGGCGATCGGTGTGGTGATCCGCGGCGAGACGCCCCATTTCGACTATCTCTGCGCGACCGCGAGCCGGGGCATCGCGGCGGTGGCGGAGCGGCACCGGATCCCGGTCGGCTTCGGCCTGCTGACCTGCGACAGCTCGGAGCAGGCGGCGGAGCGGGCGGGGGGCAAGGCGGGCAACAAGGGGTGGGAAGCGGCGCTGGCGGCGCTGGAGATGGCCGATCTGTTCGCGCGGTTGCGCGGCGGTATCCGCGACATTGGCGGCGGCGGCACCGGGAGCTAGCGGCGTTCCACAGCGGGCGCGATCGGCCGTTCCCGGAACGCGGGAGCGGCCGTTGTTTTCATGGATGTGGTCGATTGGGATCTTTGAGGCGAGGTTCATGACGGCAGGAAAGCGGCGCATGGCGCGGGAAATGGCGGTGCAGATGCTCTACCAGAGCGACCTGGGGGACAGCCCGCTGCCCAACATCTTCAACACCTTCGATCTCTCGGAATACGTGGCGCGGGAGGCGGCCCAGGACAAGAAGCGGGGGATCCCCACGGCGGAGGAGCGCGAGGAGCTCGCCCGCCGCCGGACGCGGGTGGACGAGGCGTTCGAGTACGCCCAGGCGCTCGTCCGCGGCACGGTGGACAGCCGGGAGCGGATCGACGAGCTGATCCGCGGCCAGGCCGACAACTGGCGGCTGGAGCGGATGCCGCCGGTGGACCGCAACATCCTGCGCCTCGCCGTCTACGAGATGCTCCACGAGCGCGACACGCCCAAGCTGGTGGTGCTCGACGAGGCCATCGAGCTGGCCAAGAAATTCGGCTCCGAGCAGTCGGGACGCTTCGTCAACGGCCTGCTGGACGGCCTGCTGAAGCAGCACACCTTCCCGGGCAGCCTGACCTGACGGGCGCGCGGCGGCCGGCCGCCCGCCACAAAAATTGAGAGAGAGAGAGACATCCGAGGATGAGCACTCCATACGACCACAAGGCCATCGAGGCCAAATGGCAGGACCGCTGGGAGAAGACGCGGGCGGCCGAGGTGGATCTGCGCCAGGCCCACGGCAAGACCTACATGTTGATGATGTTCCCCTACCCCTCGGGAGACCGCCTCCACGTCGGGCACGGGCGCAACTACATCCTGGGCGATGCCCTCTACCGCTTCCTGCGCATGAACGGCAAGCGGGCGCTCAACCCGATGGGCTGGGACGCCTTCGGCCTGCCGGCCGAGAACGCCGCCATCCAGCGCGGCGTCCACCCGCGCGACTGGACGGTGGCCAACATCAAGGTGATGAAGGAGCAGTTCCGGCGCTGGGGGATTCTCTACGACTGGTCCAAGGAGATCGCCTCCTGCTTCCCCGACTACTACCGCTGGAACCAGTGGCTGTTCCTGCGCATGCTGGAGAGCGGGATCGCCTACAAGAAGATGGCGCCGGTCAACTGGTGCCCGAGCTGCCGCACCGTGCTCGCCAACGAGCAGGTGGTGGACGGCGCCTGCGAGCGCTGCGGCACGCCGGTCGTCCAGCGCGACCTCGAGCAGTGGTTCTTCCGCATCACCGACTACGCCGACCGCCTGCTCGCCGGGCTGGACGCCCTCGAGGGATGGCCCGAGAAGGTCAAGGTGATGCAGCGCAACTGGATCGGCCGCTCGGAGGGGGCCGAGATCCGCTTCGAGATCCCCGCCCTGAAGGAGCCGGTGACCGTCTTCACCACCCGGCCCGACACGGTCCACGGCGCCACCTTTCTGGTGCTGGCGCCGGAGCACCCGCTCGCCTCGCGCCTGATCGAGGGGAACCCCGATCGGGAGGGGATCGCGGCCTGGACCGAGCAGGTGCGCAACACGCCGCGCATCCAGCGCTCGTCCGAGGAGAACCCCAAGGAGGGTCGCGACACCGGCGCCCTGGCCGTCAACCCGGCGACGGGCGAGGAGATCCCCGTCTGGCTCGCCAACTACGTGCTGCCCGAGTACGGCTCCGGCGCCATCATGGCGGTGCCGGCCCACGACGCGCGCGACCTCGCCTTCGCCCGCCAGGAGGGGCTGCCGGTCCGCCTGGTCTACCACCTGGAGGAGGGAGAGACCGATCCCTCCGGGCTGACCGAGCCGATCCTGCACCAGGGGGTGATCCGCGGCGCGCCGCCGTTCGACGGCCTGGCGGACGGCCCCGAGACGATCGCCCGCTTCATCGCCTGGATCGAGGAGAACGGCTGGGGCCGCGGCAAGGTGGTCTACCGGCTGCGCGACTGGCTGATCTCCCGCCAGCGTTACTGGGGGACGCCCATCCCGGTCGTCTACTGCGAGACGGACGGCATGGTGCCGGTGCCGGACGACCAGCTCCCCATCGAGCTCCCCTACGACGTCGAGTTCACCGGCCGCGAGGGGAACCCGCTGTCGCGCTCGCGGTCGTTCGTGGAGACCGCCTGTCCGCAGTGCGGCGGCCCGGCGCGGCGCGAGACCGACACCATGGACACCTTCGTCGACAGCTCCTGGTACTACCTGCGCTTTCTCTCGCCGCGGGACGCCGCGAGGATGTTCGATCGCGAGATCGCCGACCGCTGGATGCCGGTGGACCAGTACATCGGCGGCATCGAGCACGCCATCCTGCACCTGCTCTACGCGCGGTTCATCTGCAAGGTGCTGCACGACTTCGGGATGGTGGGGATCGAGGAGCCGTTCCAGAACCTGTTCAACCAGGGGATGATCACCCGCTTCTCGGAGAAGTCCGGGCGGGTGGAGAAGATGTCCAAGTCGCGCGGCAACACGGTCTCGCCCGACGAGCTGATCGACGAGATGGGGGCCGACACCGAGCGGGTCTATACCCTCTTCATCGGTCCGCCGGAGAAGGACGCCGAGTGGAGCGACGAGGCGGTCTCGGGCGCCTACCGGTTCCTGACCCGGGTCTGGCGGATGCTGGAGCGCCTCCCCGAGGCGCCGCCCACGGCGCCGGCGGACGCCGACCTGGAGCGCGAGCGCCACGCCACCATCCAGCGGGTCACCCAGAGCCTCCAGCGCTTCTCCTTCAACACCGCCGTCGCGGCGCTGATGGAGCTGTCGAACAGCCTGGGGCGGGCGCTGGAGGAGAAGACCGCCTCGCGGCTGCGCTGCGAGGAGGCGTTCGACACCCTGCTCCAGCTCCTCCACCCGCTGGCCCCGCACGTCACCGAGGAGCTGTGGGAGCGGCGCGGTTATACCGAGAGCCTGCTCGAGACCTCCTGGCCGGAGTACGATGAGACGAAGCTCCGCCGCGAGCGCATCCAGCTCGT
>DASWRX010000282.1:0-4002 GCA_036402955.1 Thermoanaerobaculia bacterium
ACATCAACATCGGCCTGGACGCCGTCGCCTTCGTGGACGACCAGCCCTTCGAGCGCGAGGAGGTGGCCTTCACCCACCGCCAGGTGCTCTGCCTCGACTCGGCCCTGCTGGACGACCTGCTCGACCGCCCCGAATTCAACCCCCGGTTCGTCACCGAGGACTCCCGGCTCCGCCGCCGGATGTACCAGGCGGACATCGCGCGCAACCGGGAGGAGGCGGAGTACGTCGGCCCCACGGAGGAGTTCCTGGCCACCCTGGGCATGATCTTCACCATCGCCCTCTGCCGCGAGGAGGACCTCCAGCGCGCCGAGGAGCTGACCGTGCGCACCAACCAGCTCAACACCACCGGCTACACCTACTCCTACGAGGAGCTGGAAGCGCTGCGGCGCTCGCCGCGCCACCGGCTGCTGATCTCCAGCCTGGAGGACCGCCACGGCTCCTACGGCAAGATCGGCCTCACCCTGATCGAGCTGGGCGAGGAGGTCTGGACGGTCAAGCTGCTGCTGATGTCCTGCCGGGTGATGTCCAAGGGGGTGGGCACGATCATGATTCACCACGTCCTGCGGACGGCGAGGGAGGCGGGCGTGCGGCTGCGGGCCGAGTTCGTCGCCAACGACCGCAACCGCCAGATGCTGATCACCTACCGCTTCGCGGGCTTCCGGGAGGTGGAGAAGGCGGGGGAGATCTCCATCATGGAAAACGACTACTCGGCGATCCAGCCACCGCCGCCCTACGTGGAGCTGCGGCTGGTGGAATAGCTTTTAACGGGCCACAGGCCCAGGAAAGGAGACCCCATGAAGAAGGTGAATCCCAAGAAGCTGTCGATCTCCCGCGAGACGGTCGGCAAGCTGACGGACGAGCAGACGAGGGCGATCAAGGGCGGCGTGGCCGACCTGCAGGATTATCCCATCACCTCGGATTCGGTCCACGCCTGCTGCTGCTGAGGCCGGTCTGAAGCCACCGGAGGGAGGGGGCAGGGTCTCGAAATCTGCCCGTCTCCCTTCGGGGCTTGCTCAGCGTCCTGCCGGGGCGCCTCCTAGCAACTGCACGTACAGCTATAGCTTTGCTGCGTGCAGTTGCAGGAGAACGAGCTCACAGTACAACCCTGAACGCCGCAAATGTTGTAGGCGCAATCGTAGCGAGCTTCGTTGCAGAAGGTGCAGATCGCCGCTGCTGGCCGTGTGCCGATGGGCGTGAAACCCATCAGGACCGCAAGAACCGTCAATCCCAAGAGACGCTTGACCGTTGTGGATCTCATAAGTCCCCCTTTCTGGCGCGGGATCATAGCATCCCTTTTAAAGCAGTAGGATCATCCACAGCGGAATCCGCATTAAAGTACCCCCTGTGGAACGCTACCTCGTCAACGAGATCTTCTACAGCCTGCAAGGGGAAGGGGTCCGCGCCGGGACGCCCAACCTGTTCCTGCGGCTCGCGAAGTGCAATCTCGCCTGCACGGTGGAGACGCACGGCTTCGACTGCGACACCGAGTTCGAGTCCGGCCGCCGGCTGACCCTCGAGGAGATCGTGGCCGAGTTCCGCCAGCTCTCCGCGGCCTGCGACTGGGCGATCCTCACCGGCGGCGAGCCCGCCCTCCAGGCCGACCGCGAGCTGATCGACGGCCTTCACGCCGCCGGCTACCGGCTGGCGATCGAGACCAACGGCAGCTTCGAGTTGCCGGAGGGGATCGACTGGATCACCGTCAGCCCCAAGGTGGCCGAGCACGCCGTCCGCCAGAAGCGGGCGAACGAGGTCAAGTACGTCCGCGGCCACGGCCAGGGGATTCCCAGGACCGCCGTCGAGGCCGACCACTACCTGATCTCGCCCGCCTTCGACGGCGCCGAGGTCGATCCGCGCACCCTCGACTGGTGCATCCGCCTGTGCCGGGACAACCCTCCGTGGAGGCTGTCCGTGCAGCAGCACAAGCTGTGGAAGGTGCGATAGACCGGGACGTATCTCAAGCGCTACGGCGACGGCGCCAGGATCGCCATCACTAGCAGGCGCTCGGTCCCGGTGTTGCGGATGCCGTGGCGGACCCCCTCGGGCGCGGCGAGCATCATGCCGGCCTCCATCGGCTCCTCGCGCCCCTCGAGCAGGAAGGCGCCGCGGCCGGCCAGCACGTAGTAGACCTTGTCCATGCCCGCGTGGGCGTGCAGGCGGTGCTCCTGGCCGGGCTCGAAGGCGTTCAGCCCCACCAGGACGCGGTCCGACTCGAACAGCGTGCTCTTGCCCATCCGTTCGGGATCGTAGACGGCGTGGTCCTCGGGACGGAACGGCTCGGGATGATCCATGGCGGCAACTCTATCTCCACAGCGTAGAATCCGGCCAGAGGAGACGACACGATGCGAAAGATCTGCTGTCTGGCCTTCGGGGCCGGGCTGGCGCTCGCCGCCGCCGGCGGAGCCCAGGCGCCGGTCCACAAGGACCCCGATCCCGCCCTGCTCGAGCGGGCGCGCCGGCTGCTGGACCGGGTGCCGCTCGTCGACGGCCACAACGACCTGCCCTGGGAGTACCGCAAGCGGTTCCAGAACCACTTCGACAAGCTCGATCTGCGGGGGGACACCTCGCAGCTCGAGCCGCCCATGCACACCGACATCCCGCGCCTCCGCAAGGGAGGGCTGGGGGGGCAGTTCTGGTCCGTCTACGTCCCGGTCGAGATCACCGGCGCGGACGCCGTCCAGGCCGTGCTGGAGCAGATCGACGACGTCCACCGCCTGGTCGAGCGCTACCCGGACACCTTCGAGCTGGCGCGGACGGCCGACGACGTGGCGCGCATCCACAAGGCCGGCAAGATCGCCTCGCTGATCGGCATGGAGGGGGGGCACTCGATCCACGACTCGCTCGGCGTCCTGCGCCAGCTCTACGAGGCGGGCGCCCGCTACATGACGCTCACCCATAGCAAGAACACCGACTGGGCCGACTCGGCGACCGACGCTCCCCGGCACGGCGGCCTCACCCGTTTCGGCGAGGAGGTGGTGCGCGAGATGAACCGCCTCGGCATGCTGGTGGACCTCTCGCACGTGGCGCCGGAGACGATGAGGAAGGCGATCGCCGTGGCGCAGGCGCCGGTGATCTTCTCCCACTCCTCGGCGCGGGCCCTCGACGGCCACCCCCGCAACGTGCCGGACGACGTGCTGCGCCTGCTGGCGAAGAACGGCGGCGTGGTGATGGTGACCTTCGTGCCCTCCTTCGCCTCCGAGGCCGTGCGGAGCTGGAACGCCGATCACGACGCCGAGGAGACGCGCCTGAAGACTCTCCATCCGGAGGACCCCGAGCGGGTGAAGCGCGAGCTGGACGACTGGAGCCGCCGGCGCCCGGCGCCGCGGGCCACGCTGGAGCAGGTGGCCGATCACGTCGAGCACGTCCGCCAGGTGGCGGGCATCGATCACGTGGGGATCGGCTCGGATTTCGACGGCATCGAGAGCGTTCCCCTGGGGCTCACCGGGGTGGGGGACTTCCCCGCGCTGTTCGCCGAGCTTCTCCGCCGCGGCTGGACCGACGACGAGCTGGGCCGGCTCGCGGGCCTGAACGTGCTGCGCGCCTTCCGCGACGCCGAGCGGGTCGCGGTCCGCCTCAAGAAGGAGCGGCCGGCCTCGGACGCCACGATCGAGGAGCTGGACGGTCCGGCGAAGGGGGCCAGCTAGCCCTACGTACCCACGTGCACCAGCAGCTTGCGCGCGCCGGGGTGGTGGCGGTGCTCCCAGATGTAGAGGCCCTGCCAGGTGCCGAGCCCCAGCTCGCCGTCGAGCACGGGGATCGAGAGGGAGGTCGCGGTGAGCGCGGCCTTGATGTGCGAGGGCATGTCGTCCGGACCCTCGGCGGTGTGGGTATAGAGGGCGTCGCGCTCGGGCACCAGCCGGTTGAGCCAGGCCTCGAGGTCGTGGCGGGCCGAAGGGTCCGCGTTCTCCTGGATCGTCAGGCTCGCCGAGGTGTGCTGGATGAAGACCGTGCACAGCCCCTCGCCGATCCCGCTCTCGCGCACGGCCTTCCGCACCTCGTCCGTCA
>DASWRX010000283.1:0-4495 GCA_036402955.1 Thermoanaerobaculia bacterium
GCCAGGCTATTCAAATTCCGCCCCTTCAGGGCGGACCGTCGCAACCGCGATACACTCCCCGCCTCCATGTCCCTCCCCATCTCCGTCCTCCTCCTGGTCGTTGCCTGCAGCCTCGGCTGGGCGGGGTTCGACCTGTTGCGCAAGATGCTGGTGCGGGAGATCCCCCCGGTGGCGCTGGTGTTCCTGCTGACGGTCGGCTCGGCGCCGCTGTTCGTGGCCTGGGCCCTGGCGCAGGGGCCGAGGCTGCCCGGGCCGGGCTACTGGGTGCCGGCGCTCGCCTCGGTGATCCTCAATATCATCGCCAACCTGCTGTTCCTGGAGGGGATGCGGATCGCGCCGATCTCGGTGACCGTGCCGCTGCTCTCGCTGACCCCGGTCTTCGCCACCCTGCTGGCGATTCCCCTGCTCGGCGAGCGGCCCAATTTGGGGCATACCCTGGGCATGCTGCTGGTGGTGGGTGGGGCGATCGTCCTGCACTGGCGGCGGAGCGGCGGCCAGGCGTCCCAGCAGCAGGGGAGCCTGAAGGGGGCGCTGATGGTGGCGCTCACCGCCTTTCTCTGGTCGCTCACGATCCCGCTGGACAAGATGTCGGTGGAGCGGGGGAACGCCCCCTTCCATGGCATCGTGCTCACGGCGGGGGTGGCGGTGGGGGTACTGGCGGTGCTGGTTTTCCAGCGGGGCCTGGGGGATCTCGGGGCGGTGCGCCGCGTCCCCGGCACCTACGTGCTGGCCCTGGTGGTCAGCTCGCTCGCCTTGGCGCTCCAGCTCCTCGCGCTCCCCCAGGCGTTCGTGGGCACGGTCGAGACCCTGAAGCGCGGCATCGGCAACGTCGCGGCCCTGGTCTCTGGGAGAATTTTCTTCCACGAGCCGGTCACCCTGCGGAAGCTTTGGGCCGTGGTGCTGATGGCGGTGGGGGTGGCGCTGATTCTGAGCTGAAATCAGGGACATCAGGGACAGCAGCGACAGCAGAGACGGGTTTTGTCCCTGCTGTCTCTGCTGTCCCTGAGGTCCCTGATTCTGGTGCATGATTCTTGCGTCGGTTCAGAGAGAGGAGGGAGTGTGCGCGCCATGAAAAATCTGAAATCCCTGTTCCTCGGCCTGGTCCTCCTGATCGCCCCCATCCTGGCCTGCTCGGCACCGGCGGCGGCGCCTCCGGAGAGCCTGCCGTTGCAGTCGATCAAGCTGCCGCCGGGGTTCTCGATCTCCATTTACGCCAGCGGATTGCGGGGCGCCCGGTCGCTGGCGCTCTCCCCCAAGGGGATCGTCTACGTGGGCAGCCAGGTGGGGACCGTCTACGCGGTGGTGGACCGGAACGGCGATGGCAAGGCGGAGGAGGTCCGCACGGTCGCCTCGGGGCTGAGGGCGCCGAACGGGGTGGCCTGGAAGGACGGCGCGCTCTACGTGGCCGAGATCTCGCGGGTGCTCCGCTACGACGGCATCGACGGCAAGCTGGCGAGCCCGCCGAAGCCGGTGGTGGTGAGCGACGCCTTTCCCAGCGATACCCACCACGGCTGGAAGTTCATCCGCTTCGGTCCGGACGGCAAGCTCTACGTTCCCGAGGGGATGCCCTGCAACGTCTGCGAGAAGGGCAACCCGATCTACGGCACGATCACCCGCCTGTCCCTCCAGGGGCCGCAGGGGGGGACGCCGGAGATCGTGGAGCGGGGGATCCGCAACACGGTGGGCTTCGACTGGCATCCGCAGACCCACGAGCTCTGGTTCACCGACAACGGCCGCGACATGCTGGGCGACGATCTGCCGCCCGACGAGCTCAACCACGCGGCGAAGGCGGGGATGAACTTCGGCTTCCCCTACTGCCACGCCGGGCGCATCCCCGACCCCCAGTTCGGCAAGAAGCACGCCTGCTCGGAGTTCACGCCGCCGGCGCGGGAGCTGGGGCCGCACGTGGCCGCGCTCGGCATGCGGTTCTATACCGGCACGATGTTCCCGGAGACCTACCGCGACCAGATCTTCATCGCCGAGCACGGCTCCTGGAACCGCTCGACGCCGATCGGCTACCGGGTGACCCTGGTGCGCCTGCAGGGCGACAGGGCGGTCTCCTACGAGCCGTTCGCCGAGGGGTGGCTGCAGGGAGGCAACGAATGGGGCCGGCCGGTGGACGTGCAGGTGATGCCGGACGGCGCGCTGCTGGTCTCGGATGACAAGGCGGGCGCGGTCTACAGGATCGCCTATACGGGGAAGAGGTGAGGCCGCCGTCCGAATCCTCACGCGCCGGAGGAGGTTTTCGTAGGGGCGGGGACGGCAGAGGAGGGTCGGGGAGGTGAGGCTCGGCCGCCGGCTCCAGGCTCAGGCCCGCCGCCTCTGGCGCTGGTTTTTTCCCGAGCGGGTCCAGCCGCCGCCGGAGGTGGCGCGGGTCCTGGCGGCCATCTACCCGACGCTCGATCTCGGCGCCGTCTCCTTCCACCGCGGCCTCCCGCACCTGATCCGCCTGCTGGGGAGCGACGCGATCGTCCTGCCGCATCTGCTGGTCTCACGCCGCACCTGCGTTTACGTGGCGGCCCGGGCCTGGGACCCGGGGAGCGTCGAGGGACTCGGCACGCTGATCCACGAGGCGTATCATGCCCTTCAGGCGCAGGAAGCCGGCTGGGGATTCGGACCGCTCCGCCCTTTCCTCGTGCTGTATTTCGCTTATAGCGCGGCGAACGGTTTCCGATATTCCGGCCATCCGATGGAGAACGGCGCCTACGAGCTCGCGGGGCGCCGCCGGAGCCGGTTCGAGACCGCCCTCGCCGGAACGGCGCCGACCGCGGCCGCGGCGACCGTGGCCATCACCGCGGTCGAGCTCCAGGGCCTGGCGACCGCCTCCACCGAGGTCCGGTTCTGGCCTGGGCTGGCGCGCAGCCTGGCGTTCGCGCCGCCTCTCCTCGCCCCGCCCCTGCTGCCGCTCTGGCTGCTGGCGTCGACCGGCGCCGCTTCCCTTTTCTGGCTCCTCCGCCTGCTCGTCGAGGGGATGGGAGCCTCGATCGCGATCCTGTTGCGGGGGATCGGCGCTCTCGGCTCAGGAACGTCGCGAAGGTTTTCGCGCCGGGCCTGACCCCTGACCGGCCCGTTTCTCGTTGTTCTTATTGGGCCTGTAACGAATCTCGACGTTTCGGGCCTAACCTAGATGACAGTGAGGCGAAGTTCGCTGGATCAACATTCGAATCGTTTAAAGACCAATTGAGGGAGAGCCAACCATGAGCCAGGATACCGCGGAGATCCGTGAGCGGATCAAGCAGATCATCTCCAATGTGGCCGGCCTCGATTCCAGGAAGATCGGCGATACGGCCAGGCTGCGGGACGAGCTCAAGCTCGATTCGCTGTCGCTCCTCGAGATCGGCGTGGACGTCGATCTCGCCTTCAGGCTGGAGCTGCCCGACGAGCGCTACAAGGAGGTTGACAGCATCCCCGACATGGTGGCGCTGGTCCAGGGCCGCCTGCAAGAGCGCCAGCCTCTGGCGGTGTAGCCATGGAGGTCCGCGTCGCGGTGACCGGCCTCGGCCTGGTCACCCCGATCGGCGCCGGGCGTGACGAGGTCTGGAACGGCCTGCTCGCCGGCCGGTCGGGGTTCGCTCCGGTCGAGTCCTTTGATACCCGTGCCTTCAACGTACATCTGGGAGCCGAGGTGCGCGGCTTCGAGCCCGATCCTTACGTCCGGCGGCTCGATCCGGCAGCGCTCGGCCGCGCCTCGAAGCTCGCCATCGCCGCGGCGCGGATGGCGATCGAGGACTCGGGGGTGGAGCCGGGATTGATCGATCCCGAACGGGCCGGCATCGCCATGGGCACCACCTCCGGCGAGCCGCTGGAAGTGGAGAAGCTCGACGACCGCTATCTGGCCGGAGAGCTGGACCGGGTGGGCCCCGAGCTCATCCGCCTCTACCCTTGCCACATGATCGCCGCCCACGTGGCGCGCGAGCTGGGCTTCGCCGGCGTCAACACGATGATTCCGGCGGCCTGCGCGGCGGGCAACTACGCCCTCGCGCACGCCCTCGACGTGCTGCGCGCCGGCCGGGCCGACCTGATGCTCGCCGGCGGCGCCGACGCCTTCTCGCGCATCACCTACACCGGCTTCTCCCGCCTGGGCGCCATCGCCCCGGAGCGCTGCCAGCCGTTCGACCGCAACCGCAAGGGGATGATCCCGGGGGAGGGCGCCGCCGTGCTGGTGCTCGAGCCGTTCGAGCGGGCGGTGGCGCGCGGCGCGCGGATCTACGCCGAGCTCGCCGGCTACGGCCTCTCCTGCGACGCCCACCACATGACGGCCGCCCACCCGGAGGGGGACGGCGCGGCGCGGGCCATGCAGCGCGCCCTCGCCGACGCCGGCGCCGCGCCGGAGGAGGTGAGCTACATCAGCGCCCACGGCACCGGCACGCCGACCAACGACCGGCTGGAGATCGTGGCCGTCAAGAGGGTCTTCGGCGAGGCGGCGCCGCGCATCCCGATGAGCTCGATCAAGTCGATGATCGGCCACACCATGGGCGCCGCGTCGGCCATCGAG